>NZ_JBICLK010000004.1:0-101464 GCF_043105275.1 Pseudomonas sp. TYF_14
AACGTCAACGGCGTGCCGCAACCCAACGACCAGGACCACACGGTCGACATCATGTTCGTGGTCGACCCGGGCAAGCGTGCCTACGTCAACCGCATCAACTACCGCGGCAACACCAAGACCGAAGACGAAGTGCTGCGTCGCGAAATGCGCCAGATGGAAGGCGGCTGGGCGTCGACCTACCTGATCGACCAGTCCAAGACCCGTCTTGAGCGCCTGGGCTTCTTCAAGGAAGTCAACGTCGAGACCCCGCAGGTGCCTGGCACTGACGACCAGGTCGACGTCAACTACAGCGTCGAAGAGCAGGCCTCCGGCTCGATCACCGCCAGCGTCGGTTTCGCCCAGAGCGCCGGCCTGATCCTGGGTGGTTCGATCAGCCAGAGCAACTTCCTCGGTACCGGTAACAAGGTATCCATCGGCCTGACCCGTTCGGAATACCAGACCCGTTACAACTTCGGCTTCGTTGATCCCTACTTCACCGCCGATGGCGTCAGCCTGGGCTACAACGCCTTCTATCGCAGCACCGATTACGACGACCTCGACGTCGACGTTGCCAGCTATGCGGTGGACAGCTACGGTGCCGGCGTCAGCCTGGGCTACCCGATCAGCGAAACCTCGCGCCTGACCTACGGCCTGAGCGTGCAGCAGGACAAGATCAAGACCGGCAAATACACCGTTGACGAGATCTTCGACTTCCTCGAGGAGGAAGGTGACAACTTCCTGAACTTCAAGGCCTCGATCGGCTGGTCCGAGTCGACCCTGAACAAAGGCGTACTGGCCACCCGTGGTCACTCGCAAAGCCTGACCCTGGAGTCCACCGTTCCGGGCAGCGACCTGTCGTTCTTCAAGCTTGACTACCGTGGCCAGCTGTTCAAGCCGATCACCAGCGACTACACCCTGCGCCTGCATACCGAGCTGGGCTATGGTGATGGTTACGGCAGCACCTCCGGTCTGCCGTTCTACGAGAACTATTTCGCGGGTGGTTTCAACTCCGTCCGTGGCTTCAAGGACAGCAGCCTGGGCCCGCGCAGTACCCCGAGCATCGGTGAGGCCGCAGGTGGCAAGCCAGGCACCATCGCCGACCCGGATCAGGATCCGTTGCCGTTTGGTGGTAACGTGCTGGTGCAAGGCGGTGCCGAACTGCTGTTCCCGCTGCCGTTCGTCAAGGACCAGCGTTCACTGCGCACCTCTGTGTTCTGGGACGTGGGTAACGTGTTCGACACCAATTGCGGCAACAAACCTGATTGCGAGAAGGTCGGGTTCTCGGGCATGGCCAGTTCGGTCGGCCTAGGCGTGACCTGGATTACCGCACTGGGCCCGCTGAGCTTCAGCCTGGCAATGCCGGTCAAGAAGCCGGACGATGCCGATACCCAGGTGTTCCAATTCTCTCTGGGCCAGACCTTCTAAGGTCGGCCCTTGCTTAATGACAACGGTTTATCCAGGAGTGCATCGTGCGTAAATTGGCTCAATTGGCCGTAGTGGCCGCGGCGCTGGTCGCCACCCCGGCTTTCGCCGAAATGAAGGTTGCCGTCCTGAACTACCAGATGGCCCTGCTCGAGTCGGATGCCGCCAAGAAGTATGCGGTTGATGCCGAGAAGAAATTCGGTCCGCAACTGACCAAGCTGAAAAGCCTGGAAAGCAGTGCCAAGGGCATCCAGGACCGCCTGATCAAGGGCGGCGACAAGATGCAGCAGCAGGAGCGTGAGCGCCTGGAGCTCGAGTTCAAGCAAAAGGCTCGCGATTTCCAGTTCCAGTCCAAGGAACTGAACGAAGCCAAGGCCGTTGCTGATCGCGACATGCTCAAGCAACTGAAGCCGAAGCTGGATGGTGCTGTCGAGGAAGTGATCAAGAAGGGCGGCTACGACCTGGTCCTCGAGCGTGGTGCGGTCATCGATGTCAAACCTCAGTACGACATCACCCGCCAAGTCATCGAGCGCATGAACCAAGCCCGTTGATATGAGTGTGACCATGACGCTAGGCCAGCTGGCCGAGGTACTCGGAGCTACCCTCAAGGGGCCCGAGGCGCTGCAGATTACCGGGTTGGCCACCTTGCAGGAGGCTGGCCCGACGCAGTTGAGCTTCCTCGCCAACCCGCAGTACCGCAAGTACCTGGATAACAGCCAGGCTGGCGCGGTGCTGCTCAAGGCTGCGGATGCCGAAAGCTTTGCCGGCAATACCCTGGTCGTGGCGGACCCGTACCTGGCTTACGCGCGAATTTCCCACCTGTTCGATCCCAAACCCAAGGCTGAGGCGGGTATACATCCCAGCGCCGTGGTGGCGGAAGATGCCCAGGTGGACGCCAGCGCCAGCATTGGGCCGTTCGCGGTCATCGAAAGTGGTGCGCGCATCGGCGCCAACGTCAGCATCGGCGCACACTGCTTCATCGGTGCCCGCTGTGTGGTCGGTGAAGGTGGTTGGCTGGCACCGCGGGTCACGCTGTATCACGACGTGACCATCGGTAAGCGTGTGGTCATCCAGTCGGGTGCCGTGATCGGCGGCGAGGGCTTCGGCTTTGCCAACGAGAAGGGCATCTGGCGCAAGATTGCACAGATCGGCGGCGTCACCATTGGTGATGACGTGGAGATCGGCGTCAATACTGCTGTCGACCGTGGCGCGCTGTCCGACACCCGGATCGGCGACGGGGTCAAGCTGGACAACCAGATCCAGATCGCTCACAACGTGCAGATCGGTGATCACACTGCCATGGCCGCTTGCGTCGGAATCTCCGGCAGCACGCGCATCGGCAAGCACTGCATGCTGGCCGGGGGTGTGGGGCTGGTTGGGCACATCGATATTTGCGATAACGTTTTCGTTTCCGGAATGACCATGGTTACCCGTTCGATCACTGAACCGGGTTCCTATTCTTCCGGCACTGCCATGCAGCCGCTGGCTGACTGGCGCAAGAGCGCCGCGCGTATCCGCCACCTGGACGACATGGCCAAGCGTCTCCAGCAGCTGGAAAAACGCGTCGATACCGTGACCTCAGGTGGCCTGCCGACATCAGAAGGCTGATACCATTCCCTGAGCAAGAGTGAACAGTCGCTAGCTGGCTCCTCTTTGGATTGCAAAAGGAGCGTGTGGTCAGCACCTGCGCTCCCTATTCTTATTACAGGCTTCCCCACCGAAATGATGGACATCAACGAGATTCGCGAATACCTGCCTCACCGCTACCCGTTCCTGCTGGTAGACCGTGTGACGGATCTGGACTTCGAGGCCCAGAGCATTCGTGCCTACAAGAATGTCAGCATCAATGAGCCGTTTTTCAATGGCCACTTCCCGGCACACCCGATCATGCCGGGTGTCCTGATCATCGAAGCCATGGCCCAGGCGGCCGGCATCCTTGGTTTCAAGATGCTCGATGCCAAGCCGGCCGATGGCACCCTGTACTACTTTGTCGGTTCCGACAAACTGCGTTTCCGTCAGCCGGTTCTGCCGGGTGACCAGCTTGTGCTGGAAGCCAAGTTCCTCAGCCGTAAAAGCATGATCTGGAAGTTCGAGTGCCGCGCCCTTGTCGATGGCAAGCCGGTCTGCTCGGCAGAAATCACCTGCGCGGAACGCTCCCTATGAATTCGATTGATCCTCGGGCCATTATCGATCCGTCGGCCAAGCTGGCCGACGGCGTCGAGGTCGGCCCTTGGTCGATCGTTGGCCCTGATGTAGAAATCGGGGAGGGCACCGTTATCGGCCCGCATGTTGTGCTCAAAGGTCCGACCCGCATCGGCAAGCACAACCGTATCTTTCAGTTTTCCTCGATCGGTGAAGACACCCCGGACCTTAAGTACAAGGGTGAGCCGACGCGCCTGGTGATCGGCGATCACAATGTGATTCGCGAAGGGGTGACCATCCATCGCGGTACTGTTCAGGACCGCTCGGAAACCACCGTGGGTGACCATAACCTGATCATGGCCTATGCCCACATTGGCCACGACAGTGTCATCGGCAACCACTGCATCCTGGTCAACAACACGGCGTTGGCAGGTCATGTACATGTGGGTGACTGGGCGATCCTGTCCGGTTACACCCTGGTTCACCAGTACTGCCATATTGGCGCCCACGCGTTTTCCGGCATGGGCACGGCCATTGGCAAGGACGTTCCGGCCTTCGTTACCGTGTTCGGCAGCCCGGCCGAAGCCCGCAGCATGAACTTCGAGGGCATGCGCCGCCGCGGTTTCAGCGACGAGGTGATCCATGTGCTGCGTCGTTGCTACAAGATTGTCTACCGTCAGGGCCTGACCGTCGAAGACGCGCTCAAGGAGCTGGCCGAACCGGCCACGCAACACCCTGAGGTCGAGCTGTTCCGTCAGTCGATCCTGAGCTCCGCTCGCGGCATTACGCGCTGATATGGCCCAGCTTTGCGTAGCGCTGGTCGCGGGTGAGGCCAGTGGCGATATTCTTGGTTCAGGCTTGATGCGTGCCCTCAAGGCACGCCACCCCGACGTGCGGTTCATCGGGGTTGGCGGCCCCTTGATGGAAGCTGAGGGCCTGCAATCCTATTTCCCCATGGAGCGCCTGGCCGTCATGGGGCTAGTCGAGGTACTGGGGCGCCTGCGCGAGCTGCTCAAGCGCCGCAAGCTGCTGATCCAGACCCTGATCGAAGAAAAGCCCGACGTATTCATCGGCATCGACGCCCCTGACTTCACCCTCAACATCGAGCTGAAGCTGCGCCAGGCCGGGATCAAGACCGTGCACTATGTCAGCCCGTCAGTGTGGGCCTGGCGGCAGAAGCGCGTGCTGAAGATCCGCGAAGGCTGCGACCTGATGCTGACGCTGCTGCCGTTCGAGGCGCGGTTCTACGAAGAGCAAGGTGTGCCAGTGCGTTTTGTTGGCCACCCGCTGGCAGACACCATCCCGCTTGAATCCGACCGCCCGGCCGCGCGCGCCGCGCTGGGCCTGGGCGAGGGGCCGGTGGTGGCATTGATGCCGGGCAGTCGGGGCGGCGAAGTAGGGCGCCTGGGCGCGTTGTTCCTCGACGCCGCCGAGCGCCTTTGCCAACAAGTGCCGGGTGTGCGCTTCGTGTTGCCCTGCGCCAACGCCACGCGGCGCGCCCAGATCGAACAGATGCTTGAAGGGCGCCAACTGCCGCTGACCCTGCTCGATGGCCAGTCGCACCAGGCCCTGGCGGCCTGTGACGCGGTGCTGATCGCCTCGGGTACCGCCACCCTCGAGGCGCTGCTGTACAAGCGGCCGATGGTGGTGGCGTACCGTTTGGCACCTTTGACTTTCTGGATTCTCAAGCGTCTGGTGAAAAGCCCTTACGTGTCATTGCCGAACCTGCTGGCCCAGCGAGAGCTGGTGCCCGAGTTGCTGCAGGACGACGCTACCAGCGAAGCGCTGGCCAACACCCTGGCGCCGCTGGTGCGCGATGGAAGCCAGCAGACCGAACGTTTCGACGAAATTCACCGCACCCTGCGCCGTGACGCCTCCAATCAGGCGGCCGAGGCAGTACTGGCCCTGCTCAAGGACCGCTGACATGCAAATTGGACTGGACTTCAACCTGGTAGAAGACCTGGTTGCCGGCGTTGATGAAGTGGGCCGTGGCCCGCTGTGCGGCGCGGTGGTAACGGCGGCAGTGATTCTTGATCCCGCACGGCCGATTCTCGGTCTGAACGATTCGAAGAAACTCACCGAAGCCAGGCGTGAGGCGCTGTTCGACGAGATCTGCGAAAAGGCCTTGAGCTTCTGCATCGCCCGCGCCGAAGTCGAGGAAATCGACAGCCTGAACATCCTGCAAGCCACCATGCTGGCCATGCAGCGGGCAGTGGAGGGCTTGCACATTACGCCGAAGCTGGCCCTGATCGATGGCAATCGCTGCCCGAAGCTGGCTGTGCCGGCAGCACCGGTGGTCAAGGGGGATAGCCAGGTGCCGGCCATTGCGGCGGCATCGATCCTGGCCAAGGTGACCCGTGATCGGGAGATGAGTGCGTTCGAACTGATCTACCCGGGTTATGGCATTGGCGGGCACAAGGGCTACCCGACCCCGGTGCATCTCGAGGCCTTGGCGCGCCTTGGGCCTACGCCCATTCATCGGCGTTCCTTCGCCCCGGTGCGGGCGGCTTGGGAAGCGCGCGAAGGCGTCACCGATTCCCTGATCTGACCTATTGGGGCCGCTTCGCGGCCCTTCGCGGGCACGCCCGCTCTCACAGGATTCATCGGTCTGAGCGGCGGGGCCGTACCTGTGGGAGCGGGCGTGCCCGCGAAGGGCTGCAAAGCAGCCCCAAAAAAAGCCCCTAGTTAGGCTACAATCCCGCCCTTGTCGTTAAGCACTGCTACAGGATCTTCCATGTCGGTTCCCTTCGTTCACCTGCGCGTCCACTCCGAATTCTCGCTGGTCGACGGCCTGGTGCGGATCAAACCGCTGGCCAAGGCGCTGACCGGGATGAACATGCCGGCGGTCGCGATCACCGATCAGAGCAACATGTGCTCGCTGGTGAAGTTCTACAAGACTGCCATGGGCGCCGGCATCAAACCGATCTGCGGTGCCGACCTGTGGCTGGCCGGTGCCGACCCGGAAGCCCCGCTGTCGCGCATCTGCTTCCTGGCCATGGACCCCAAGGGCTATCGCAACCTCACCGAACTGATCTCGCGCGGCTGGACCGATGGCCAGCGCAATGGCCTGGTCATCCTCCAGCGTGAATGGATCGCCCCGGCCAGCGAGGGCCTGATTGCCCTGTCCGCGGGCAAGGAAGGCGACATTGGCATGGCGCTGCTGGCGGGGCGGCAAGACGAAGCCGAAGCGCTTCTTCAAGACTGGATGGGCATGTTCCCCGAGCGCTTCTACGTTGAAGTGCAGCGCACCAATCGGGCACGCGACGAAGAATACGTGCACGCGGCGGTGGCATTGGCCGACAAGCTTGGCGCCCCGCTGGTGGCTACCAACGACGTACGTTTCATCAAGCAGGCGGACTTCGACGCCCACGAGACCCGCGTCTGTATCGGCGAGGGCTGGACCCTCGACGACCCGCGACGTCCGCGTTGCTACAGCGACCAGCAGTACCTGAAGTCGGCCGAGGAAATGGCCGAGCTCTTCAGTGACCTGCCCGACGCCATCGCCAACACCGTCGAGATTGCCAAGCGCTGCAACATCCAGGTGCAACTGGGCAAGTACTTCCTGCCTGACTTCCCCACTCCCAACGGCATGGGCATCGACGACTACCTGCGGCATGTGGCCCACGAAGGCCTGGAAGAGCGCCTGGCCGTGCTGTGGCCGAAAGAGACGACGCCCAATTATGAAGAAAAGCGTCAGGTCTACCTGGACCGCCTGAAGTTCGAGCTGGACATCATCATCCAGATGGGCTTCCCCGGTTACTTCCTGATTGTTATGGACTTCATCAAGTGGGCCAAGAACAACGACGTACCGGTTGGCCCGGGGCGTGGTTCGGGTGCCGGCTCGCTGGTGGCCTATGTCCTGAAGATCACCGATCTCGACCCGCTGGCCTACGACCTGCTGTTCGAGCGCTTCCTCAACCCTGAACGTGTTTCCATGCCCGACTTCGACGTCGACTTCTGCATGGACGGCCGTGACCGGGTGATCGACTACGTGGCCGAGGCCTACGGCCGTAACGCGGTGAGCCAGATCATCACCTTCGGTACCATGGCCGCCAAGGCGGTGGTGCGTGACGTGGCGCGGGTGCAAGGCAAATCCTATGGCCTGGCCGACCGCCTGTCGAAGATGATCCCCTTCGAAGTGGGCATGACCCTGGAGAAGGCCTACGAGCAGGAAGAAATCCTGCGTGACTTCCTCAAGGGCGACGAAGACGCCCGTGAAATCTGGGACATGGCCCTGAAGCTGGAGGGTGTGACCCGGGGTACCGGCAAGCACGCCGGTGGTGTGGTTATCGCACCGACCAAGCTCACCGACTTTTCGCCGATCGCCTGTGATGAAGAGGGTGGTGGCCTGGTAACCCAGTTCGACAAGGATGACGTCGAGGCCGCCGGCCTGGTGAAGTTCGACTTCCTCGGCCTGCGTACCTTGACCATCATCAAGTGGGCGATGGAGATCATCAACCGCGAGCAGGCCAAGAAGAACCTGCCCGACCTCAACATCGACTTCATCCCGCTGGACGACCGCAAGACCTACGAGCTGCTGCAGAAGGCCGAAACCACGGCGGTGTTCCAGCTTGAATCGCGTGGCATGAAGGAGCTGATCAAGAAGCTCAAGCCCGACTGCCTGGAAGACCTGATCGCACTGGTTGCGCTGTTCCGTCCGGGCCCGCTGCAATCGGGCATGGTGGACGACTTCATCAACCGCAAGCACGGCCGCGCCGAGCTGGCCTACCCGCACTCCGACTACCAGTACGAAGGCCTCAAGCCGGTACTGGCGCCGACCTACGGCATCATCCTGTACCAGGAACAGGTGATGCAGATCGCCCAGGTGATGGCGGGTTACACCCTGGGTGGCGCCGACATGCTGCGCCGGGCCATGGGTAAGAAAAAGCCCGAGGAAATGGCCAAGCAGCGCGGTGGTTTCATCGAAGGTTGCGTAGCCAACAATATCGATGCGGACCTCGCCGGTAACATCTTCGACCTGGTAGAGAAGTTCGCGGGCTACGGCTTCAACAAATCCCACTCCGCCGCCTATGGCCTGGTGTCGTACCAGACCGCCTGGCTGAAAACCCACTACCCGGCGCCGTTCATGGCTGCGGTCCTGTCGGCGGATATGCACAACACCGACAAGGTGGTGGTGCTGGTGGAGGAGGTGCGCAGCATGAAGCTGCGCCTCGACGCGCCGGACGTGAACTTCTCGGACTTCAAGTTCACCGTCAACAACGACGGCCGTATCGTCTACGGCCTTGGCGCCATCAAGGGTGTCGGCGAAGGCCCGGTGGAGGCGATTGTCGAGGCGCGTGCCCAAGGCGGTCCGTTCAAGGACCTGTTCGATTTCTGTGAACGCATCGACCTCAAGCGGGTCAACAAGCGTACCCTTGATGCGCTGGTGCGCAGTGGCGCGCTGGACCGCCTTGGCCCGCACTTCCATGACGAGATCAAGGCCTACCACGCCAACATCGACATCAACCGGGCAACCTTGCTGTCGGCGCTGGGCGAGGCCATCAAGGCAGCCGAGCAGGCTGCGCATACCGCTGACAGTGGCCATGTCGACCTGTTCGGCGGCATGTTCGACGCGGCAGATGTCGACGTCTATGCCAACCATCGCAAGGTGCGCGAGCTCACCCTCAAGGAGCGTCTGAAAGGGGAGAAAGACACCCTTGGCCTGTACCTCACCGGCCACCCGATCGACGAGTACGAGACCGAGATCCGCCGCTTCGCCCGCCAGCGCATCGTCGACCTCAAGCCGTCGCGCGAAACCCAGACCATCGCGGGCATGATCATTGCCCTGCGGGTGATGAAGAACAAGAAGGGCGACAAGATGGGCTTCGTCACCCTGGATGACCGTTCCGGGCGGATCGAGGCATCGCTGTTTGCCGATGCCTTCATGGCGGCACAGTCCTTGCTGCAGACCGATGCCATGGTGGTGGTGGAAGGCGAGGTCAGCAATGACGACTTCTCCGGGGGCTTGCGCCTGCGGGTGAAGCAAGTGATGACCATGGAAGACGCACGCACCAAGCTGGCCGAGAGCCTGCGCCTGAAGGTGGCGCACGACGCACTGAAGGGCGACCGGCTGAAATGGCTGGGCGAGCTGATCACCCGCCATCGCGGTGCCTGCCCGATTACGCTGGAGTACACCGGCAGCGACGCCAAGGCCATGCTGCAGTTTGGCGAGCAGTGGGCAATCGACCCGGCCGATGGGCTGATTCAGGCGCTGCGTGACCAGTTCGGGCGTGAGAACGTCTTCCTGCAATATCGTTGAACCGACAAAAATTTAATCTCGACCTGAATGCGCCTGATCCCTTAAGGTATGGCGCCAAACGGATCAACCGGCCGGCCGCCTGGCCGTAGACCCAAGACGGATGACTATGAACCCGAATTTCCTCGACTTCGAACAGCCGATTGCCGACCTGCAAGCCAAGATCGAAGGCCTGCGCCTGGTGGGCAACGACAACTCGCTGAACATCAGCGATGAAATTGCCCGTCTGCAAGACAAGAGCAACACCCTGACCGAAAGCATCTTCGGCAACCTGACCAGCTGGCAGATCGCCCGCCTGGCCCGTCACCCGCGTCGTCCTTACACCCTGGACTACCTGGAGCACATCTTCACCGAGTTCGAAGAGCTGCACGGGGACCGTCACTTCTCTGACGACGCCGCCATCGTGGGTGGTACTGCGCGTCTGGACGGCAAGCCGGTCATGGTCATTGGCCACCAGAAGGGCCGTGAAGTGCGCGAGAAAGTGCGTCGCAACTTCGGCATGCCGCGCCCGGAAGGTTACCGCAAGGCCTGTCGCCTGATGGAAATGGCCGAACGCTTCAAGATGCCGATCCTGACCTTCATCGACACGCCGGGCGCCTACCCGGGCATCGACGCCGAAGAGCGCAACCAGAGTGAAGCCATCGCCTGGAACCTGCGGGTCATGGCACGCCTGAAAACCCCGATCATCGCTACCGTGATCGGTGAGGGTGGTTCCGGTGGGGCACTGGCCATTGGCGTGTGCGACCAACTGAACATGCTGCAGTACTCCACCTACTCGGTGATCTCGCCGGAAGGCTGTGCTTCGATTCTGTGGAAAACTGCCGATAAAGCAGCAGACGCGGCCGAGGCCATGGGCATCACCGCCGAGCGTCTGAAGAGCCTGAACATTGTCGACAAGGTCATCCAGGAGCCGCTGGGCGGCGCCCACCGTGATCCGGCCAAGATGTCCGAAAGCATCCGTGCCGATCTGGTGCAGCAGCTGGACATGCTCGGCAAGTTCGACAACGATGCGCTGCTGGCCCGTCGTTACGAGCGCCTGATGAGCTACGGCCTCTGATTCTGATTTGCCCCGGGGCCGTTTTGCGGCCCTTGTGATTGATGGCACCGGCTTCGCCGGTGTTCGCGGGTAAACCCGCTCCTACAGGTATTGCGCTGCCCTTGAGGCTTGCGCCGTACGTGTGGGAGCGGGCATGCCCGCGAATGCTTTCTGGAATCGAGCGAGGGCTAGATGATCAACCTCACTCCTTGGCTCAACGCCCCCACCTGGTACGTTGCCTTCTCCGGCGGCCTCGATTCCACCGTCCTCCTGCACCTGCTGGCCGAATACGCCCGCAACCACGCATCCCCCCCGCTGCGCGCCATCCATATCCACCACGGCCTGCAAGCTGCGGCCGACGCCTGGCCCGCCCACTGCCAGGCCATCTGCGACAATTTCGACGTTGAACTTCAGGTCATCCACGTCCAGGTCTCCCCTGGCGCCAGCCTGGAACAGGCGGCCCGAGAGGCCCGCTATGCTGCCTTCAGGCAAGTGCTCGGCCCGGGCGATATCCTGTTCACCGGCCAGCACCGCGACGACCAGGCCGAGACCCTGCTGTTCCGCCTGTTGCGCGGCGCCGGCCTGCGTGGCCTGGCGGCAATGCCGGGGCAGCGGGCGCTGGGGCAGGGCAGCCTGGTCAGGCCGTTACTGGCCTGTTCCCGGCAACATTTGCAGGAGTATGCTCAAGCCCAAGGGCTGACCTGGATCGAAGACCCGTCAAACGTCGACACACAATTCGCCCGCAACTACCTGCGCGGCGAAGTGATGCCGCACTTGCAGCAACGTTGGCCACAGGCCAGCCAGAACTTCGCCCGTGCAGCAGAGCATCTGGGCGAGGCGCTGGGTTTGCTGGACGAACTGGCCCAGGAGGATCTGGCGCTTGCGGGTAAGGGGGCGCCCCTCGCCTGGCCGGGGCTGGATTCCCTCGACCTGGCCGCCCTGCTGGCGTTATCGCCGGCCCGTCAGCGCAATGCCTTGCAGTACTGGCTGAGCCAGCGCACCCGTTTGCCCGATACCCGGCACTGGGCCGGCTGGGCAGACCTGCGCGATGCCGGTGCCGATGCCCGGCCAGTCTGGCGGCTTGCCGATGGACGGTTGGTGCGTAGCCACGGGCGCATCTGGTGGTTGAGCGGTGATTGGCTACAGCAACCGGCTGGCTCGCTGGCCTGGCCCGACCCTGATGGGCCGTTGCGGTTGCCGGGCAATGGTTGCGTGCGTCTTGTTGGCGCAGCCGTGCCGAGCGGGTTGCGCATTGCCTACCGTCAGGGGGGTGAAATGCTGGAGGTTCCCGGCCGTGGTCGGCGGGACCTCAAGCGCCTGCTCAACGAACAGCAGGTGCCGCATTTCCTGCGCTCGCGCCTGCCGTTGCTGTATCACGGCGAACGCCTGCTGGCAGTGGCCAACCTGCCCGGGCTGGTGCAGGCGGATTGCCAACTGCACTGGCAGTTACCGACGAACGCGCAAGGTTTGAGCTGAAGGGTACATTCCGGTAGACTACCCTCCCTTCTTGATACAACTTCTGTGGGTTCCGCGAAAACACAGGAGTTGCCGATTACCAAGCAGTTTTTTGCCGAGCTGATTCTGGAAATGACGAGCGAACGCCATGCCGGGTATACCCTGGCTGTACAGACGCGGCAGTTTTTCGAGATGCACTGTGATTGACGCAGGTGATCGGGGGCTTCGGCCTTCCTTCGCTTTCTCCGGCGGCGCTGGCCGCCTTAACGCAGACTTCTAGGGTTTTTCATGACGCGCTACATATTCGTCACGGGCGGTGTTGTTTCTTCATTGGGGAAAGGCATTGCCTCGGCTTCCCTGGCGGCCATCCTGGAAGCGCGGGGCCTGAAGGTCACCATGCTCAAGCTGGATCCGTACATCAACGTCGACCCGGGCACCATGAGCCCGTTCCAGCACGGTGAAGTTTTTGTCACCCACGATGGCGCCGAGACCGACCTCGACCTGGGGCACTACGAGCGGTTCATCCGCACCACCATGACCCAGAACAACAACTTCACCACCGGCCGTATCTACGAGCACGTGCTGCGCAAAGAGCGTCGTGGTGATTATCTGGGCGCGACCATCCAGGTCATCCCGCACATCACCGACGAAATCAAGCGTCGCATCATCAAGGGTGCCGGCGATGCCGACGTGGCCCTGGTGGAAATCGGCGGTACCGTGGGTGATATCGAGTCGCAGCCGTTCCTCGAGGCGATTCGCCAGCTGCGTGTCGAAGTGGGCTCCAAGCGTGCCATGCTGATGCACCTGACCCTGGTCCCGTACATCGCCACCGCTGGCGAAACCAAGACCAAGCCGACCCAGCACTCGGTCAAGGAGCTGCGCTCCATCGGCCTGCAGCCTGACGTGCTGATCTGCCGCTCCGACCACCCGGTGGATGCTTCGTCGCGTCGCAAGATCGCGCTGTTCACCAACGTTGAAGAGCGTGCGGTGATTTCGCTGGAAGACGTCGACACCATCTACAAGATCCCGGGCGTGCTGCATGCTCAGGGCCTGGACGACTTCGTCGTCGAGCGCTTCGGCCTGCAGTGCAATGGTGCCGACCTGTCCGAGTGGGACAAGGTGGTCGATGCCAAGCTCAACCCGGAGCACGAAGTGACCATCGCCATGGTCGGCAAGTACATGGAGCTGCTGGATGCGTACAAGTCGCTGATCGAAGCGATGAGCCACGCCGGCATCACCAACCGGACCAAGGTCAACCTGCGCTACATCGATTCGGAAGACATCGAGAACCAGGGCACCAGCCTGCTCGAAGGCGCCGATGCCATCCTGGTACCGGGCGGTTTCGGCCTGCGCGGTGTGGAAGGCAAGATCACCGCGGTGCAATACGCCCGTGAGAACAAGGTGCCGTACCTGGGTATCTGCCTGGGCATGCAGGTGGCTGTCATCGAATTCGCCCGTAACGTGATGGGCTGGAAAGACGCCAACTCCACCGAGTTCGACCGTAACAGCGGCCACCCAGTGGTCGGCCTGATCACCGAGTGGGCCGATGCCACCGGTGCCGTCGAGACCCGCGACGAGGCTTCCGACCTGGGCGGCACCATGCGCCTGGGCGCACAGGACTGCCAGCTGGCTGCCGGTTCCAAGGTGCACGACTGCTACGGCAAGGACGTGATCACCGAGCGTCACCGTCACCGCTACGAAGTGAACAACAACCTGCTGCCACAACTGGTGGAAGCTGGTCTGGTGGTTTCCGGCCGTTCCGAAGACGGCGCGCTGGTGGAAGTGGTCGAGTCCAAGGATCACCCATGGTTCGTCGCTTGCCAGTTCCACCCGGAGTTCACCTCTACCCCGCGTGACGGCCACCCGCTGTTCAGTGGTTTCGTCAAGGCAGCCCTGGCTCAGAAGAACAAGGCCTGATCGATGACCCAGAAGATCATTCGCGTCGGTAACATCGAGATCGCCAACGACAAGCCGTTCGTCCTGTTCGGCGGCATGAATGTTCTGGAATCCCGTGACCTGGCGATGAAGGTCTGCGAAGAGTACGTGCGGGTTACCGAGAAGCTCGGTATCCCGTACGTGTTCAAGGCCAGTTTCGACAAGGCCAACCGTTCGTCGGTAACGTCCTACCGTGGCCCTGGCATGGAAGAGGGGCTGAAGATCTTCGAAGAGATCAAGCGCACCTTCAACGTGCCGGTGATCACCGATGTGCACGAGCCTTACCAGGCCGAGCCCGTCGCCAAGGTATGCGACATCATCCAGCTGCCGGCTTTCCTGTCGCGGCAGACTGACCTGGTGGTGGCCATGGCCAAGACCGGCGTGGTGATCAACATCAAGAAGGCTCAGTTCCTCGCACCTCAGGAAATGAAACACATCCTGGCCAAGTGCGAAGAGGCCGGTAACGACCAGTTGATACTCTGCGAACGTGGTTCGAGCTTCGGCTACAACAACCTGGTTGTCGACATGCTGGGCTTCGGCATCATGAAGCAGTTCGAGTACCCGGTGTTCTTCGACGTGACCCACGCCCTGCAGATGCCGGGTGGCCGCGCCGATTCCGCCGGCGGTCGTCGGGCCCAGGTCACTGACCTGGCCAAGGCCGGCATGAGTCAGGGCCTGGCCGGGCTTTTCCTCGAGGCCCACCCCGACCCGGACAACGCCAAGTGCGATGGCCCATGCGCCCTGCGCCTGGATAAACTGGAGCCGTTCCTGGTCCAGCTCAAGCAATTGGACGACCTGGTGAAAAGTTTTCCGACGGTAGAAACCGCGTAAAGCTCATTTCTCGGGTAAAGTACCGCCCGATCCACCCCTGACCAGTCGGTCAGGGGCTCCCTTCATCAGGCCTGCCCAAAGCAAGTTCGCCCGGTGAACGGCAAGAATTTCCTAAGCTAAGTTGTTTTCGTCAAATTCTGGAGTGCTTACAACAATGGCAAAAATCGTCGACATCAAAGGTCGTGAAGTTCTCGATTCGCGTGGCAACCCCACTGTGGAAGCCGACGTACTGCTCGACAACGGCATCATCGGCAGCGCTTGCGCGCCGTCCGGTGCTTCTACCGGCTCGCGCGAAGCGCTGGAGCTGCGTGATGGCGACAAGAGCCGTTACCTGGGCAAGGGCGTGCTGAAGGCCGTCGCCAACATCAACGGCCCGATCCGTGACCTGCTGCTGGGCAAGGATCCTTCCGATCAGAAGGCTCTGGACCGCGCCATGATCGAACTGGACGGTACCGAGAACAAGGCCAAGCTGGGCGCCAACGCCATCCTGGCTGTTTCCCTGGCTGCCGCCAAAGCTGCTGCCCAGGACCAGGACCTGCCGCTGTACGCGCACATCGCCAACCTGAACGGCACCCCGGGCCAGTACTCGATGCCGGTTCCGATGATGAACATCATCAACGGTGGCGAGCACGCCGACAACAACGTCGACATCCAGGAGTTCATGGTTCAGCCGGTTGGCGCCAAGACCTTCTCTGACGGCCTGCGCATGGGTACCGAAATCTTCCACCACCTCAAGGCTGTACTGAAGGCCCGTGGCCTGAACACCGCCGTAGGTGATGAAGGTGGTTTCGCCCCTAACCTGGCATCCAACGAAGACGCCCTGGGCGCCATCGCTGAAGCTGTCGAAAAAGCCGGCTACAAGCTGGGCACCGACGTGACCCTGGCCCTGGACTGCGCGGCTTCCGAATTCTACGAAGACGGCAAGTACAACCTGTCCGGCGAAGGCAAGTCGTTCGACGCCGAAGGCTTCGCCGACTACCTGAAAGGCCTGACCGAGCGTTTCCCGATCATTTCGATCGAAGACGGCCTGGACGAGTCCGACTGGGCTGGCTGGAAAATCCTCACTGACAAGATCGGTGAAAAAGTCCAGCTGGTCGGTGACGACCTGTTCGTGACCAACACCAAGATCCTCAAGGAAGGCATCGAGAAAGGCATCGGTAACTCGATCCTGATCAAGTTCAACCAGATCGGCTCGCTGACCGAAACCCTGGAAGCCATCCAGATGGCCAAGGCTGCTGGTTACACTGCAGTGATCTCGCACCGTTCCGGTGAAACCGAAGACTCGACCATTGCCGACCTGGCTGTGGGTACTGCTGCTGGCCAGATCAAGACAGGCTCGCTGTGCCGTTCCGACCGCGTTTCCAAGTACAACCAGCTGCTGCGCATCGAAGAGCAACTGGGCGCCAAAGCGGTTTACCGCGGTCGTGCCGAGTTTCGCGGCTAAGCAAGAGATGGTAAAAAGGCAGCAGCCGGAGTTGTAGGAACGTTCGTACTGAACTTTCCTACGTACTAACGGGTTTCTGTCGACGAAGCCTGGCCTCGGCCAGGCTTCGTGCTATTCGAGGCCCCGAAGTAACAAGTACGCGGCAGCCTTTTTAACCTGGATAACGTGATGCGCAGTCCCTATTGGTTGTTCCTCGTTCTGCTCTTGCTGTTGGGTGGCCTGCAGTACCGCCTGTGGGTGGGTAACGGCAGCCTGGCGCAAGTGACCGAACTGAAGCAGCAGATTGCCGATCAGCATGCCGAAAACGAGCGCTTGCTCGAACGTAATCGTGTGCTCGATGCTGAAGTGCTAGAGCTGAAAAAAGGCATGGAGACCGTTGAAGAACGGGCCCGCCATGAATTGGGGATGGTCAAAGAGGGCGAAACCCTCTTCCAGTTGCCACAGAAATGATCGATACCTTGCCGGCCTTCTGGGCCGTGATTCCTGCGGCGGGTGTAGGTGCCCGCATGGCTGCCGACCGCCCCAAGCAATACCTGGAGCTGGCTGGGCAGACCCTTCTCGAGCACAGCCTCGACTGTTTTCTTGGCCACCCGGCGCTCAAGGGCGTGGTGGTCAGCATTGCCGAAGATGACCCGTACTGGCCTGGCCTGCGCTGCGCCAGCGACCCACGCATCCACTGCGCGGCGGGCGGGCGTGAACGCGCTGACTCGGTGCTTAACGCCTTGCTGGTGCTGCATGCCCAGGGGGCGGCGGACAGCGACTGGGTGCTGGTGCACGATGCTGCGCGGCCGAACCTGGCGCGCAGCGACCTGGACAAGCTGTTGTCGGAGCTGGCGGACGACCCGGTGGGTGGCCTGCTGGCGGTGCCGGCGCGCGACACCCTCAAGCGTGCCGACAGCCATGGCCGGGTGAGTGCTACCGTGGACCGCAGCACCATCTGGCAGGCGTACACACCGCAGATGTTCCGCCTTGGAGCGTTGCATCGGGCGCTGGCTGAGTGCCTGGTGTCGGATGTGGTGGTGACCGACGAAGCCTCGGCCATCGAATGGTCCGGTCAGGCGCCGCGGCTGGTGGAAGGGCGCAGTGACAACATAAAGGTGACCCGGCCCGAAGATCTCGAATGGTTGCGCCAGCGCTGGGCGGGTAAACGCTGAGCGTTCTCCTGGGCTGGCCTTTTCGCGGGTAAACCCGCTCCTACAATGGATTGCATCGGTGGTTGGACACAGACCGTCGTAGGAGCGGGTTTACCCGCGAAGAGGCCAGTACCAGCAGCACATCCCGTCAGCCGAAACGATACTCCGGCAACCCCGCCAACCCCTCCTTCAGGTAATCCACCAGCCGCCGTACCTTCGGCGACAGGTGCCTCTGCTGCGGATACAGCGCCCATACCGCCGTATTCGGCGGTTGGTGCGCCTCCAGCAGCGACACCAGCGCACCACTGTTCAGGTGTTCCAGCACGTAGTAATCCGGCAACTGGCACAACCCGATTCCTTGCAGCGCCGCATCCAGCACTGCCTGGCCACTGTTGCAGCGCCAGTTACCCTGTACCCGCTGGCTGATCTCACGGCCATCCTGCTGTAGCGCCCACAAGTCCGAACTCCCCACCAGGCAATTGTGCCGCGCCAGCTCCGACAGGCTGTGTGGCCGGCCATAGCGCTCAAGATAGGCCGGCGAGGCACACAGGTACATGCGCCTTGGCGCCAGGCGGGTAGCCACCAGGCGAGAGTCGGCCAGGCGGCCAAGACGGATGGCCAGGTCCATGCCTTCATGCAGCAGGTCGAGGGTGTGGTTGCTCAGCTCCACATCCACGCGCAACTGCGGGTACAGCGCCATGAATCGCGTCACCAGCGGCACGATGAAGCGCTCGCCGTAGGCCACTGCACACGTCATGCGCAACAAGCCCTTGGGTTCGCTGGCCAGGTCGCCCATGGCGCGCAGCGCTTCCTCACGGCCATCCTGCAAGCGTTGGCAATGCTGCAGGAAGGTCTGCCCGGCTTCGCTCAGGGTTACCCGGCGGGTGCTGCGATACAGCAGGCGCGTTTGCAGGCGGTCCTCCAGCCGGGCGATCTGCCGGCTGATGTGCGATGAGGAAACCCCCAGGCGTTCGGCGGCGGCAGTGAACTGGCCCGATTCGGCCACGGCGACAAATTCGTCGATGCCTTCCCATCGGCTGCTCATCGATTATCCCTGTGTGGCAATAATGTTTTGTCTTTGGCCTGATTATTAATCAAAAGGCGCTGAATTACACTGCAAGACTGAATCGATCCTCTGTCTGGAGACCTTTGATGATCAAGTCCCGTGCTGCCGTAGCCTTCGAAGCCAAGAAACCCCTGGAAATCGTCGAAGTCGACGTGGCCATGCCAAAGGCCGGTGAAGTGCTGCTGCGCGTGGTCGCCAGCGGTGTCTGCCACACCGATGCCTATACCCTGTCCGGTGCTGACCCGGAAGGTATCTTCCCGTCGATCCTTGGCCACGAAGGCGGTGCCATCGTCGAAGCGGTAGGCGAGGGGGTGACCTCGCTCGCCGTGGGTGACCACGTCATCCCGCTGTACACCCCGGAATGCGGCAAGTGCAAGTTCTGCCTCTCGGGCAAGACCAACCTGTGCCAGGCCATCCGCGCCACTCAGGGCAAGGGCCTGATGCCGGACGGCACCACGCGCTTCTCGTACAAGGGCCAGCAGCTGTTCCACTACATGGGCACCTCGACGTTCTCCGAATACACCGTGCTGCCGGAAATTTCCGTGGCCAAGATCCAGAAAGAAGCACCCCTGGAAAAGGTCTGCCTGCTGGGTTGCGGCGTCACCACCGGTATCGGCGCGGTGCTCAACACTGCCAAGGTCAAGCCCGGTGATACCGTGGCCATCTTCGGCCTCGGTGGCATCGGCCTGTCGGCCGTGATCGGTGCGGTCAAGGCCAAGGCCTCGCGTATCATCGCCATCGACATCAACCCGGCCAAGTTCGAAATCGCCCGCCAGTTGGGTGCCACCGATTGCGTCAACCCGAAGGACTACGATCGCCCGATCCAGGAAGTGATCGTCGACCTCACCGATGGTGGCGTGGACTTCTCCTTCGAGTGCATCGGCAACGTTCAACTGATGCGCGCCGCCCTGGAATGCTGCCACAAGGGCTGGGGAGAGTCGGTCATCATCGGTGTGGCCGGTGCCGGCCAGGAAATTTCCACGCGTCCATTCCAGCTGGTTACCGGTCGGGTTTGGCGTGGTTCGGCGTTCGGCGGCGTGCGTGGCCGCAGCGAGCTGCCGAGCTACGTGGAAATGTCCGAGAAAGGCGAGATCCCGCTGGACACCTTCATCACCCACACGATGGGGCTGGAAGACATCAACAAGGCCTTCGACCTGATGCATGAAGGCAAGAGCATCCGTAGCGTGATCCACTTCTGAGGTCTGTCATGAGCCTGGATAACATCTCCTGCCAGAAGAGCTTCGGCGGCTGGCACAAGCGTTACCGGCATCATTCCAAGGTGCTGGGTTGCGATATGGTGTTCGCTGTGTACCTGCCGCCGCAGGCCGAGCAGGGCGAAAAGCTGCCGGTGCTGTACTGGCTCAGCGGCCTCACCTGCACCGACGAGAACTTCATGCAGAAGGCCGGCGCCCAGCGTCTGGCCGCCGAGCTGGGGCTGATCATCGTCGCCCCCGATACCAGCCCGCGTGGCGAGCAGGTGCCGGGCGATCCGGACGGCGCCTGGGACTTCGGCCTGGGCGCTGGCTTCTACCTCAACGCCACCCAGCAACCGTGGGCCCAGCACTACCGCATGCACGACTATGTGGTGGAGGAGTTGCCAGCCCTGATCGAGGCACACTTCCCGGCGTCGGGCGAGCGCAGCATCAGCGGCCACTCCATGGGTGGGCATGGCGCGTTGGTGTGCGCCTTGCGCAATCCGGGGCGCTACCGCTCGGTGTCGGCATTCTCGCCGATCAGCAATCCGATGGATTGTCCGTGGGGCGAGAAAGCCTTCAGCCGCTACCTGGGTGAAGACCGTGGGCGCTGGCGTGAGTGGGATGCCAGTGTGCTGCTGGCCGAAACCCCTGCTGGCCAATGCCCGCCGTTGCTGGTGGACCAGGGCGACCGTGACGACTTCCTCGAGAAGCAACTCAAGCCTGAAGCGCTGGAACAGGCGGCACGCAAAGGTGGCCATGCAATGACCCTGCGTATGCAGCCAGGCTATGACCATAGCTACTACTTCATTGCCAGCTTCATCGAGGAGCACCTGCGCCATCATGCGGTGGCACTGGGGCGGGTTTAACGCTTGCTGTGGGAGCGGGCGTGCCCGCGAAGGGCTGCACAGCAGCCCCAATCCCACAAATCCCCTGCAAAGCAGGTAGAATCACGCCCTGACTCATTCAGGGCGTTTTCTTATGCGTATTGGCCACGGCTACGATGTGCACCGTTTCTGCGACGGTGATTTCATTACCCTGGGCGGGGTGCGTATCCCCCACAAATACGGCCTGCTGGCCCACTCCGACGGTGACGTGCTGCTGCACGCCCTGAGCGATGCCTTGCTTGGCGCTGCGGCGCTGGGCGACATCGGCAAGCACTTCCCTGACACTGACCCGCAGTTCAAGGGTGCTGACAGCCGCGTGCTGCTGCGCCATGTGGTCGGCATCGTCAAGGCCAAGGGCTGGAAGGTCGGCAACGTTGACGCCACCATCGTCGCCCAGGCACCGAAAATGGCCCCACACATCGAAACCATGCGCCAGCTGATCGCCGAAGACCTGCAGGTCGAGCTCGACCAGGTCAATGTCAAGGCCACCACCACAGAGAAGCTTGGCTTTACCGGCCGCGAGGAGGGCATTGCCGTGCATTCGGTCGCCCTGCTGCTGCCAGCATGACCGAACTGGAACTGCTGGGCCCGCGCGCATCGGGCGAACCCCTGGGCACCGCCATCCTCAAAGCGGTCGCCGAAGACTTTCAGGTTGACGAAGTTCTGGATATACCGCTATCCGGCCAAGGCGAGCACCTGTGGCTGTGGGTCGAGAAGCGTGACCTGAACACTGAAGAAGCCGCCCGGCGCCTTGCCCGCGCCGCTGGCGTGCCGGTGCGCAGCATCAGCTACGCCGGCCTGAAGGACCGCCAGGCGCTGACCCGCCAGTGGTTCAGCCTGCACCTGCCGGGCAAGGCCGACCCGGATCTGTCGCGTGCCGAGGATGCCAGCCTGCGGGTACTCAAGCAGGTGCGTCACCAGCGCAAACTGCAGCGCGGCGCGCATTCGGCCAACGGGTTCACCTTGCGCCTGACGGCCCTGGCTGCCGATCACCAGGCGGTGGATGCCCGCCTGGAGCAGCTGAGGCAGCAAGGTGTGCCCAACTATTTCGGCACCCAGCGCTTCGGGCACGGGGGTGGCAACGTCCATGACGCCCTCGATTGGGCCGCGCGCAAGGCTTTGCCTGAACAGCGCAACGTGCGTTCGCGGCTGCTTTCGGCCGGGCGCAGCTACCTGTTCAATCAGTTGCTGGCTGCGCGTGTGGCTGACGGTAGCTGGGCCCGAGCCCAGGTCGGCGACCTGCTGGCGTTCACCGACAGCCGCAGTTTCTTCCCGGCGGGTGAGGCGGAATGTGCCGACCCGCGCCTGGCGATTCTCGACCTGCATCCAACCGGCCCGATGTGGGGGGAAGGCGCTTCACCTGCTGGCGGTGCGCCTGCGCAGCTGGAAAACGCTATCGGCGCACGTCAGCCGGCACTTTGCCAGTGGCTGGCCCAGGCGGGCATGGATCACGAACGGCGAATTCTGCGGCTCCCTATTGGCGGCCTGACGTGGCATTATCCCGAGCCTGATATCCTGCAACTGGAATTCGTCCTGCCGGCCGGATGCTTCGCCACCGTGGTGGTGCGTGAAGTCGTGGATCTGGTGTCGGCAGGGCAGACGGACAGCCCATGCGTATTCTGATTTCGAATGACGACGGTGTTACCGCACCTGGCATCGCCGCGCTGCACGCTGCGCTGGCAGATTATGCCGAGTGCGCGGTGATCGCCCCGGATCAAGACAAGAGCGGCGCCAGCAGTTCGCTGACGCTGGACCGGCCACTGCATCCGCAGACCCTGGCCAATGGCTTCATCAGCCTCAACGGCACGCCGACCGACTGCGTGCACCTGGGGCTCAATGGGCTGTTGCCGCAGATGCCGGACATGGTCGTGTCGGGGATCAACCTCGGTGCCAACCTGGGCGATGACGTGCTGTATTCGGGAACGGTCGCTGCGGCGCTGGAAGGCCGCTTCCTCGGCGGTACCTCGCTGGCGTTCTCGCTGTTGTCGCGCCAGCCGGACAACCTGCCGACTGCGGCCTATATCGCCCGTCGTCTGGTCGAAGCACAGTCGCGTCTGGTGTTGCCGCCACGCACCGTACTCAACGTCAATATTCCCAACTTGCCGCTGGAGCACATCCGTGGCATCCAGCTCACCCGTCTCGGTCACCGGGCGCGGGCGGCGGCGCCCACCAAGGTGGTCAACCCGCGTGGCAAGGAAGGCTACTGGATTGCCGTGGCCGGTGATGCCGAGGACGGCGGCCCAGGCACCGACTTCCACGCAGTGATGCAAGGCTACGTATCGATTACCCCGTTGCAGCTCGACCGCACCTTCAATGATGCCTTCGAGCAGCTCGATGGTTGGCTGGAGGGCCTGCTCTGATGCGTGAGGACGATATGCTGCGGCGTGGCATCGGCATGACCTCTCAGCGTACCCGGGAGCGGCTGATCCAGCGCTTGTGCGAAGAGGGGGTTTCGAACACCAAGGTGCTCGACGTGATCCGTCGTACGCCGCGCCACCTGTTCGTCGACGAGGCGCTGGCGCATCGGGCTTACGAAGACACCGCGCTGCCGATCGGCCACAACCAGACCATCTCCCAGCCGTTCATGGTTGCTCACATGAGCGAGTTGTTGCTCGAGGCCGGGCCGCTGGACAAGGTGCTGGAGATTGGCACCGGTTCGGGCTACCAGACGGCGATCCTGGCTCAGCTGGTCGAGCGGGTGTTTTCGGTAGAGCGTATCAAGGTACTGCAGGACCGGGCCAAAGAGCGCCTGGTGGAGCTTAACCTGCGCAACGTGGTCTTCCGCTGGGGTGACGGTTGTGAGGGGTGGCCGGCGCTTGCGCCGTACAACGGCATCATCGTCACCGCCGTGGCGCCGGAAGTGCCACAGGCACTGCTCGACCAACTGGCACCCGGTGGGCGCATGGTCATCCCGGTAGGGCCGGCCGGCGAAGCGCAGCAACTGATGCTGATCGTGCGCGAGGAGCATGGATTCTCCCGTCGGGTACTGGGGGCTGTGCGTTTCGTGCCGCTGCTCAATGGTCCCCTGGCCTGAGGCCTGTTGATCCGAGCTGTGCGGGCATGAGGCGCGGTGTATTTTTGTGCCGGTGGCGAATTCTTGTCGCTTCGCCCTGTCTATCAGGCGGTGCGAAGCGCTGACGCACAGCGTGCACCGGGGTTTTATGCCCGTCTTTTGTACCCGTCTGCCATTACCGGCTGGCTTGGTTATAATTGCAACAATATTGCATTTCTTGTCTTCATATCGATTTTCGGCACCATGAGGGGAGCGCGGGTGGGTCACACAGTCATTCGGCAGCGCAAGGACGGGTCGGGTTTCAAGCTTCTGGTGATTGCATTGGCCATGGGCTCGCTTCTGGTGGGTTGCTCAAGCACCAGCAGCAACAGCGCGCGGGTGGTCGACCGCAACAACACCGTGCCCAAGCGCCCGGCGGTGACTTCTGGGCAATACATCGTCAAGCCAGGCGACACCCTGTTCTCCATCGCCTTCCGTTATGGCTGGGACTACAAGGAGCTGGCTGCACGCAACGGCATTCAGGCGCCTTATACCATCCGCCCGGGCCAAGCGATTCGTTTCAGCAGCGGTTCCAGCAGCCGCACCACGGTGGTGTCCAGCCCGTCCTCGTCAAGCCGCACCACGGTCACGCGGCGGCCTGTGGGCAGCACAGCCACGGCGCCTGCCAGCACCAGCAAACCGGCCACGTCGGCGCCTTCCGCCCCTGCCCCTGTGGTTGCTACCGTACCAGCCGCAGAGCGCGCGGTAGGTGGGTGGACCTGGCCTGCCAACGGTGTACTGATTGGAAAATTCGCTTCAAACGGTAGTTTGAATAAAGGCATTGATATCGCCGGTGATTTGGGACAGCCTGTTTTTGCTGCGTCTGATGGTGCGGTGGTTTATGCCGGGAGTGGTTTGAGGGGCTACGGCGAGCTGATCATCATCAAGCACAGCGACACCTACGTCAGTGCCTACGGTCATAACCGCAGGCTGTTGGTTCGGGAGGGGCAGCAGGTCAAGGCAGGGCAGTCGATTGCTGAAATGGGGTCTACGGGCACAGATCGGGTGAAGCTGCATTTCGAGATTCGCCGCCAGGGCAAACCCGTCGATCCACTCCAGTTCCTGCCACGTCGTTGACCGTTGTACCCAGCCTGTTCCTGTGATGTAGAGGGGACAGGCTCAAGCGCTGCCAGGGAGAAAGGTGCCGCTCGAGTCTGAGTTCGAACTCAGCAAAGGATTATAACAATGGCTCTCAGTAAAGAAGTGCCGGAGTTTGACATCGACGATGACGTCCTCCTGATGGAGACGGGTATCGTTTTGGAAACGGATGTGGTGTCAGACGAACCTGCTGTATCTTCGGTTCGGACGAGGGCCAAATCGGGCTCTTCGCTCAAGCAACACAAGTACATCGATTACAGCAGGGCGCTCGATGCCACCCAGCTGTATCTCAACGAGATTGGTTTCTCGCCGCTGCTTTCGCCGGAAGAAGAAGTGCATTTTGCGCGCTTGTCGCAAAAGGGTGACCCTGCCGGCCGCAAGCGCATGATCGAAAGCAACCTGCGCCTGGTTGTCAAAATTGCCCGTCGATACGTGAACCGTGGCCTGTCGTTGCTCGACCTGATCGAGGAGGGCAACCTGGGGCTGATCCGGGCGGTCGAGAAGTTCGACCCGGAGCGTGGTTTCCGTTTTTCGACCTATGCGACTTGGTGGATTCGCCAGACCATCGAACGGGCGATCATGAACCAGACCCGCACCATTCGCCTGCCGATCCACGTGGTCAAGGAACTGAACGTCTACCTGCGCGCCGCGCGCGAGCTGACGCAGAAACTCGACCACGAGCCCTCGCCGGAAGAAATCGCCACCTTGCTGGAAAAGCCGGTCGCCGAGGTCAAGCGTATGCTCGGCCTGAACGAGCGGGTGTCTTCGGTAGACGTGTCGCTTGGCCCGGATTCGGACAAGACCCTGCTCGATACCCTGACCGACGACCGCCCGACCGACCCGTGCGAACTGCTGCAGGATGATGACCTGTCGCAGAGCATCGATCAGTGGCTGGGCGAGTTGACCGACAAGCAGCGTGAAGTGGTTGTACGCCGCTTTGGCCTTCGCGGCCATGAAAGCAGTACCCTGGAGGATGTTGGGCTGGAGATCGGCCTTACCCGTGAACGCGTGCGGCAAATCCAGGTGGAAGGGCTCAAGCGCTTGCGCGAGATCCTTGAAAAGAATGGTCTGTCCAGCGAGTCATTGTTCCAGTAGCTAGCGCTGTAACAAAAAACGCCCCGGTGATCTCGGGGCGTTTTTGTTTGTGAAGAAAAACCAGTTTCCCCTCCGGTTGCCGGGGCGCATGGCGCCCAGACTCTGCCAGGCAAGGCACAATCAAATGTGTACCGCGCTACCCCAGTAACATCGCGTGTAAGCCTTTGCTTACTCGTTGTGTAAGCTTTCCATGCAACCTTCAGTAAATCAAAGTCGTTTCCAAAGGCTGCATTTTTACAACCCATTGAAAAGCATGGTTTATTCACCGGTGAATAAATGTGTCCGCGGAAATACCTTGCAAGGTCCATCGCTTGCTCGCCCGGCTGAACCCGCTAGTATTCGAACTGTGCACAGGGACATGCACAGGCTTTCAGGATGAAGGCCAGGGACATCGCAAGAAGCGATTTCATCAGGATGATGTTTGGGACAAGCAGGGACTACGGAAAAAAATGTGGGCGGGTCAAACCGCCCCTTTTTTTGCCCGTAGGAAAACAAAAAAGGCCCGAAGGGCCTTTTTCGCGTCTGGGCGCTATCAGCGCTCCAGGTCGGCAATCTTGCCAGGCTTGCCATCCCATTCTTCAGCGTCCGGCAGGGCGTCCTTACGCTCGGTGATATTAGGCCAGATTTCCGCCAGCTCGGCGTTCAGCTCGATGAAGTTTTCCATGCCCGAAGGCACTTCGTCTTCCGAGAAGATGGCTTGCGCTGGGCACTCCGGCTCGCACAAGGCGCAGTCGATGCACTCGTCCGGGTGGATGACCAGGAAGTTCGGGCCTTCGTAGAAGCAGTCCACCGGACAGACTTCCACGCAGTCGGTGTATTTGCATTTGATGCAGTTGTCGGTGACGACGAAGGTCATTTCTAATTCTCTCCTCAGGCGACGGCGGCGGCCCTTCCTCTCAGGGCCGCGCGGTTTACGGGCATGTGGCTGCAGGCCAGGCTAATAACCTGCAGCACCAGCAAACCGCGGCGGATTCTACCAGCTTGTAATGGGCGCCGTTATAACAGGTTCTTTAGTTGATATAGCATTTCGATAGCTTGACGCGGGGTCATGTCGTCCAGTTGCAGCTTGCCCAGCTTCTCGATGGCTGGATGCGGCAGGCTGGCAAACAAGTCGCTCTGGTGCGGCACTTGCGGCGCGTCCTTGGCCTTGTGGGCCGCTGGCTGCTCATGGGGCAGGCTGGTGGTTTCCAGCCGGCCAAGGTGCTCGCGGGCACGCTGGATCACTGCCGTCGGTACGCCGGCCAACTGCGCAACGGCCAGGCCGTAGCTTTGGCTGGCAGGGCCGGGTAGCACGTGGTGCAGGAACACGATGCGTTCATTGTGCTCGGTGGCGTTCAGGTGCACGTTGGCCACCAGCGGCTCGCTCTCCGGCAGCACGGTCAGTTCGAAGTAGTGGGTGGCGAACAAGGTGTAGGCACGCAGCTGGGCCAGGCGCTCAGCGGCAGCCCAGGCCAGCGACAGGCCGTCGAAGGTGCTGGTACCGCGGCCCACTTCGTCCATCAGCACCAGGCTGCGGTCGGTGGCATTGTGCAGGATGTTGGCGGTTTCGCTCATCTCCACCATGAAGGTCGAGCGCCCGCCGGCCAGGTCGTCACTGGAGCCGATGCGGGTGAAGATGCGGTCGACCAGCGACAACTCGCAACTCGCCGCAGGGACGAAGCTGCCGATGTGCGCCAGCAGCACGATCAGGGCTGTCTGGCGCATGTAGGTCGACTTACCGCCCATGTTCGGGCCGGTGATGATCAGCATGCGCGTACTGTTGTCCAGGCCCAGGTCGTTGGCCACGAACGGCGTGGTCAGCACCTGCTCCACCACCGGGTGGCGGCCCTGCTCGATGCGCAGGCAAGGCTCGTCGACGAAGCGTGGGCAGTTCAGGTCGAGGTTCAGTGCGCGCTCGGCCAAGTTGCTGAGCACGTCCAGTTCGGCCAGGGCGGCTGCGCTGTCCTGCAGTGGCGCCAGGTGGCTGATCAGGGTTTCCAGCAGCGCGTCGTAGAGCATCTTCTCGCGGGCCAGGGCGCGGCTCTTGGCCGACAATGCCTTGTCCTCGAACGCCTTCAGCTCCGGGGTGATGAAGCGCTCGGCGCCTTTGAGGGTCTGGCGCCGGATGTAGTCGCCCGGGGCCTGCTCGGCCTGCTTGGTCGGCAGTTCGATGAAGTAGCCGTGCACGCGGTTGTAGCCGACCTTGAGGTTGGCCAGGCCGGTGCGAGCCTTTTCACGGGCTTCCAGGTCGATCAGGAACTGGCCGGCGTTCTCGCTGATTGCCAGCAGCTCGTCCAGTTCGTTGTCATAGCCGGCTTTCAGTACGCCGCCGTCGCGGATCACCGCCGGCGGGTTGTCGATGATCGCCCGCTCCAACAGGCTGGCCAGCTCCGGATAGGTACCGGTAATTGCCGCCAGGCGCGCCAGGTGCGGCGCTTCGAGCTCGGTCATGGCGTTCTGCAGCTCTGGCAACGCGCCCAGCGCATCGCGCAGGCGTGCCAGGTCGCGCGGGCGGGCATTGCGCAGGCCAATCCGGGCGAGGATCCGCTCGATATCGCCAATTTCCTTCAACTGCGGCTGCAGCTTCTCGAAGCGGTAGCTGTCGAGCAGGCAGCGGATCGAGTCCTGGCGTGCTTGCAGCACCTTGAGGTCGCGCAGCGGGCGGTTCAGCCAGCGGCTCAGCAGGCGGCTGGCCATGGCGGTCTGGCAGCGGTCGATCACCGATTGCAGGGTGTTGTCGCGCCCGCCGGCCAGGTTGATGTCCAGCTCCAGGTTGCGGCGGCTGGCCCCATCGAGGATGACTGTATCGTCCAGACGCTCGTGGCGCAGGCTGCGCAGGTGCGGCAGGGCGGTGCGCTGGGTTTCCTTGGCATAGGTCAGCAGGCAGCCGGCGGCGCCGATGGCCAGGGTCAGCTTGTCGCAGCCGAAGCCCTTGAGGTCCTTGGTCGCGAACTGCTGGCACAGGGCCTTGCGTGCCGAGTCTCGGTCGAAGTCCCAGGGGGCGCGGCGGCGGGCGCCTGGGCGTTTCTCCGCAGGCAGGTCCCGTGGCCAGTCGTCGGGGATCAACAGCTCGACCGGGTTCAGGCGCTCGAGTTCGGCTAGCAGGTTTTCCCAGCCCTTGATCTCCTGCACGCTGAAATTGCCGCTGGTGATGTCCAGTACCGCCAGGCCGAACAGGCGCTCGTCACCGAGCAGGGCGGCAATCAGGTTGTCGCGGCGCTCGTCGAGCAGTGCCTCGTCACTGACCGTACCCGGGGTGATGATGCGCACCACCTGGCGCTCCACCGGGCCCTTGCTGGTGGCGGGGTCGCCGATCTGCTCACAGATCACCACCGACTCGCCGAGCTTGACCAGCTTGGCCAGGTAGCCTTCCAGCGAATGGAACGGAATCCCGCACATGGGGATGGACTGGCCGGCCGACTGACCGCGGGCGGTCAGGGTGATATCCAGCAGTTTCGCGGCCTTTTTCGCATCTTCGTAGAAGATCTCGTAGAAGTCGCCCATGCGGTAGAACATCAGCTGGTCCGGGTGCTGGTTTTTCAGCTTCCAGTACTGCTGCATCATCGGGGTGTGTGCGGAAAGATCTGACATTCAGGGCCTTACAGGGGGGATCTGGTTGGCGATGGTAAACCCGTAATGGTACAGGCTTTTTCGTTGCGATGCAGGCGCGTGCTATGGGGCATGCGCGCAGTCTGGCGGGCAATGGTGGAGCTGCGCCGCGTAACCCTCTAGAATGCGCGCCCCTCGATGAATGCCCCTAGCCGTGACCTGCACGATGAATGTGTCCAGCCCTGTCCCTTATGTAACGCAACAGCTGATCTACCTCCTTTATGGCGAGCGCCGGATCTATCAGCTGGAGGCAAAACTCAGCATCCTCACCGCCCTGGCCCGTTGCAAGGCGGCTGAGCTGCCGGTGATCCGCGTGCTTACCGACCAGCCACAGGCTTTTGCCGGCTGGCCGGTGGAAGTGATCGCACTGGACGAGCAGACCTTGCAGGCCTGGGCCGGCGACGGCGGCTACACCCATCGGCGCAAGGCCTGCGCCATTGCCCAGGCCGGGCAGTGGGCGGACAAGACCGTGTTCATCGATACCGATACGGTATTTCTGCAGTCGCCGCAAAAGCTGTTCAGCCAGGTCGATGTCGGGCAATTCTTGGTCGACGAGGTGGAAATGAGCTGGGCCGAGGCCTCGCGCAGCAGCTATTACCGCAGCTTCGTCGAGGGGCTTGCGGAGTCGGGCGAAGCAACGGCCGATGACCTGCGGCTGTGTAACAGCGGTGTGATGGGCTTTACCCGCGACAACGTTGGCATCGCCGAGCGCGCCATCGTCCGGATTGACGACTGGACGCCGTATGCCCGTGACTTGCATACGATCGAGCAGATCGCTTTTTCCTTCGAATTGCATGGCGCGCCGATCAACGAGGCGCGCGGCGTGATCAGCCATTACTTTGCGATGAAGCAGTACGTGCATGCCATTCTAGAAATCTTCTTTGCCAGGCATGGCGAGCATTTTCATTCGAAGATGCCAGGTCTGGCCCTGAAGGTGCCGGCGCATCGCCCGGTGCCCTCGTGGTTGGCTCGGCTCTCGGTGAAATGGAGCCTCAAGCATGTACCCCGGGAGTTGCGTGGCATCGGCCGCAAGTTGCTCTACGGCAGTGTGATGAGTGGTGATGATTACCAGCGCGCGTGCAAGGTGGTCTGGTGGCGTTCGGCAATCGAGGACATGCGCACGCTGGGCGGCTTCGACTGGAGCCGGGAGTGGCCTGAGGGGCTGCCGCGGCTGGGGCAGCGTGACGAACTGGCGTTCAGCGAAATCGCCCGGGCCAGCCTGAAAGTTTCCTGAGCCAGAGCCCGAAGCAGGGTGATAGGGTAGAGAGCCGCCCTCAAGGAGCACCCACATGGACCCGATCACTACGCTCGCCACCCGCCTGGGTGAACACCTGCGCCGATTCAATGCGCAGGTGACTACCGCCGAATCCTGCACCGGTGGTGGCATTGCCGAAGCCATCACCCGCATACCTGGCAGCTCGGCCTGGTTCGAGGCCGGTTACGTCACCTATTCCAATGCCCAGAAAACCCGCCAGCTGGGGGTGCCTGAAGCGTTGTTCGGTCAGGTGGGGGCGGTCAGCCAGGAAGTGGTCGAAGCCATGGTCCGCGGAGCTCAGGCTGCCAGTGGCGCACGCTTCGCCGTGGCGGTGAGTGGTGTGGCCGGGCCGGACGGCGGCTCGCCAGCCAAACCGGTGGGCACTGTGTGGCTGGCCTGGGGTGATGGCGATCGGGTGTTCAGCGAACGTCGGCAGTTCGATGGTGACCGCGAGGCGGTGCGCCGACAGACGGTGATCGCCGCGTTAGACGGCTTGTTACAGCTTGGTGCCGAGTAAATCGACGACAGGGGTTTGCGCGGGCGTCTGCCTGTGGAATAATACTGGCTACTTATACAGGTATTCCGGCCGTCAGGGCCAAGTCGAACACGTGAGGATTTCAATGGACGACAACAAGAAGCGCGCCTTGGCTGCGGCCCTGGGTCAGATCGAACGCCAATTCGGTAAAGGCGCGGTCATGCGCATGGGTGACCATGAGCGTCAAGGCATTCCGGCCATCTCCACCGGCTCGTTGGGGCTGGATATCGCACTGGGCATCGGCGGTCTGCCAAAAGGCCGTATCGTCGAGATCTACGGCCCGGAATCGTCGGGTAAGACCACGCTGACCCTGTCTGTCATCGCTGAAGCGCAAAAGAACGGTGCTACCTGCGCCTTCGTCGACGCCGAACATGCCCTTGACCCTGAGTACGCCGGCAAGCTGGGCGTCAACGTCGATGACCTGCTGGTTTCGCAGCCGGACACCGGTGAGCAGGCCCTTGAAATCACCGACATGCTGGTGCGTTCCAACGCGGTCGACGTGATCATTGTCGACTCCGTTGCCGCGCTGGTACCGAAGGCCGAGATCGAAGGCGAGATGGGTGACATGCATGTGGGCCTGCAGGCCCGCCTGATGTCCCAGGCACTGCGTAAGATCACCGGTAACATCAAGAACGCGAACTGCCTGGTCATCTTCATCAACCAGATCCGTATGAAGATCGGTGTGATGTTCGGCAGCCCGGAAACCACTACCGGTGGTAACGCCCTGAAGTTCTATGCTTCGGTCCGTCTGGACATCCGCCGTACCGGCGCGGTCAAGGAAGGCGACGAAGTGGTCGGCAGCGAAACCCGCGTCAAGATCGTCAAGAACAAGGTCTCGCCTCCGTTCCGTCAGGCTGAGTTCCAGATTCTTTACGGGAAAGGTATCTACCGTAACGGCGAGATCATTGATCTGGGGGTATCTCAGGGCCTGGTCGAAAAGTCCGGCGCCTGGTACGCCTACCAAGGCAACAAGATCGGTCAAGGCAAAGCCAACGCTGCCAAGTACCTGGCTGAGAACCCGGCTATTGGTGCCGAGATCGAGAAGCAGATTCGTGAGAAGTTGCTGAAAGCGGGTGCTGCTGCTGAAGCCGGCAAAGCTGCTGCTGCCGAAGCTGATGCCGATGACATGGCCGACGCTGACGCCGGTTATTGATTGCGCAGTAGATAGCCAAATATGTCTGCCGTACTCGACACCCCCGTCGCCATCCGGCGGACAGCCATGGACCTGCTCGCACGACGTGAGCACGGTCGAGTCGAGCTGACGCGCAAGTTGCGTCAGCGCGGCGCTTCGGACGAGCTGATCGAGCCTGAACTCGATCGGCTCGCCGAAGAAGGGCTGCTTAGTGAAGCCCGCTACCTCGAGAGTTTCATTCGTTATCGTTCCGGCTCTGGCTATGGCCCTGCGCGTATTCGCGAAGAGCTGTGTCAGCGTGGTTTGGCGCGTGCAGATATCGACCAGGCCCTGCGTGAAAGCGAGGTGAATTGGAGCGAGCGTATGCGCGACGTGTGGCAGCGCAAGTTTGCCGGGCAGCGCCCGCAAGATCCGCGCAGCCGCGCCCAGCAGACCCGGTTCCTGGCTTACCGTGGGTTCCCTATGGACATGATCGGTCGTCTGCTCAGCGGGCGTGATCTCGACGATTATTGAAGCTCGAAACCACAGTGGGTGGCACGTGCCCGTAGCGGATAATCTGTTTTGCCAAATGCCCCCGGCTGTCTCCATTCCATACATAGGAGCGGGTTCACCCGCGAATGCGGTAGCGGCTGCGACGGCGAATGACCAGGGAAATTGGCCAGCAGGTCAGGCCCTTTCGCGGGTAAACCCGCTCCTACGACGGTCTGCGTACAACAACCCGATCAGGTGCAGGAGCAAACAGCCTAAGGTTGCTCCTGCAGGTATCACGCGAGCTGTTACAGAAAAGCATCAACTCACTTTCAGCGCCTGTCTGGCCCTCTGCGTGGTATGCATGGGTTGTGGCTTGGCCCAGTTCTCCGGCAGGTTGATGAAATCCACCAGCTCACGCAAGCGGCCCTGATCCCGGCCGTTGAAGGCGAATGACAGGCGGGTCAGGTGGCTGTAATTGCCAACTTCGTGCTCGGCGCTGCTATCCGCTTGCTGGTGATATTTGCCACTCAGGCGCAAATCGGCAAACCCTTCCTGAATGTCATACAACGCCGCCTCGCTGAGCGCATGGTGCATGCGGATCACGAACTGGCTCTTCAGCCAGCGGCTGGAGTGGTAGTTGCTGTAGAACTGGTTGATTTCTTCAACCGCTTCGTCAGCGCTGTGTACCAGGCGCACCAGCTTCAGGTCGCTGGGCAGGATGTAGCGGTTTTCTTCCAACTGGCGGCTGATGAAGTCCAGGCAGTCACGCCAGAAGCTGCCGCCCGGTGAGTCCAGCAGCACCACCGGTACCAGTGGGCTCTTGCCGGTCTGGATCAGGGTCAGCACTTCCAGCGCTTCATCCAAGGTGCCGAAGCCGCCAGGGCACAGGACCAGGCCATCGGCCTCCTTGACGAAGAACAGCTTGCGGATGAAGAAAAAGTGGAACGGCAGTAGTTTGTCGGTACCGTTCACCGTCGGGTTGGCATGTTGTTCGAAGGGTAAGGTGATGTTGAAACCCAGGCTGTGCTCGCTGCCGGCGCCTTCGTGCGCGGCCGCCATGATACCGCCGCCGGCGCCGGTGATAACCATCAGGTCGGAGCGCGCCAGAGTGGCACCTAGCTCGCGGGCCAGCGCGTACATCGGATGCTCGAGCGGGGTGCGTGCCGAGCCGAACACGGTCACTTTGCGTCGGCCCTTGTAACGCTGCAGGGTGCGGAACGACTGGTCCAGTTCGCGCAGGGCCTGCAGGGTGATCTTGGCGCTCCAGCGGTCGCTGTCGTCATGGGCCATGCGCAGGATGGTCAGCATCATGTCGCGGTAAAGCGGCAGGTTAGGGCTGTTGGGGGCAACCAGTTGCAGTTGTGCTTCGATATTGCTCAGGTCGATATTGTTGTCGCGGAAATGGCTGAACAGCAGTTCATTCGAATGGTAAGGCATGCGACGTCTCCTTCTGCACCAATACCTCTGACCTCAATCTAGACCCTTGCGCCCGATCGTGCCGAGGTGTTCGGCGCAGCCGCCTGTCGGCCTGCGGCCATCGGCAGCACGGGTTTGGTTAACTGGTGGAGTGAAATGTGTCGATGCAGGAGGTGGCGGTATGCATCGCTTGGTCATCGAAGTGGACTGGCAGCTCTACCAGCAGCTGGAGAACGCGGCCCAGGTGCATCACCTGAGCCTTGAAGCCGAGTGCCGCCGCAGGCTGTCGGGGCTGGAGTGTCGGTCGCGATACTTGCAGGCGCTGTTAGCGGAGATGCGCGCCGATGCCGTTGAAGGGCGCTGGCGCGCTCATGAGGACGAGAAAGCGTAGCGTTGACGCTGTGCTTACTTCTTCTTGTTGCCGGCCACGCAGCTGGCGTTGTCGAAGGCCTGGTCCATGACTGGCTGGTTGGTCTTGTAGACCGTGAAGCGGTAGACCATGACGGCGCCCTTGGACATCAGGTTGCGGAAGCCGTTGTTGCGGCACACGCTGTCGCCGAGCTGGCTACGCACCTGCTCAGGGTTGGCCTGCATGCGCGCTGCGTGGCTCTGGCGTACGCTCAGGTGGTTGACCAGCGCCTTGCCTTCAACGGTGTAACCCTGATCGAGGATGTCCTCGTTGATTGCGCGTGGGGTGCCGACGCTGCTCTCTTTGGCGACCTTCTGCAGCAGGGTGTTCAGGTCGTAATCCTGCTTGGATGCCGCCTGGGCTGCCAGAGGCAGGGCGAGCAGCAGGCTCAGGGCGGGGGCGATAAGGCGCAGCATGAATCTCTCCTGGTTCGATGACTGGCGCTTTGACATGCGCGGGTCAACGGCGTTCCGTAAAATTGCGCGTGGCGAGGACCGGCACGGTAGAAGTCCGATTATAAGGAGCGCTTTGCCGGCTGCACAGCAATTGCCACCTGTTCTGGTAGACTGACCGCCTTGTTTTTTCCGAGTCATCCTTGTGCCCATTTTCAATCTGTCCAGAGACCTGCCGGCATGAGCCATGCGGTAGCGCGTCTGCGCGCCGAACGCCTGGCCCGCAGCAACAAGCCTTTCATCGCCCGTGGCTCGCGTGCCGAGCGTTGCCCGGATTGCCGGGTCATCGCCACCCATTGCCTGTGTGCCTGGAAGCCTAGGGTACAGGCTGACGCGGGTGTGTGCCTGCTGATGCACGACACCGAGCCGCTGAAACCCACCAACACCGGCTGGTTGATTGCCGACCTGATTGAAGACACCTGGGCCTTCGGCTGGTTGCGCACCGCGGTTGACGAGCGCCTGCTGGCTTTGCTCGATGACCCGCGCTGGCAGCCCTATATCGTTTTTCCGGGCGAATTCGTTGCCCAGGAGCGGGTGGTCAGCGAGGTGGTGCGCGAGCCGGGCAAGCGTCCACTGTTCATCCTGCTGGATGCCACCTGGACCGAAGCGCGCAAGATGTTCCGCAAAAGCCCGTACCTGGACCGCTTCCCGGTGTTGAGCCTGCAAGCCGAGCAGATGTCGCGCTACCGCCTGCGGCGCTCCAAGCGCGATGATCATTTCTGTACGGCAGAAGTTGCGGCCATGTGCCTGGACCTTGCTGGCGATAGCCAGGCTTCGCAGGCGCTGGATGCTTATCTGGATGTGTTCAGCCTGCATTACCTGAGTGGCAAACGGCGGCTGCCGCTTGACGAGCAGGACGACACCCACCAGCGTTTGCATACCTTCCTATAGTCCAAGGGGCACAACCCCTGCTTTGGTTCATAATGACGGAGCTGGCAGCCAGGGTGGGCGAGACGGCAGGGCGATTGGCTTGATCTCCCTTGACCGTGCTCGGCCTCCTTGGCGCCGATTCCCCGCCGGGCGCTTCCCTTCCACTCGAGTGCCTGGCACAGAACAGGATCCTTAGATCGATGGCCACATACGAAATCCTGATTGCCGATGACCACCCACTGTTCCGTGGCGCCCTGCGCCAGGCCGTTACCCTCGGGCTTGGCCCCGATGTGCGTCTGGTCGAAGTCGCGAGCATTGCCGAACTGGAAACCCGCCTGAGCGAAAAAGCCGACTGGGACCTGGTGCTGCTGGACTTGAACATGCCGGGTGCCTACGGTTTTTCCGGTCTGGTGCTGCTCCGCGGGCAGTACCCGCAGATCCCCGTGGTGATGGTTTCGGCACAGGAAGAGGCCGCCGTGGTGGTCAAGTCCCGCGAGTTTGGCGCCAGTGGTTTCATTCCCAAGTCCAGCACCCTGGAAGTGATCCAGGATGCGGTACGCAAGGTGCTTGATGGCGAGGTCTGGTGGCCGCCGCAGGCGTTCGAAAAGGTCGATGTTTCGGCCGAGGCCAAGGCCGCCAGCGAAGGCTTGGCCAGCCTCACGCCACAGCAGTTCCGCGTACTGACCATGGTCTGCGAAGGCTTGCTGAACAAGCAGATCGCCTATGAGCTGAGCGTGTCGGAAGCGACCATCAAGGCCCACGTGACCGCGATCTTCCGCAAGCTGGGCGTGCGTACCCGGACCCAGGCTGCATTGCTGCTGCAACAACTTGAATCGGTTGCCAGCAACTGACTGCGCATGGCTTCACGCTTTTTTGACCCGAGCCGGTCTAGTCTGCTGGCCTTTCTGCTGTGAAGTGACTCACATGACATCGCCATTCAAGGGCCAGACCGGCCTCAAACGCATCTTCAACGCCGCTGGCTACTCGCTGGACGGCCTGCGTGCCGCCTTCAAGGGCGAGGCCGCATTCCGCCAGCTGGTGCTGCTCAACGTGCTGCTGATCCCGATCGCCTTCTGGCTGCCGGTCAGCCGCGCCGAGCGGGCCATCATGATCGCCGTCTGCCTGCTGGGGCTGATCGTCGAGCTGTTCAACTCGGCGGTAGAGGCGGCCATCGATCGCATTTCGCTGGAGCGCCACCCGCTGTCGAAAAATGCCAAGGACATGGGCAGCGCCGCACAGTTGGTGGCACTGACCATGGTGGCGCTGGTGTGGGGAGTGATCCTGCTTTAAGCGATCGGCGGCAGCACGATCTCGTCACTGCGGGTAAAGCCCGCAGTGAAGCTGCGGCATAGCTCCAGAAACTCACGCATGGCCGAGGTCTGGTACTTCTGTTTGTGCCAGATGAAGTAGAACTGGCGCAGCAGGTCCAGCTCTGGTGTTTCCACAGGTACCAGGCTGCCACGGCGGAAGGCGTCGCGCAGGGCCAGACGTGAAATGCAACCGATGCCCAGGCCCGACTCCACCGCGCGCTTGATCGCTTCGGTGTGCTCCAGCTCCAGGCGAATATTAAGGTTGGCGCGGTGATGGCGCATGGCCTGGTCGAAGGTCAGGCGCGTGCCTGAGCCTTGTTCGCGCAGGATCCACGCCTCCTGCGAAAGGCTTTCGATATCGGCGCGGCCCAGTTTCGCCAGTGGGTGCTGTGGCGCACAGAACACCACCAGTTCGTCCTCGACCCACGGCTGAACTTCCAGGTCGGGGTGATTGCAGTCACCTTCGATTAGACCCAGATCAATTTCGTAGTGCGCGACCTGTTGCACGATATGCGCAGTATTTTGAACATGCAGTTTTACCTGGCTTTCCGGGTGTGTCTGCATGTAGTTGCCGATCAGCAGGGTGGCCAGGTAGTTGCCGATGGTGAGGGTGGCGCCGACCGCCAGTGAGCCGAAACCGGATTTGCCGTTGAGCAGGTCTTCGATTTCCTTGGCCTGGTCAAGCAGGGCTACTGCTTGTGGCAGCAATTGATGGCCCAGGGCATTGAGGGCCAGGCGTTTGCCGGCACGGTCGAACAGCTGGCAGCTCGATTGCCGCTCCAGTTCCGTGATAGAGGTACTGGCGGCCGACTGCGACAGCGCCAACAGGCTGGCGGCCCGAGAGACGCTTTGGTGCTGGGCGACGGCGACGAAGACTTGCATTTGACGGAGTGTGAATCGCATATCGATATAACCGATAACACATATCTTGATAATCCAGTTAACAGATATTGTCGCTGCCCCTAAACTATTGCGCAACTGTGCGCTTTGCGCGCGCGTTTTTCTTCAGGAGCCCCATCGATGAGCAACATGAACCACGAACGTGTCCTCAGTGTGCACCACTGGAACGACACCCTGTTCAGCTTCAAGTGCACCCGCGACCCGGGCCTGCGCTTCGAGAACGGTCAGTTCGTGATGATCGGCCTGCAGCAGGACAACGGCCGTCCGCTCATGCGTGCCTACTCCATCGCTTCGCCAAACTGGGAAGAGCACCTTGAATTCTTCAGCATCAAGGTGCCGGACGGCCCGCTGACCTCGCAGCTGCAGCACCTGAAGGAAGGCGATGAGATCATCATCAGCAAGAAGCCTACCGGCACCCTGGTGCTCGACGACCTGAATCCTGGCAAGCACCTGTACCTGCTGAGCACCGGCACTGGCCTGGCGCCGTTCATGAGCGTCATCCAGGACCCGGAAACCTACGAGCGCTTTGAAAAAGTGATCCTGGTGCACGGCGTGCGCTATGTGAACGAAGTGGCCTACCGCGAGTTCATCACCGAGCACCTGCCGCAGAACGAGTTCTTCGGTGAGTCGGTTCGCGACAAGCTGATCTACTACCCGACCGTGACCCGCGAGCCGTTCGAAAACCAGGGCCGTCTGACCGACCTGATGCGCAGCGGCAAGCTGTTCAGCGACATCGGCCTGCCGCCGATCAACCCGCAAGACGACCGCGCGATGATCTGCGGCAGCCCGAGCATGCTCGACGAGACCAGCGAAGTGCTGGACAGCTTCGGCCTGAAGATCTCCCCGCGCATGCGCGAGCCGGGTGACTACCTGATCGAGCGTGCCTTCGTCGAGAAGTAAGGCGCAGGCGGGTAGAGGAAGGCGACTTTCGGGTCGCCTTTCTTATGCCTGGGATTTGTGCATTGCCTGTTCCGGCCCTTTCGCGGGTAAACCCGCTCCTACGCGGGGCAGCGCACGTCTCGGGAATTGTACGATCCCCGATCTATTCGATCCGCGTCTCGCCGCTGTACACCAGGACTTCCCGGCACCGCTTGCACAGGTATCGCCGCCCTTGGTGCACCAGCTTGTGCCGCTGCGCGGTAAACGGGAAGTCGCTTTGCGGGCACGGGCAGCGGTAGATGTAGCGGGTCACTGCGCGCCGTTGCACGTCATAGTTGTGGCAACGATTGGGCGGCAGTTCATACACCCCGCGCATGATCAGCTGCCACTCTTCACCATGGGCCTGGATGCGGTCGCCAAACAGTTGGTGGGCAACCAGGTGTGCCACTTCATGGGCAACGGTCTGGCGCAGGAAGTCTTCCTGGTTTTCGCGATAGAGCTGCAGGTTGAAGCGCAGCAGATTCTCGTGCAGGTGGGCGACGCCGGCTTTTTGCCCGCGCAGTTTGAAGCTGACTTCGGGGCGCGGGAAGCGGCGTTTGAAAAAGGCTTCGGCTTGCTGGTAACAGGTTTCGACGCGTTGTTTGAGCTGCTCGGGCATGGCGGGGCGGTTCTCCTGACCAGGCATTATGCCGCAAGCGCAGGTGGCTTGCCGAGTCACCGGTCAGCGCACAGCCAGAGGCCGCCTTGCGGCGGCCCCTGGTTGATGCCCCAGTGTTGGTTCGGTCTGTTCTAGTTGGTGTAGACGGGCCCCACGCCCAGTCCCCAGATAATCACGGTAGCGGCCATGATTGCCACCAGTACTACCAAGCCCACTGCCAGCACCGAGCTGGAGAACAGGAAGCCTTCATCCGACGGTATGTTCATGAACGTCGGCAAGCCGACATACAGCAGGTACACCGTGTAGCAGATGGCGGCAGTGCCGATCAGCATGCCCAGCCACAGGTGCGGGTAAAGCGCCGCCAGGCCGCCGATGAACAAGGGGGTGGCGGTGTAAGTGGCAAAAGCGATGCATTGCGCCATGGACGGGTTGGCATCGTAGGTGCGGGCCATCCAGTGGATGAACGCGCCCATTACCGCCACCCCGGCGAGCATGGCCAGGTAGGACATGATGCTCATCCAGATTGCGCTTTCCATGGTCAGCATCACTGCTGGTCGGTCACCGATCACCCAGCCCACCTGGGTAGTGCCGATAAACGCCGAAACGGCCGGAATCGCCGCGAGGATCAGGGTGTGTGTCAGGTACATGTGGCTGATGGTTTCTTCTTCGCCACGAATCTCCCGCCATTCCTGATCGGGATGGGTAAACAGCCCCACAACGTGATGAATCATGCCGATCACTCCTCTCAATGTTGCCAAACGCCCCCCAATATGGAGCGTAAGCGGCCCGAGGCCCTAACACCGATGCAAGCGGTAATGTGGCCTTATGTCGCAGTATAGGAAGCCGTTACCTACATAAACCGCGCTTTTTAGAGCAAATTGCGCTGTAAGCCGTGCTGTTGATTACAATGAAGTCTTTATCGGAATGCCTACAGCGGCGTCGCGTTTGTGCGTAAAATAGCCGGCTTTTGTCACACCTCGCGGATCCAAGCGCTATGGGCACCCTCTCGGTCAACCAGAACAAACTGCAAAAACGCCTGCGTCGTCTCGCTGGCGAAGCCATCACCGACTACAACATGATCGAGGATGGCGACAAGGTCATGGTCTGCCTGTCCGGCGGCAAGGACAGCTACACCATGCTCGACGTTCTGTTGCACCTGCAGAAGGTGGCACCGATCACGTTCGAGATCGTTGCGGTGAACATGGACCAGAAACAGCCGGGCTTCCCTGAGCACGTACTGCCGGCCTACCTCAAGGAGCTGGGGGTCGAGTACCACATCGTCGAGAAGGATACCTACTCGGTGGTAAAGGAGCTGGTACCCGAAGGCAAGACGACTTGCTCGCTGTGTTCGCGCCTGCGCCGCGGTACCCTGTACACCTTCGCCGACGAAATCGGCGCCACCAAGATGGCGCTGGGGCATCACCGCGACGACATCGTCGAAACCTTCTTCCTCAACATGTTCTTCAACGGCGCGCTCAAGGGCATGCCGCCGAAGCTGCGAGCCGACGATGGCCGCAACGTGGTGATCCGCCCGCTGGCCTACTGCAGCGAGAAGGACATCCAGGCCTACTCGGACATGAAGGCATTCCCGATCATCCCGTGCAACCTGTGCGGCTCGCAGGAAAACCTGCAGCGCCAGGTGGTCAAGGATATGCTGGTGGAGTGGGAACGCAAGCACCCGGGCCGTACCGAGAGCATCTTCCGTGCCCTGCAGAACGTGGCACCGTCGCAGTTGGCCGACCGGAACCTGTTTGACTTCACCAGCCTGAAGATCGACGAAAACGCTACCCCGCGTTTCCTCGACGTGCTGAACATCTGAGCCCATGCGTGATTACCAGTGGTTGCATGAGTATTGCCTGAACCGCTTTGGTTCGGCCCAGGCGCTGGAGGCTTTCCTGCCGCAGCCGCGCACGCCGGCGCAACTGCGCGACATCAGTGACGACCGCTACCTGTCGACATTGGCCCTGCGCGTGTTCCGCGCGGGGCTCAAGCACAGCCTGGTGGATGCCAAGTGGCCGGCGTTCGAGCAGGTGTTCTTTGGCTTCGACCCAGAGAAAGTGGTGCTGATGGGCGCCGAGCATCTGGAGCGGTTGATGCAGGATGAGCGCATTATCCGCCACCTGGGCAAGCTCAAGAGCGTGCCACGCAATGCGCAAATGGTGCTGGATATCGCCAAGGCGCATGGCAGTTTTGGTGCATTCATCGCCGATTGGCCAGTGACCGACATTGTCGGCTTGTGGAAGTACCTGGCCAAGCACGGCAACCAGTTGGGCGGGTTGTCGGCGCCACGGTTCTTGCGCATGGTCGGCAAGGACACGTTCATCCCGACCGATGACATGGCAGCGGCGTTGATTGCGCAGAAGGTGATCGACAAGCAGCCAACCAGCCAGCGCGATCTGGCTCTGGTGCAGCAGGCGTTCAACCAGTGGCATGCAGAGAGCGGGCGGCCGCTGTGCCAGTTGTCGGTGATGCTGGCGCACACCGTCAACCATTGAGCCTTGTGTTGCTCCCATTCGCGGGCATGCCCGCTCCCACAGTAATCGCACCGCACTTAAGGCCTGTGCAGTACCTGTGGGAGCGGGCGTGCCCGCGAAAAATCTAACTGCCTTCGCCCGCCATGCGCCGCTCATGCTGGAACTTCCAGCGCACGTACAGTAGCCCGGCAATGAACAGCCCCAGGCTCACCAGCACTTCAAGCCAGCCGAATACCGCCCGCGCCGGGTCGAACGCCGCCAGCACGCCCTTGATGAAATAGATATTCACCACGAAGCAGGTCCAGGCATGCGCCCGGGCGCTGCCTTTCAGCATGCCTGGCAACAGCAACAGCAACGGCACCAGCTCGATCGCCAGGATCACCTCGACCCTGGCCCCATGCAGGTTGGCGAACCACAGGTTGTTCACCACCAGCAGGGCGATCAGGCCGAAGAAGCATGCCAGGCTCAATGCCCGCGTCAGGCGCAGGCGTGGTACCAGCCATTGGACCGGCGGCAATGCCTTGGGCTTTCTAGCCACGCGCCGCCTCCAGGGCCTTGGCCGTGGTCGCCAGGCGTTGGCCCAGGGCGCGGCACAGGGCGATTTCGTGTGGGTCGAGTTCGCGCTTGCCATCGGCGCCTGCGTGGTGGCTGGCGCCATAAGGCGTGCCGCCACCACGGGTCTCGAGCAGTGCCGACTCGCTGTAGGGCAGGCCCATCACCAGCATGCCGTGGTGCATCAGCGGCAGCATCATCGACAGCAGGGTGGTTTCCTGGCCGCCGTGCAGGCTGGCGGTGGAGGTGAACACGCCAGCCGGTTTGCCGACCAGCTCACCGCCGAGCCAAAGGCTGCTGGTGCCGTCCAGGAAGTACTTGAGTGGCGCTGCCATGTTGCCGAAGCGGGTCGGGCTGCCCAGTACCAGGCCAGCGCAGTGGCGCAGGTCATCAAGGGTGGCGTACAGCGCGCCACTGGCCGGAATATCCGGGGCCACCGCTTCGCATTCGGTGGAAATAGCCGGCACCGTGCGCAGACGCGCCTCCATGCCGGCCAGCTCGATACCGCGGGCGATGTGCCGGGCCATTTCGCTGGTCGCGCCATGGCGGCTGTAATACAGCACCAGGATGTAGGGCGCGCTCACGGCAGGATCTCCAGCACCTTTTCCGGCGGGCGACCGACCACGGCCTTGTCGCCGGCAACCAGGATCGGCCGTTCGATCAGTTTGGGGTGCTGGGCCATGGCCTCGATCAGTTGCGCGTCGGTCAGTGCCGGGTCGGCCAGGTTCAGCGCTTTATATTCGTCCTCGCCGCTGCGCAGCAACTGACGCGGGGCGATGCCCAGCTTGCCGAGCAGGGCCTTGAGGGTGTCCGCGTCGGGCGGGGTTTCCAGGTAGCGCACGATGGTCGGGGCCAGGCCGCGGGCTTCGAGCAGTTCCAGGGCGCCGCGGGATTTCGAGCAGCGCGGGTTATGATAGAGCGTGAGGTCAGTCATGTCGGGTCGCATCCAGCTGGGTGTGGCGGCTATTCTAACCGCAGCGACTGACCAATTTGCTTTAAAACTCGAGAAGGATTGACCCATGGCAAGGCGTCTGGCAGCAGTACTGGCCATCACCGCGAGCCTGTTGCTCGGTGGTTGCGGTGCCGATTACGGCGTGGACCAACACGGTAATACGGTTAAGGCCGAACAGATCGAAGGGCACTGGCTGGTGCTCAACTATTGGGCTGAATGGTGCGGACCGTGCCGTACCGAAATCCCGGAACTGAACGCGGCGGCCAAGCAATGGGCGGCTGATGGCGTCAAGGTGGTGGGGGTGAACTTCGATGGCCTGCAGGGGCAGGACCTGAAGCAGGCTGCCGAAACCCTGGGTATCGGTTTCACCGTGCTTGCCCAGGACCCGGCCGAGCGCTATGACCTGCCGCGCAGCGAGGCGTTGCCGGTGACCTACATCATCGACGACAAGGGCAAGGTGCGTGAGCAGTTGATGGGCGAGCAGACTCTGGAAGGGTTGCAGGCCAAGATCAAGGCCCTGAAAGGCGCCTGATGCATTCGGGGCCGCTTTCGCGGCCCCGGCAATCCTCAGCCTTCCTCGGGCCAGAAGCGCAGCGGCTTGCCTTCGGCTGGCCAGAAGCGCATCTGCCCCACCGGTGACACATCCCAACGCTCTACCGTTTCCAGCGCCTGCAGGAAGCGCTTTTCCTGTTCCATCAGCGCGGGTGCGCACAGCTTGCGGGTCTTGCCGACCTTGCCGAAGCTCAGGTGTTCGCCATCGAGCGTGTAAGGCGCAAACCAGTGGTTGCAGCCGCCGTTGCCATAGGCACGGCCGTCGCTGGCCAGGGTCAAGGTCAGGTGGCTGTAGTCGATCAGTGGTCGTTCGCCAATCCACTCCAGCACGTAGCTGCGTTCCTGCTGCAGCCTGGAAGGTTCAGTGGCGCAGCCGAGCAGGCCGGTTGCAATCAGCACGCCGGTCAGCAGATTCTTCACTCGGCGCTCTCCTGGCAACGCGGACACAGGTGTTTTTCGCCACGGCTGGCCCAGCCCAGCTCTGCGATACGGGCGCTGGCAGCCGGCTGACGAGCTGCCTTGCCGAGCTTGGCGTCTACTGCGAACTCGAAGCCCAGCACCGCATCGCAGCGATCGCACTCGACCTGCCAGGTGAGGATTTCCAGCTCGTTGAATACCGGGCCGTTCGCCACGGCCACCCACTGGCCGCGTGGGTTGATCAGGTGGCGCACGCTTTCCACGGTCAGGCGCATGGACAAATCCTTGCTGCCCTTGAGCGTGACCAGCAGGCTGTCGCCTTTTTGCATCGAACCGCCGTTGCCCGTGACCTGATAGCGGCCCGGCACCAAAGCGCGGCACTCGATCAGGGTGTGTTGCGGGTTGAAAAGGGTGTAGCGAAAATCGTGTTCGACCATGGGTCCTCCAGAAATGCCGCGTATCCTAGCATTAACCCATCACCAGGTTCTGTGGATTGCCTGCCGCCCAGCGGTTGATGTTGTCCAGTGTGGTCGCGGCAATGGCATCCAGCGCCTCGCGGGTGAGGAAAGCCTGGTGGGCGGTGATGATCACGTTGGGGAAGGTCAGCAGCCGAGCCAGCACATCGTCTTGCAAGGGCAGGTCGGAGCGGTCCTCGAAGAACAGTTGGGCTTCTTCTTCGTAGACGTCCAGGCCCAGGTAGCCAAGCTGGCCGCTTTTCAGTGCGTCGATCAGCGCCGGGGTGTCGACCAGCGCACCGCGACCGGTGTTGATCAGCATGGCGCCGGGCTGCAACTGGGCCAGGCTTTGCGCGTTGATCAGGTGGCGAGTGTGCTCGGTCAGTGGGCAGTGCAGGCTGATGATGCGGGCTTCGCGCAATAGCTCGGGCAGGGGCAGGTAGCGGGCGCCAAGGGCCAGCAGCTCTGGGTTGGGGTAGGGGTCGTAAGCCAGCAGCTGGCAGCCGAAACCGGCCATGATGCGAGCGAAGGCGGCCCCGATCTGGCCGGTACCGACCACCCCGACGGTTTTCCCGTGCAGGTCGAAGCCGGTCAGCCCGTGCAGGGTGAAGTCACCTTCGCGGGTGCGGTTGTAGGCCCGATGCAGACGCCGGTTGAGTGCCAGGATGAGCGCCACGGCATGCTCGGCAACGGCGTGTGGCGAGTAGGCCGGCACCCGCACCACGGCCAGCCCCAAGCGCTGGGCGGCGGCCAGGTCGACGTGGTTGTAGCCGGCCGAGCGCAGGGCGATCAACCGCGTGCCAGCGGCGGCCAGGCGCTGCAGCACCGGCGCGTCGAGTTCGTCATTGATGAAGGCGCAGACCACCTCAAAGCCATCTGCCAGGGCGGCGGTGTCGAGGGTCAGGCGGGCGGGCTGGAAATGCAGCTCCAGGGCGGTGCCGCCGGCAGCCTTGGTGAAGCTTTCCTGATCGTAGTGCTGGCTGCTGAACAACAGGGCGCGCATGGTCGAACTCCTTTGCAATGCATGTCTTGGGTGGGTCACTGCCTGTCAAGGCATGCCCAGCGTGGCCCAGATCCCCTCAAGCGCTCAATCTGGCCTGTGCCGCCAGCCGGCTGATCGCGCTGTCCAGTTCATCCAGGGCCTGCTGCGCCTGGGGATTGTCCTGCTTCAGCAAGGTCTCGCTGCGTTGACACGCTGCCCGTAACTGCGGCACGCCGCAATAGCGTGAGGCACCGTTCAGACGGTGTACCTGCTCGATCAGGCCATTGCGGTCATCGGCTGCGCGGGCGGCGCGTATGGCTTCGCGGTCCGTATCCAGCGAGGCCAGCAGCATGCTCAGCATGTCAGCCGCCAGATCTGCCTTGCCAGCGGCCAGGCGCAGGCCCTCTTCGGGGTCGAGTACCTTCAGTTCGTCGCCGTTGGTCAGCAGCTCGGCCTGCGCCTGCTGCGGTGTGCCCAGGCTCAGGCCGGTCCACTTCATCACCACCTGGGCCAGTTGCCGTTCGCTGATCGGTTTGGTCAGGTAGTCGTCCATGCCGCTGTGCAACAACGCGCGTTTTTCGTTGGCCATGGCATGGGCAGTGAGGGCGACGATCGGCAGCGGGTTGCCGCTCTGGGTGTTCTCCCACAGGCGGATCTGTTCGGTACAGGCGCGGCCGTCCATGCCGGGCATCTGCACATCCATCAGCACCAGGTCGAACAACTCTTCCTGCACGGCTTGTACCGCCGCATAACCATTGTTGACGGCCAGTACCTCGGCACCCAAGTCTTCGAGCAGGGTTTTTACCAGCAGCAGGTTGGCGGCATTGTCGTCGACGCAGAGTATTTTCGGGCGTCGCTGGCCGTTGGCGTTGCTCCCTTCGGCCAGCGGACGGCGAGGTTGTACCAGCTCCAGCAAGAGGCGCCGCAGCTTGCGGGTGCAGGTCGGCTTGGACAGCAACTGGCCATGGGCGTTGGGCAGGTACGGGTGGTACAGCGCCTGCTCGGTGGTCGGGCACAGCACTACGCATTGGCAGTGGTAACGCTCGAGCTGCTGATGATAATGGCCCAGTTGCTCGGGCGACAGGTTACCCAGGTTGGCACCGAGCACCGCGAACTCGAAAGGCAGGCCGGCCTGGCTGGCGGCCTGCACCCCCTGCAGCAACTGGTCGTAGGAGGCGAACAGGCTCACGCTGAGGCCGCAGTCTTCCAGCTGGTGCTCCAGTGCCTGGCGCGCCAGTTCGTGGCCATCGACAATGGCGGCACGGCGGCCCAGCAATGGCTGCGGTGGCAGCGCTTCGGCATCGTCATGAGCCTTGGGCAGGTTGAGGCTGATCCAGAACTGCGAACCTTCGCCCGGGGTACTGTCGACACCGATCTCGCCGCCCATCTGTTCGATCAGGCGCTTGGAAATCACCAGCCCCAGACCGGTGCCGCCGGGCTGGCGGGCCAGTGAGTTGTCAGCCTGGCTGAAGGCCTGGAACAGTGTGCGCACATCCTGAGGTGACAGGCCGATGCCGGTGTCCTGCACGCTGATGCGCAACTGCGCGCAGTCTTCGTGCTCGTCTTCCAGCATGGCGCGCACGACGATGGTGCCTTCGCGGGTGAATTTGATGGCGTTGCTGACCAGGTTGGTGAGGATCTGCTTGAGCCGCAACGGGTCGCCTACCAGCGAAGCAGGTGTGTCGCGGTAGATCAGGCTCAGCAATTCCAGCTGCTTGGCGTGGGCGGCCGGAGCGAGGATGGTCAGGGTGTCCTGGATCAGGTCCCGCAGGTTGAACGGTATGCTGTCGAGCACCAGCTTGCCGGCCTCGATCTTGGAGAAATCGAGGATCTCGTTGATGATTCCCAGCAAGTTGTCAGCAGACTTCTCGATGGTGTTCAGGTAGTCGAGCTGGCGCGGTGTCATCTCGCTTTTTTGCAGCAGGTGGGTAAAGCCGAGGATGCCATTGAGCGGGGTGCGGATTTCGTGGCTCATGTTGGCCAGGAACTCCGACTTGATGCGGCTGGCCTCAAGTGCCTCTTTGCGCGCCATGTCCAGCTCGATGTTCTGGATTTCGATGGTTTCCAGGTTCTGGCGCACGTCTTCGGTGGCCTGGTCGATGCTGTGTTGCAGTTCTTCGTGGGCATTCTGCAGGGTTTCGGCCATGCGGTTGATGCCGTGGGCCAGTTCGTCCAGCTCATGGCTGCCCATGGTCGGCAGGCGTTCTTCGAGGTGGCCGTCCTTGAGCTGATTGACCGCGTGCTTGATGCGTTCGATGGGGTCGTTGATGGTGCGGCTCATGCGCAGCGCCAACAGGCCGCTGAGTGCCAGGCAGGCGAGGATCAGCAACAGGCTGGTGAACAGGTTGCGGTAGCCGCGCAGCAGCGTGCCGTCGTGCGACAGCTCGATCTCTACCCAGCCCAGCAGGCGCTCGGCTTCGGCCGGCACGGCGTCGGTGGCCAGGTCGCGGTGGTGGCCGAACACGGGCATCAGGTAGCGGGTGGCGTCGTTGCCACTGCGCTGCAGGAGTTGGGTGCCGGTACCGCCGCTGGGCGGCAAGTTGAGCATGCTCGGGCCAGCGTGGGCCAGGCGCGTGCGGTCCGGGGCCAGAAACGCCACTGCGCGCACATCGGCCTGCTCCAGGGTTTGTGCGGCAATTCTCTCCAGTTGCGCAGGCGTGAGCCGGGCCATGGCGGGTGCGGCCAGGGGCGCCAGTTGTTCGGCGATCATCTTGCCGCGCTGCAGCAGCTGGGTGCGCAGGTCGTTCTGTTGCAGCCAGGTGAAATAGCTACCCAGCACCAGGGCCATCAAGCCGGCCGGTAGCAGTGCCAGCAGCAGTACCCGGCTGCGGATTCCCAAGCGATCGAGCACACTCGCCTCCTCTGATGTGCCTGGATGCCGTCAAGTGGTAACGGCCAAGCCGCGAAGTTACTCCGCCTGCCGCACCATTGCATCTCTTTAGTACGTGTTATGCGCCGTTGCCGAGGCATTGGTCGCAGTGCGGTTGCCTGGCAGGTGGCGAATGCTCAATAATCACGCAATTGAGAATGCATGGCAGTTGCCAATGAATCCTGTATCTATTTACAACACCAACATCCTTGCCATCGAGGACGACCCGGTGCTTGGTGCCTATCTGCAGGAAGAGCTGCAGCGTGGCGGCTGCCAGGTCACCTGGTGCCGCAATGGCCTGGAGGGACTGGAAACGGCTGGCCGCCAGGCTTTCGATGTGGTGCTGATGGACATCCTGCTGCCCGGGCTTGATGGGCTGGACGCCTTGGCGCAGTTGCGCAGGCACAGCACCACACCGGTGATCATGATGTCGGCGCTGGGGGCCGAGGCGGATCGTATCAGCGGCTTTCAGCGCGGCGCCGACGATTACCTGCCCAAGCCATTCAGCATGGCCGAGTTGCAGGTGCGCATCGAGGCGATTCTGCGCCGCGTGGCACTGGAGCGGCGGCATCAGGGCCCGCTGGAGCAAGCCGGCTGCGGCGAGCTGCAGTTTGATGAAAGGCTGTGCGACGTGCGCCTGAATAGCCGCCTGGCAGGCCTGACCCCCAGCGAATACCGCCTGCTGGACATCCTCAACCGCAACCTCGACGAAGTCCTCAGCAAGCCATTCCTGTACCAGCACGTGTTGCAGCGCGGCTATTCACGGCATGACCGTAGCCTGGACATGCACGTCAGCCAGATCCGTCGCAAGCTCAAGGGCATCGGTTATCACGAACGGCAGATCCGCACCGTGTGGGGCAAGGGTTACGTGCTCAGTGCCAGCGAGGCGGAGTGAACCATGCTCGACCGCCATTCGCTGTTCTGGAAGCTGGCCATCTTGCTGGTGGGCTTCTGCCTGCTGATGATCGGCCTCAGTTATACCTGGGGCCGGCACATGGAAACCCAGAATGCCTTCCTCTCGGAGCCGGCACGCCAGACCTTGCGGGGTTATGCCGCCGAAGCTGAACAGGCCTGGCGCAGTGGCGGGCGGGCAGGGCTGGACCAGTGGGTGGCGGCCATGCATCAGCGCGAACGGGGCTGGGTCGGGGTGCTCGACATCAACCTGCGCCCGCTCGACAGCGCCACACTCAACCCACAGATCATGCAGCGTCTGACGCGCCTGCGCGGTGTCGATTGGCCGATGAGTCGGCGCAGTGTCGACCAGCCGTGGGTGCGCATACCGTTCCCGGGGGCGCCGGAGCAGGGCATGCTGGTGATCGAACTGCCGCAGCGCTTCAATCCGGGCCAGCACCGCTTGCTGTGGCGCATTGTCACCAACGGCATCATTCCGGGGCTGTTCACCTTGCTGTTGTGTGTAGGCCTGTACCGCATGCTGATCGTGCCGCTGAACCAACTTCGCGAGCAGGCCAATGCCTGGCGGGCCGATCAGCTGTCGGCCCGCCTGGACTCGCGCACCATCGCCCGGCATGACGAACTGGGCGAACTGGCGCGTGCCTTTGACCAGATGGCCGAGCGGCTGCAAGGCACGGTGGCTATGCAGCAGCAGTTACTGCGCGACCTGTCCCACGAAATGCGTACGCCGCTGAGCCGGTTGCGGGTGGCCTGCGATGGTGAAACCGACCTGCAGCGTTTGCGTGACCGCCTGATCCGTGAAGTGGACTGCATGCAGCAATTGGTTGAAGACACCCTGCAACTGGCCTGGCAGGACGCCGAGCGTGCGCCGATGAACCTTGAGCCGATCGAGGTCCACGCCTTGTGGGAGTTGCTGGCCGAAAATGCCAGCTACGAGAGCGGCTGGTCGCCTGCGCAACTGCGCTGCGAAGTACCGGCCGACTGCTGGGTGCAGGGCAACCTCAACCACCTGGCTCAGGCGCTGGAGAACATCTTGCGCAATGCCATTCGCCACTCGCCGGCCGAGGGTGTGGTGCGGTTGGGTGGGCAGCGTGAGGGCAGCTATTGGTGGTTGTGGCTTGAGGATGAGGGTGGCGGGGTGGCTGAAGAAGACCTGGAACGGATCTTCGCGCCGTTTTCGCGGTTGGACGGTTCGCGGCCCGGGGATGGTGGCTTCGGCCTGGGGCTGAGCATCGCCCGCAGTGCCATCCAGCGCCAGGGCGGCACCTTGTGGGCGCAGAATGGCAAACGCGGGTTGCGCTTGTGGATGAGGTTGCCGTTGCATGTGCCGGCCTCTTCGCGGGTAAACCCGCTCCTACAGGCTTGCGAATCCCCTGTAGGAGCGGGTTCACCCGCGAAGAAGCCAGCACATGTCACACCGTTATAGCTTGTAGCTATATGCACTACAGATTGCGTGATATGGCCGCGAAGGGTTTGCCGGTATGATAGGCACCCCCGCCGTCCGGATTGCGAAATACGCCATGACCTTGCAGTACCCAACCATCGCCGATTGCGTCGGCAATACGCCACTGGTTCGCCTGCAGCGCATCGCTGGCGAAACCAGCAATACCCTCCTGCTCAAGCTCGAAGGTAACAATCCTGCCGGCTCGGTGAAAGACCGCCCGGCCCTGTCGATGATCGCTCGCGCCGAATTGCGGGGCCAGATCAAGCCAGGCGATACCCTGATCGAAGCCACCTCCGGCAACACGGGCATCGCCCTGGCGATGGCGGCGGCGATCAAGGGCTACAAGATGATCCTGATCATGCCCGACAACTCCACCGCCGAGCGCAAGGCCGCCATGACGGCCTATGGCGCCGAGCTGATCCTGGTGACCAAGGAGGAGGGGATGGAAGGCGCCCGTGACCTGGCCGAGAAGCTGCAGGCCGAAGGCCGTGGCCTGGTGCTCGACCAGTTCGCCAACGGCGACAACCCGATCGCCCACTACAACAGCACCGGCCCGGAGATCTGGCAGCAGACCCAGGGCACCATTACCCATTTCGTCAGCTCCATGGGGACCACCGGTACCATCATGGGCTGCTCGCAGTACCTCAAGGAACAGAACCCCGCGGTGCAGATCATCGGCCTGCAACCGATGGAAGGCTCGGCTATTCCCGGCATTCGCCGCTGGCCCGAGGAATACCTGCCGAAAATCTTCGACGCCACCCGCGTCGACCGCGTGGTCGACATGTCGCAGCAGGAAGCCGAAGACACCACCCGTCGCCTTGCGCGTGAAGAGGGCATTTTCTGCGGCGTGTCTTCTGGTGGTGCGGTCGCGGCCATGTTGCGCCTGTCCCGCGAAGTGGAAAATGCGGTCATGGTTGCGATCATTTGCGACCGCGGCGACCGTTATCTGTCCACTGGCCTGTTTGATCCACGCTAAATGTCCAAGAAAAAAAGCAACAGCGGCCTGCGCTTCCAGCCGGCCGGCGGCAATCGCACCCCGCAGGTCCCAGTGGGCAAGAAGCAGCGCCTGGACATCGAGCGCCTGGCCGGTGACGGCCGTGGCATCGCCTTCCTCGACGGGCGTACCTGGTTCGTCAGCGGTGCCTTGGCCGGTGAGGCCGTGGAGGCGCGGGTGCTCAACGCCCGTGGCAAAGTGGTCGAGGCCCGCCTGGAGCGGTTGCTGCAGGCCGCGCCCGAGCGCCGTGAGGCGCCGTGTCGCTACTACGACCGCTGCGGTGGCTGCAACCTGCAGCACCTGCCGCACGAAGCGCAACTGGCGCTGAAGCAGCGCACACTCGCCGAGCAGTTGCAGCGGGTGGCCGGCGTGCAACCCGAGGCGTGGGCTGCCCCCCTGAGCGGGCCGGAATTCGGCTACCGGCGCCGGGCCCGTGTCGCCGTGCGCTGGGACGTCAAGGCGCGTCAGCTGGAGGTGGGTTTCCGCGCCGAAGCCAGCCAGGACATCATAGCCATCGACGATTGCGCAGTGCTGGTACAACCCTTGCAGTCCATTTTGCGCCACTTGCCGACGGTGCTGCGTTCGTTGAGCAAGCCGCAGGCGCTGGGCCATGTAGAGCTTTTCAGTGGCACCGCTGAGGCGGTTCTGGTGCGCCACGTCGCGCCATTGCCGGCTGAGGACCAGGCCAGGTTGCAAGCGTTCTGCGAGCAGGCCAACGCCCAGCTGTGGCTGCAAGGCGAAGGTGAGCCGGCGCCCGTGGACCCAGCGGCGCAGTTGGGCTTTGCCCTGGCCCCCTGGCAGCTGGAGCTGGCCTGGCGCCCGGGCGATTTCGTGCAGGTGAATGCCCAGGTCAATACGGCGATGATCGAGCAGGCTTTGGCCTGGCTCGCTCCACAAGCCGACGAGCGTGTGCTGGACTTGTTCTGCGGTCTGGGCAACTTTGCCCTGCCGCTGGCCCGCCAGGCGCGTGAGGTGGTGGCAGTGGAAGGTGTACAGGCCATGGTCGATCGGGCCGCGGCCAATGCCCGGAACAACAATGTGCATAACGCACGGTTTTTTCAGGCCGATTTATCGCAGCCTTTGGCAGGCACCGGATGGGCCGCCGAGGGCTTTTCTGCGGTACTCTTGGATCCACCGCGCGACGGTGCTTTCGAGGTGGTGCAAGGCATCGCCCGCCTCAAGGCCAGAAGGCTGGTCTACGTATCGTGCAACCCGGCCACGCTGGCGAGAGACGCCCAAGTGCTGGTCGGCCAGGGGTACCGGTTAAAAAGGGCCGGGATTCTCGACATGTTTCCTCAGACGGCGCATGTCGAGGCCATGGCGTTATTCGAAGCGGGCTAGCTGACTGGCCCCTTGGTGCGGTTGCCACGGAAGGGCGGCCGCACGGTGATCGCCAGCACACTCGTATGGTGTGCTGCATGGAAAGGTAAAACAAAGATGGTACAGGTGAGAGTGCACCAGCCGGTCAACACTGACGGCAGTATCAATCTCGAAGCATGGTTGGACCATGTGGTAAGCGTCGATTCGGCACTGGATCGCGCAGCGCTGAAAGAAGCCTGCGAGTTTGCTCTTGAGGTAGAGAAAAAGGGCAACCCGGCCAAGCATTCCTGGGCGGATGGTACGTCCAGCTTCCAGGCAGGCCTGGAAATCGCCGAAATTCTGGCTGACCTCAAGCTCGACCAGGACTCCCTGGTGGCTGCGGTCATCTACCGCTCGGTGCGCGAGGGCAAGGTCACCCTCGCCGAGGTCAGCCAGCGGTTTGGCCCGGTGGTGTCCAAGCTGATCGACGGTGTGCTGCGCATGGCCGCCATCAGTGCCAGCCTCAGCCCACGACAGTCGCTGGTGCTGGGCTCGCAGGCGCAGGTAGAGAACCTGCGCAAGATGCTGGTGGCCATGGTCGACGACGTGCGCGTGGCGCTGATCAAGCTGGCCGAACGCACGTGCGCAATCCGGGCGGTCAAGTCCGCCGATGACGAGAAACGCCTGCGTGTCGCGCGTGAAGTGTTCGACATCTACGCGCCGCTCGCGCACCGCCTGGGTATCGGTCACATCAAGTGGGAGCTGGAAGACCTGTCCTTCCGCTACCTGGAGCCCGACCAGTACAAGCAGATCGCCAAGCTGTTGCATGAGCGGCGGCTGGACCGCGAGCGCTTCATCAGCGACGTGATGAACCAGCTGCAGAACGAGTTGCTCGCCACTGGCGTGAAGGCCGACATCAGCGGCCGGGCGAAACATATCTATTCGATCTGGCGCAAGATGCAGCGCAAAGGCCTGGAGTTCAGCCAGATCTACGACGTGCGTGCGGTGCGCGTGCTGGTGCCGGAAATCCGCGACTGCTACACCGCGCTGGGCATCGTGCACACCTTGTGGCGGCATATTCCCAAGGAGTTCGACGACTACATCGCCAACCCCAAGGAGAACGGCTACCGCTCGTTGCACACTGCGGTAATCGGCCCCGAGGGCAAGGTGCTGGAGGTGCAGATCCGTACCCACGGCATGCACGAAGAGGCCGAACTTGGCGTATGCGCCCACTGGCGCTACAAGGGCACCGACGTCAAGCCCAGCTCCAACCACTACGAAGAAAAGATTTCCTGGTTGCGTCAGGTGCTGGAGTGGCACGAAGAGCTGGGCGACATCGGTGGCCTGGCCGAGCAGTTGCGGGTCGACATCGAGCCTGACCGGGTTTATGTGTTCACCCCCGACGGCCACGCCATCGACCTGCCCAAAGGCGCCACGCCACTGGACTTTGCCTACCGCGTGCACACCGAGATCGGCCACAACTGCCGCGGCGCGAAGATCAACGGCCGTATCGTGCCGCTGAACTACAGCCTGCAGACTGGCGAGCAGGTGGAGATCATCACCAGCAAGCACGGCAACCCCAGCCGTGACTGGTTGAACTCCAACCTGGGCTACGTCACCACCTCGCGGGCGCGGGCCAAGATCGTCCACTGGTTCAAATTGCAGGCCCGCGACCAGAACGTTGCTGCCGGCAAGACCTTGCTTGAGCGCGAGCTCAGTCGTCTGGGCCTGCCGCAGGTTGATTTCGAGCGCCTGGCCGAGAAGACCAACGTCAAGACCGCCGAGGACATGTTTGCCTCGCTCGGTGCTGGCGACCTGCGCCTGGCTCATCTGGTCAACGCTGCCCAGCAGTTGCTGGAGCCTGAGCGTATCGAGCAGATCGAGTTGGTGCCGCGCAAGCCTACCGGGCCGCGTACCGGCAAGCGTGGCGACATTCAGATCCAGGGTGTCGGCAACCTGCTGACACAGATGGCCGGCTGCTGCCAGCCGCTACCGGGCGATGCCATTGTCGGTTACATCACCCAGGGCCGGGGCGTGAGCATTCATCGCCAGGACTGCGCCTCGGTACTGCAGCTGGCGGGCAAAGAGCCAGAGCGCATGATCCAGGTGAGCTGGGGGCCGATCCCGGTGCAGACCTACCCGGTCGACATCGTCATCCGCGCCTACGACCGCCCGGGCCTGCTGCGCGATGTGTCGCAGGTGCTGCTGAACGAGAAGATCAACGTGCTGGCGGTGAACACCCGTTCGAACAAGGAAGACAACACCGCGCTGATGTCGCTGACCATCGAGATTCCAGGCCTGGACGCGCTGGGGCGCCTGCTGGGGCGGATCTCGCAGTTGCCGAACATCATCGAGACGCGGCGTAATCGTACCCCTTGAGACCGGGGCGTCTGCTTCGCGGGTAAACCCGCTCCTACAGGATGGATGCAGGTTTGAAATCTGCACCGTACCTGTGGGAGCGGGCAAGCCCGCGAAGAAGCCACCACCGAAGGACCTGCCTGTATGACCTACACCCTTGACGACCTGCTGCACCTCATGGCCCGCCTGCGCGACCCGCAGTACGGCTGCCCGTGGGACCTGAAGCAGAACTACGCCAGCATCGTCCCGCACACCATCGAAGAGGCCTACGAGGTCGCTGACACCATTGAGCGCGGCGATTTCGAGCACCTGCAAGGCGAGCTGGGCGACCTGCTGTTCCAGGTGGTCTACTACAGCCAGCTGGCCCGCGAAGAAGGGCGTTTCGAGTTCGATGGCGTGGTCGACAGCATCACCCGCAAGCTCATCCGCCGCCACCCGCACGTGTTTCCGACTGGCGAGCTGTACGCGCCGGTGGACACGCCCAGCCTGAGCGAAGCCCAGGTCAAGTCGCGCTGGGAAGAAATCAAGGCCGAAGAGCGCGCGGAGAAGAGCCAGCCCGAACAGCTGTCGCTGCTTGATGACGTGCCGGCAACCTTGCCGGCGCTATCGCGGGCAGCCAAACTGCAAAAACGTGCGGCCACGGTCGGTTTCGACTGGCCGGCGGCGTTGCCGGTGCTGGACAAGGTCCGCGAAGAGCTGGATGAAGTGCTGCAGGCCATGGCCGACGGTGACGCCGATGCGCTGGAAGATGAAGTCGGCGACTTGCTGTTTGCTGCGGTCAACCTGGCCCGCCACCTCAAGCAAGACCCAGAGCATGCGCTGCGCCGCGCCAATCGCAAGTTCGAACGACGTTTCCGTTTTATCGAACAGGCATTGCGCGACAGTGGCCGCCCCATTGAAGATTGTGACCTTGACGAGCTGGATGCCCTTTGGGGGGAAGCCAAACGTCAGGAAAAGAACCTGCCCAGCTGCGGCTGAGCTGTTGCATAAGTGAGTGAATATTCATGAGCCTTTCCCTTCGCGACCAATTGCTCAAAGCCGGTCTGGTCAACCAGAAACAGGTCTCACAGACCAACAAAGCTGAAAAGAAACAGAAGCGCATGGAGCACAAAGGCCAGGTCGAAGTCGACGACAGCCAGCAGCGCATGGCCAAGGAAGCCATGGCTGAAAAAGCCCGGCGTGACCAGGAGCTGAACCGCCAGCAGCAGGAAAAGGCCGAGCAGAAGGCCCGTGCCGCACAGGTCAAGCAACTGATCGAGGCCACTCGCCTGCCCAAACTGAGCACCGAGGATTACTACAACTTCGTCGACGACAAGAAGGTCAAGCGCATTGCCGTCAACGCCCTGATGCGCACCAAGCTGAGCAACGGCGCGCTGGCCGTGGTAGCCCATGCCGGTGGTTACGAGGTTATCCCCCGTGAGGCCGCATTGAAGATCCAGGAGCGCGACCCTGGCCGTATTCTGCTGCTCAACAGCCATGTCGAGGAAACGGACGAAGACGACCCGTACGCGGCTTACAAGATCCCTGATGATCTGATGTGGTAAGCACGAAAATCCCGCCTTGGCGTTAATGCGGTTCATTCAAGATCGCAGGGCCGCTCTGCGGCCCTTTCGCGACACGCGCGTTCTCTAGAAGACGCTGGCCTTGCGTCGCGAAGGGTTCGTCGCTCGCCGAACCGGCGCGGTTAGTCACTTGTACTATCGTCTTGGTTCCCTCCGTTCGTCGGACATTTCCTAGGGTTCCGGCACAACGGCTAGCCTCCAGCTTAGCGTCAGGGATAGCGCTGAACATTCGGTCCAGGAAGGGCCATTACGCCTCGTCGTCCCGACGCTTTATCTGCTGAGGAGACGACAATGAAAATAACCCTGAAACGGCTGGCGTGCCTGGGTGCAAGTTTCACCAGTGCGTTCGCCATGGCCGATGCGGCCAGCCCGCCGGTGCTGTCACCTGCGATTCCCTTCGACGTCACCGCCAATCCCCCCTTCACCCTGGACAACCTGCAACACGATTTCGACGTGCTGTCGTGGCAAACCTTCGTCGCCCTGAACTGGCCCGCCAACGCCGACGGCAGTGCCAACACCTCGGCGAAGATCGGCGCGCCCGGCAAGACCGTGTGGGAGTCGTGGAAAGAAAGCTACGAGATCTTCCTGCCCAAGGGTCAGAAGCCCGTCGCCTGGGACCAGCAGGCGCCCGTGCCCGCGGCCTGCCAAGGCAAGGGTGACTTGCCGGTGCTGCAACAGATGGGCAAGGTCGCCGGTGTGCTCGATGAGTTCATCCAGCCGTTCAAGACCGGCCCGCTGGTTGACCAAAGCGGCACTTACACGCGCAACGCGATCATGGTCAACCAGCCGATGTTCGATGACATCGTCAACAATGGCCTGTACAGCAAGGAGGGCCAGCAAGCGTTCCTGAGCAAGGCCGACAACCGCATCGCTTTCGCCTGCGGTTCGCAAAAGGCCCAGCAGGTCGGCGCGATCATGGTCAAGTCGGCCTGGAAAGTGCTCGATGGCAGCGACAACCCGCAGGAGTTCCACGCCGTCGACGCGCTGGTCTACACCCCCGGCAACGCCGACCCGAACAAGGGGGCGGTGATCCCCGAGTCGTGCAATGCGCAGAAGGTCGGGCTGGTAGGCCTGCACATCGTGCACAAGACCGAAGGCGCACCTCAGTGGGTATGGTCGACGTTCGAGCACGTGCGCAACGTGCCGGAAAAGACCACGCCAATGAACGAGCGCAAGGGGCCCTACCTGTTCTACGACGCCCAGGCCAGCGACCGCCCGGTGAACGAGCCGCCCGCGCCACCGTGGGACCCGTCGAAGAAGGCCATCCCCTCGCAGATCGTGCGTGAAATTCCCATCACCGCCGCTACCCAACAGCTCAACACGCAGTGGCAAGGCGCGCTCAAGGGCACGGTGTGGGCCAACTACCACCTGATCAGCACCCAGTGGCCCACCGCCCCGGCCGATGACTGCCAGGTGCCGTCGCCGACCAACCCGTTAGGTACGCCTGCGCCGAACTTCCTGGCCAACGCCACCCTGGAGACCTACAACCAGGGCACCACCCCGCAGGCCTCGTCCAGCTGCATGGAGTGCCACAACAACGCGACCACCCGCGTGACCCAGTCACCGCGCACCAGCTTCGCCGATTTCACTTTCCTGCTTGAACGTGCCCAATCCACCGGCGCCAAGGAGTGATGCCATGAGCGACCAGAACCTGCAAAACTTCATCGGCTTGTCCGCGGTGCTCACTGGCCTGTCGGCCAAGCTGCTGGCGCCTTCCGTCGACCCGATCAACCTGCCGCCGGTGTTCTTCGCCATCGCCCAGCAGGGTATGGGCCTCGAGGCGTTCAGCAGCTTGCTGGAGCTGTACGCCAGCATCCAGAGCCAGCCGCCCGCGCAAATCGCCAGCGCCGTGCTCGATAACGCGAACCCGCAAATCGCCCAGGGCGCCCGCTCGATCATGAAGCTGTGGCTGCTTGGCAGTTGGTACCAACCCTACGACCTGGGCAACGCCCGCACGGGTGATACGCGTGTGGTCTCCGACCAGGCCTACAAGGAGAGTTGGGCGTGGAAGATCGCCCAATCCCACCCCATGGGCTACAGCCAGTTCCACTTCGGATACTGGGGTGAGCAGCCACCGACCCTCAAGCAATTCACCGGTGTCGACGCCAAGGAAGGGCAGCAGCCATGAGCAATGTACAAACCCAGAACATCGAAACCGCCGATGTGATCGTGGTGGGCGCCGGCATGGCCGGCAGTGTCATGGCCTATCAGTTGGGCCTGGCCGGGTTGAAAGTGCTGGTGCTCGAATCGGGCCCGGCCATTCCACCGAATCGCAGCGAGTACCTGGAGCGCTTCTACACCGCGGTGCTCAAGGCGCCCGAGTCGCCGTACCCACCTGAGCAGAGCGAGCAGACCCCGGCCACGCAGTTCGCGCCACGGGCGACCATCCAGGACCTGATCACCTCAGGTAGCCAAGACCCCAACAAGGCGCAGAAAAGCTACCTGGTGCAGAAGGGGCCGCACCTGTTCGCCAGCACCTACGAGCGGTAGGCGGCGGCACCATGTGGCACTGGATGGGCACGGCCCTGCGCCTGTTGCCCAACGACTTCCGCATGCGCACTGCGTACAACGTCGGGGTCGACTGGCCGATCAGTTACGACGACCTGCAGACCGCCTACTGCCGCGCCGAGGAGGAGATGGGCGTGTCCGCCGATGTCGCCTCGCAGACCTACCTGGGCGTGACCTTCCCGCAGGGCTACAAATACAGCATGCATGGCATCCCGCCGTCGCTGGTCGACCAGGGCCTGGGCAAGCACGTCACGGGCACCGTGTACCAAAGCCCGGAGAAGGGGCCTGACGGCAAGCCGTACCCAGGTGTCACCCTCAATGTCCGGCAAACCCCGGCCGGGCGCAACTCGCAGAATGATAACGGCCGTCGGGTGTGCGCTGGCAACACCAGCTGCACGCCGATCTGCCCGATCCAGGCCAAGTACGACGCCACCGTGACCATGGCCAAGGCACTGGATACCGGCAACGTGCGCATCCTCTACCAGACCGTTGCAAGCCAGGTGCAGGTCGATGCCAATGGGGTCACGGGCATCGATTTCATTCAGTACCAGAACAATGGTACGCGCCAGAACGGCACGGCCCAGGGCAAGCGCTACGTGATCGCCGCCCACGCGATCGAAACACCGAAGCTGCTGCTCAACTCCATCGGCCCGAACAGCCCTAAAGGGGTTGCCAACAGCAGCGGCCAGGTCGGCCAGGCATTGGCTGACCACCCGGTGTACCTGGCCTGGGGCCTGATGCCCGAAGGCAAGCCGCTGTTCCCGTTCCGGGGGCCGTTGTCTACCTCGGGGATCGAGGACATGCGCGATGGCCCGTTCCGCAGCCAGCGTGCCGCCTGGCGTATCGAAATCGGCAACGAGGGCTGGAACTGGTCAGTGAACGACCCCTACACCTCGGTCTGTGATTTCATCGACGGCACCAACCACGGCGGCGCTAACCCCAGCAATCTGGCGTTGTCCGGCCAGGCGCTGGTGCAGCAGCTCAACAGCGTGCTGACCCGCCAGTTCCGTCTGGGCTTCTTGGTCGAGCAGGTGGAGAAAGACCCCGATAATGCGCTGTGCCGGGTGGAGAGGAGTACGGAGTTCTCCGACGGATTGGGCCTGCCTCGGCCGCAGATCACCTACGAACTGTCCGACTACACCAAGGAGGGTTTCAAGCAGGCGCGCCTGGCCGCTACGTACATCATCACCGAGCTGATGGGCGCTACCGAGCTGACCGACCTGAACCCTAAGCTCGAGCCCGGCTCGCAAACGGTGTTCGAGTACGACGGCCAGAACTACGCGTTCTACGGCGCTGGCCACCTGATGGGCACCTACCGCATGGGCTCGGACCGCACCAAGTCGGTGGTGGACAAGGACCAGCGCAGCTGGGACCACCCCAACCTGTTCCTGGTCGGCGACGGCGTGTTCCCCACTACCGGCACCGCCAACCCGACCTTGACCATCACCGCGTTGACGTTCCAGGCCGCCGACGTGGTGGCCAGCGACCTGCTCAAGCGCACCGTGCAGGTGCAGGCCAACCAGGCATGGCAGGGCACGGGCATGCAGGTCAATGGGCAGAGCTGGCAGTTGGCGGTATGCACGGGCGGGCAGTGGACGGCGAACCCGGCCACCGGCATGGTTGGCGCGGCGGGCAACCCAAGGTTGATCGCCAAGCCCGGCTATGCCTTGCCTGGTCAACCGGAAGGGGCGTTGATCGGGCGTATCGGCAACAGCGGCGTGCCGTTCCTGGTCGGCAACCAGGTGCAATTGCCGCGTGGCCAGCAAGGTGAGTTGCAGCTGTGCATCAATGACGACCTGGACGGGCGTTACGGGGCTGGCCTGAGCGATAACCTGGGCAGCCTGTCGGTAGAGGTGCGTTTCGGGGCGGTGTAGGCCCTGTCATGGCAACCCCACGATGCTCCGGCAATGCCGTAGCATTGTGGGGTTGCTCACTGAGCCCAGGCGAGTCAGGGGTTCGCCGCAATGGGCAGGGTCATTGTGTGGCGCGCTGGTTTTCCAGGTCTTCAAGCTCAACGCGGTATTGGTGTGCTTCGTGTTCGTTATGGAACATGCCCACCAGTTGACCTTGTTGGTACACATCCCAGATCCGCACGCCAGCGGCCAGGCCTTCGTGGGACATTCTCGATTCGTCGCGTTCGGTTACTTGGACAGTCATCGGTAAACTCCACTTCTTCAAGATGGCTGCGACAGTGTGTCGCACGTCTTCTTTATAGAGTTTGTTAGCAGACTAAGTAAGTAAAACAGGCATGAAACAAGTTTCATGAAGCTCGAAGGGATGCTGCCTGGGTGGGCTTTTTCGCAGCAAAGAAAAGCCCCGCACTGGGCGGGGCTTCAGGTATTGCAGGCAGTGCGCGATCAGTTGCCCTTCACCGGCTTGCCATCGACCGTGCCATCCTGCAGCACGATCACATACTCCTTGCCATCGGTCTCTACCTGGCGCAGTTGCACCAGCAGGTAGTCCCAGTTCTTGGCAAACCACAGCTCGGTGATGCGCTTGCTCTGGCTGGGATCGCGCACGCGCTCGACCTTCACGGCATCGACCTGGCCGGTCTTGGTGGTGACCTTTTCGGTGCCCAGCACGCGGAAGTCGTAGGTGTCGATCTCGTCGCCGTCGACCACCTGGTAGGTCATGCTCTTCTTGCCTGCGGCCACGTCGTGCTGCAGGGCCAACTGGTAGGAGGATTTGTCCAGTACGCCGCGGTTCAGTGGCAGGCTGACAGCATCGCCACGGTCGCTGCCGGTGATCTTCTTGGTGCTCCAGTCGAAGTCCAGGTCGACCTTCTTGGCCTTGCCCAGGCCGCCGCGCTCGAAGTGATACTTCTGCGGCAGCAGGGTGTCGTTTTCCAGGCGCAGGGTGCTTTGCTCGGTCAGGCTGGCGATCATCATGGAAGCCTTGAAGTTAAGGTCCCAGGTACCGTTGGCATTTTTGACCAGGCTGCGCTCGGCGGTGCCGCTCATGGGCAGCTGCTTCCAGTCGGCGGTGTAGCTGGCCGAGAACGGCTTCAGATCAGCTGCCTGGAGGGGCAGGGCGAGCACGGCGAGAGCCAAGAGCAGGGCGCGACGCATAAATTCTCCTAGGATCGAATCAAGTGACCGCTGGCCGCCAGTGGCTGGCCGTCCAGTAATGCACCCTGTTCGCCAAGACGCAAGCGCCCTTCAGCGAACCAGCGCACCGCCAGTGGGTAGATCAGGTGTTCCTGATGGTGTACCCGCTGTGCCAGGCTTTCGACGGTGTCATCAGACGCCACCGGTACCACAGCCTGTACGACCAGTGGGCCGCCATCGAGTTCCTCAGTCACGAAGTGTACGCTGCAGCCATGCTCGGCGTCGCCAGCTTCCAATGCCCGGCGATGCGTATGCAGGCCCTTGTACTTGGGCAGCAGCGACGGGTGGATGTTGAGCAGGCGGCCCTGATAGTGGCGCACGAAGCCGCCACTGAGGATGCGCATGAAACCGGCCAGCACCACCAGGTCCGGGGCAAAGCCGTCGATGCGCGCCATTAGCGCGGCATCGAAGGCTTCACGGCCGTCGAACTGGGTGTGGTCGAGCACGACGCTGTCGATGCCGGCCGCTGCGGCGCGTTGCAGGCCGTAGGCATCGGCGCGGTTGGAAAGCACCGCGCGGATACGCACCGGGCTGTCCTGCCCTTGGCAGCTGTCGATCAGGGCTTGCAGGTTGCTGCCGGAGCCCGACAGCAGTACCACTACATTGCAGGTCTTGCTCGGCATCAGTGTGCCTTGAGGTTCTGCAGCTCGACCTGGGCAGCGCCTTCGGCGGCTTCGGCGATGTGGCCGATTACCCACGGTTGCTCACCGGCGGCGCGCAGTTCGTTCAGGGCGGCTTCGACCTGGTCCTGGGCCACGCAGATGACCATGCCCACGCCGCAGTTCAGTACGCGGTGCATTTCGTGCTCGTCGACGTTGCCTTTTTCCTGCAGGAAGTCGAACACCGCCGGGCGCTGCCAGCTGGCCACGTCAACCACGGCCTGGGCGTTTTTCGGCAGTACGCGCGGGATGTTGTCCAGCAGGCCGCCGCCGGTGATGTGGGCCATGGCCTTGACTGCGCCGGTGTTCTTGATCAGCTGCAGCAGCGGTTTGACGTAGATGCGGGTCGGCGCCATCAGCAGGTCGGTCAGCGGCTTGCCGTCCAGCTGGGTGTTCTCGATGTCGGTAGCCGACACTTCGAGGATCTTGCGGATCAGCGAGTAGCCGTTGGAGTGCGGGCCCGAGGACGGCAGGGCGATCAGCGCGTCACCGGTGGCAACCTTGGAGCCGTCGATGATTTCGGCCTTTTCCACCACGCCTACGCAGAAACCGGCCAGGTCGTAGTCTTCGCCTTCGTACATGCCAGGCATTTCGGCGGTTTCACCACCGACCAGCGAGCAGCCGGCCAGTTCGCAACCGGCGCCGATGCCGGTGACCACAGTGGCAGCCACGTCAACGTTCAGCTTGCCAGTGGCGTAGTAGTCGAGGAAGAACAGCGGCTCGGCGCCGCACACGACCAGGTCGTTGACGCACATGGCGACCAGGTCCTGGCCGATGCTGTCGTGCTTGTTCAGGTTCAGCGCCAGGCGCAGCTTGGTGCCGACGCCGTCGGTGCCGGAGACCAGCACCGGCTGCTTGTAGCCGGCCGGGATCTCGCAGAGGGCGCCGAAGCCGCCCAGGCCACCCATGACTTCAGGGCGTGCGGTGCGTTTTGCCACGCCCTTGATGCGTTCGACCAGTGCTTCGCCGGCGTCGATGTCTACACCGGCGTCCTTGTAGCTCAGGGAGGGTTGCTTGCTCATTGATCCAGGCCTTTAGGAGGGAGGGATTCTTAAAAACGACCATGACGGCCAAGGCCGGCTGATAAGCGGCGGCGGTCTGAAACGTCAGTGGTCTGTGAAGGCGCGCGATTTTATCAGGGTTGCCGGGCAGCGGCCATCCTCAGGCCGACGGGCAGGGCGGTAATTGTTGAAAAAAGCTGGAGGGTGGTTGATGTGGTTGCATGTGTATAAGCTGCAAGCAACGAGCTTCACGCTGCACGACAATGCAGCCCGGCGCTCGGCCTGCTTTTTCTTGCAGCTTGAAGCTTACGGCTTGAAGCTCGACTGGACAGGAATCCTCCATGCGTTTGTTCAATATTCTGGCAGCCGGTTGCCTGGCCCTGATCTCCGCCACTGCCCTGGCTGAAAATGTCTCCGGCCTTTATCAGGTGCGCGAGCCGGTCACCGGGCCGGGCGCCGAAGCCCGTACCGCGGCCACAGTCAAAGCCCTGGACACGTTGGTGCAGCGTCTGACCGGTGACCCTAAGGCCGTGCAGAGCCCTGCATTGGCCGAGCTGCGCAAGGACCCACAGCAAATCATCAACCAGGTGGGCAGCGAAGCCGGCCCGCCCGAGTCGGTAGTGGTCGAGTTCGACCCAGGTAGCACCGAGCGGGCCTTGCGCAAGGCTGGCCTGGCACTGTGGGGCAGTAACCGGCCCTCGATACTGGGGTGGTGGTTGAACGACACCGTTGAGGGCAGCAGCCTGGTCGGTGATGGCCAGGCCAGTGCCCAACCCCTGCGCCGCGCCGCCCAGCACCGTGGTCTGCCGTTGCGCTTGCCGCTGGCCGACTTGCAGGAGCAGCTGGTCGCCAATGCCAAGCAGATCGAAGGCAACGATCCAGCGCCGCTGCGCGAAGCTTCCGAGCGCTACGGCGCCGATGCCTTGCTGGCGGTACATGCCCAGGAAGCCGACGGCAAGTGGCAGGGCAAGTGGCAGCTGTGGCTGGGCGACCAGCGTGAACAGGGCACTGCCGAGGGCGCCGACCAGGCCGCCTTGGCTGACGCGGTGATGATGGCGGTAAGCAGCCGCCTGGCGCCACGCTACGTTACCCGGCCGGGTGCCAGCAGCCAGTTGCAGGTGCAAGTGCAGGGCATGAACCTGCAGCGCTATGCCGAACTGGCCCGCGTGCTGGAGCCCTATGGCCCACGCTTGCAGGCGGCTGAAGGCACTACCCTGACCTACGGGGTTACGGGCAATCGTGAACAGCTGCGTGCCCAGCTTGGCCTGGCCAAGCTGCAGGAAGTGCCGGTCGAGCAGGCACCGGCGGTGCCGGCCATGCCAGCACCGGCAGTGGACGCCGCAGCCGCGCAGCCCGCGCCTGCGCAGCCAGCACCCAAGCCGTTCGACGGCTTGCGTTTTCGTTGGTAAGGGGCGCTTGCCGTGACTGACATGCGTCGCTGGATCTGGCTGGGCGCTGCACTGCTGATCGCTGTGCTGCTTTATAGCCTGCACAATATTCTTACGCCGTTCCTGGTCGGCATCATGCTGGCCTACCTGGCCGACCCGCTGGTCGATCGTCTCGAGCGCCTGGGGCTTTCGCGTACCTGGGGTGTGGTGGTGGTGTTCGGCCTGTTCACCCTGCTGCTGTTGGCGTTGTTGCTGGTGCTTGTGCCGATGCTGGCCAAGCAGTTGGTGCGCCTGTACGAACTGGCGCCGCAGATGCTCGACTGGCTTGAGCATGTCGCGCTGCCGTGGGTACAGGGCCGCCTTGGCCTGGCCGATGGTTTCTGGAAATTCGACAAGATCAAGGCCGCCATCGGCGCGCACATGGGGCAGACCACCGATATCGTCGGCATGCTGCTGTCCCAGGCCACTGCCTCAAGCCTGGCGTTGGTGGCCTGGTTGGCCAATATGGTGCTGATCCCGGTAGTGGGCTTCTATCTGCTGCGCGATTGGGACTTGATGATGGGCAAGCTGCGCGGCCTGCTGCCGCGCCAGCGCGAGCCGCAAGTGATGGGCCTGGCAGGTGAATGCCATGAAGTGCTGGGGGCATTCGTGCGCGGGCAGCTGATGGTGATGCTGGCCCTGGGCGTCATCTATTCAGCCGGCCTGATGCTGGTGGGGCTCGAACTCGGTCTGCTGATCGGCATGCTTGCAGGCCTCGCGGCCATCGTGCCGTACATGGGCTTCATCATTGGCATTGGTGCCGCGCTGGTGGCCGGCCTGTTCCAGTTCGGTGGCGACCTGTACCCGATGCTGGGCATCGTTGCGGTGTTCATGGTCGGGCAGGCGCTGGAGGGTGTGGTGCTGACCCCTCTGCTGGTGGGCGATCGCATCGGCCTGCATCCGGTTGCGGTGATCTTTGCCATCCTCGCCGGTGGTGAACTGTTCGGCTTCACCGGTGTGCTGCTGGCGCTGCCGGTGGCGGCGGTGATCATGGTGCTGCTGCGGCATGTGCATGACCTGTACAAGGAATCGGATATGTACGCCGGGAATATCGACCCGGAGCTTTGAACGCCCCGTGTTTCGTTTTGAGCTGTTTCGCGGGCGCTGAGCATGGTTCGTCCTGCATCCGGCGCTCGCTTGTGCAGCGCAACTTGTTGATTTTGCTTGCCCTATCTGCAGTCGAGATTGTGCGCCCCGCGTTGCGGGTATAGACTTTGCAGATTGTTCACCAAAGGCCCCCAGCGGTCCCGTCGACCGCCCGCGAGCATGAAACCACCGATCCAGTTGCCCCTGGGTGTGCGCCTGCGCGATGACGCCACCTTCATCAACTACTATCCGGGCGCCAATGCTGCGGCATTGGGTTACGTCGAGCGGCTATGCGAAGCCGACGCCGGCTGGACCGAGAGCCTTATCTACCTGTGGGGCAAGCAGGGTGTTGGCCGTTCCCACCTGCTGCAGGCCGCCACCCATCGCTTCCAGCAACGTGGCGAGCCCGCTGTCTACCTGCCGCTGGCGCAATTGCTCGACCGTGGCGTAGAACTGCTCGACTACCTGGCCCAGTACGAACTGGTGTGCATCGACGATCTGCATGTGATCGCCGGCAAGGCGGATTGGGAAGAGGCCATGTTCCACCTGTTCAACCGCCTGCGCGACAGCGGCCGACGCTTGCTGCTGGCTGCCTCGGCATCACCGCGTGAGCTGCCGATCAAGCTGCCGGACCTGAAGTCGCGGTTGACCCTGGCGCTGGTGTTCCAGATGCGTGGCCTGTCCGACGAAGACAAGCTGCGCGCCTTGCAGCTGCGAGCTTCGCGCCGTGGCCTGCACCTGACCGACGAAGTCGGCCATTTCATCCTCACCCGCGGCGCGCGGAGCATGAGCGCGTTGTTCGACTTGCTTGAGCGCCTCGATCAGGCGTCGCTGCAGGCACAACGCAAGCTCACCATTCCTTTTCTCAAGGAAACCCTCGGCTGGTAACCCCCTGAAAACCCTGGGCCAGAGAGGTAAAACAAAAAAGTCACATCTTTTTCGATAAAATTTGCAAATGGCCATGATAGAGGGCATAGTTTCACCCTTCTAAAGGATTACAGACACGGTCGTGCCCATGCTGAAGCGCTTCGCACCCCTCGTGCCACTCGCACTCGTGACCCTGCTTTTTGGCTGCGCGGCCCAAGGCCCGGTATCTCAGCCCCAGGATCACACCCCGATCACTGCCCAATCGGCAATCAACGCCAAAGCCTCTTCCTCGTCGGTATTCGGCGAGCCGGAAGAGCTGGCCACCGAAGATGACCTGGCGTCTTTCTCCGGCGGCAAGCCTTACCAATTGCCGGTTCTGGCTGACAGCATTCTCGAGCGCGGTATGTCGTTGATCGGCACTCGCTACCGCTTTGGTGGTACCTCGGAAAAGTCTGGCTTCGACTGCAGTGGCTTCATCGGTTACCTGTTCCGCGAAGAGGCGGGCATGACGCTGCCGCGCTCCACGCGTGAAATGATCAACGTTGATGCGCCGAAAGTGGCCCGCAACAAGCTCAAGCCAGGTGACTTGCTGTTCTTCAGCACCAATGGCCGCGGCCGGGTAAGCCATGCCGGCATCTACCTGGGTGACAACCAGTTCATCCACTCCAGCAGCCGCCGCAGTGGTGGTGTGCGCATCGACAGCCTCGGTGATCGCTACTGGAGCAAGACCTTCATTGAAGCCAAGCGCGCCTTGGCCATGGCGCCGACCAACATCGCGCGCAACTGATATCAAAATGATGTACCCTGCCGCGGCGGTGATGCTTTGAAAAAAAAGCTCACCGCCGTGCGCATTTACAGAAAGCGTCTAATCTAAATTCTCAACTCTTTTCGGCTGCAGCGCAGCGGTCTCAGACAGGATGTTCTGGCCATGGTAAAGATGGCGCGCTTCGCATTTTTCTCCTTGGCAGCCTTGCTGGCTGCATGCTCCAGCCGTGCGCCTGCGCCGGCCCCTGTGGTACAGCCGCAGGTGACCTATAGCCAGCCCAGTCCTTCACCGATTGCCGATGACGTACTGATCCGCGCCATTGGTCTGGTCGGCACGCCCTATCGTTGGGGGGGCAATACGCCGGACTCCGGCTTCGACTGCAGCGGCCTGATCAAGTATGTGTACCGTGATGCTGCTGGCATCAGCCTGCCGCGCTCGACGCGAGAGATGATTGTCATGCGCGCACCGACGGTGGATGCCAGTTCGCTGCAGTCTGGTGACCTGGTGTTCTTCGCCACCAGTGGCGGCTCGCAGGTCAGCCATGCCGGCATCTATGTCGGGGACGGGCGCTTCGTGCATGCACCTTCCACCGGTGGCACCGTGCGCCTGGACTACCTGTCGAACAGCTACTGGGCCAAGGCCTACCTGCAGGCCAAGCGGGTGATTCCGCAAGGGCATCTGGCACAGAACCCTTGATATCCATGCCTGTTTAGCGGCCCCTCGAGCTCGGGGCCGATACCGGCTGCCTGGATTCAAGGTGTTTTGCTCACCCGCCAGACCACCCGCTTCGATTGACGCTCCCGGTGCAACCCTCTAACCTTCGCGGCGTGTTTCAGGTGCCCTGCCAGCCCCGACTGGGCAGGGTGAAACTGGGAAGCCGGTGGGCGCCAGCATGGCGCGATTCCGGCGCTGCCCCCGCAACGGTGGATGAGTAAAAGGCCGCGCAGGGCCACTGGATGCCAGCATCCGGGAAGGCGCGCAGGCCAGGGCCAAGGCCCACTCACAAGCCCGGAGACCGGCCTGATACTGCCAACGGCATCACGGAGGGTGATGCGCGGTGCACCGTGGCGCCCAGCCATGGCCTCTGCGCGTTCTCCGTTTGCCTGCCTATTACCTGTCGCCGCGCATTGCCGTGGTGCCAGCCAGCGGAGAACCCTGATGAGCGATTCCACCGAACGCGACGAACGCCACCTGGCGCGCATGCAGCGCAAGAAGGCGGTCATCGACGAACGCATCGCCAATTCCCCTAACGAATGTGGCCTGCTACTGGTGCTGACCGGCAATGGCAAGGGCAAGAGCAGTTCGGCCTTCGGCATGCTCGCGCGCGCCTTGGGCCACGGCATGCAATGCGGTGTGGTGCAGTTCATCAAGGGCCGCAACAGCACCGGCGAGGAGCTGTTCTTCCGTCGCTTCCCCGAACAGGTGCGCTACCACGTGATGGGCGAGGGCTTTACCTGGGAAACCCAGGACCGCCAGCGTGACATCGCTGCTGCGCAAGCCGCCTGGGCGGTGTCGCGCCAGTTGCTGCAGGACCCGGGTGTACAGTTCGTGGTGCTGGACGAGCTCAACATCGCCCTCAAACATGGTTACCTCGACCTGGACCAGGTACTGTCCGACATTCAGGCCCGCCCGCCCATGCAGCATGTGATTGTCACTGGCCGCGCTGCGAAGCCCGAGATGATCGAACTGGCCGACACCGTGACCGAAATGGGCATGCTCAAGCACGCCTTCCAGGCTGGTATCCGCGCACAGAAAGGCGTCGAACTGTGAGTCGATCGCGCCACTGCCCCGCCGTGTTGATCGCGGCGCCGGCCTCTGGCCAGGGCAAGACTACCGTCACTGCTGCGCTGGCCCGCCTGCACCGCAACCTCGGGCGCAAGGTGCGGGTGTTCAAATGCGGGCCCGACTTTCTTGACCCGATGATTCTCGAACGGGCCAGTGGCGCGCCGGTGTATCAGCTGGACCTGTGGATGATCGGTGCCGAGGAAAGCCGTCGTCTGCTGTGGGAAGCTGCTGGCGAGGCTGACCTGATCCTCATCGAAGGGGTGATGGGGCTGTTCGACGGTACCCCGTCAAGCGCCGACCTGGCACGCCACTTTGGCGTGCCGGTGCTGGCGGTGATCGACGGCACAGCCATGGCCCAGACCTTCGGCGCCCTGGCCCTGGGCCTGGCGCGGTACCAGGCCGATCTGCCGTTCGCCGGCGTGCTGGCCAATCGGGTAGGCAGCCTGCGTCATGCGCAACTGCTCGAAGGCAGCCTGACCGAGGGCTTGCGCTGGTATGGCGGCTTGTCCCGCGAGCGCGGCATCGAGCTGCCCAGCCGCCACCTGGGCCTGGTGCAGGCCAGCGAGCTGAATGACCTGGACACCCGCCTGGACGCCGCCGCCGAAGCGCTGGGCGCCAGTTGTGATGCGGCGTTGCCGCCGCCAGTCAGCTTTGCCGAGCCGGAACCGCAAGCCTGCGTTGCCTCGCTGGCCGGTGTGCGCATAGGCGTTGCGCGGGACGAGGCGTTCGCCTTCATCTATGGCGCTAACCTCGACCTGTTGCGCAACCTGGGTGCCCAGCTGGTGTTCTTCTCGCCGCTGCACGGCCACGAACTGCCGGCGGTAGACAGCCTGTATCTGCCGGGTGGTTATCCTGAGCTGCATCACCATGCGCTGGCCGCCAACGCACCGATGTGCGAGGCGATCCGCGCCCACCACGCGCAGGGCAAGCCATTGCTGGCCGAGTGCGGCGGCATGCTGTACCTGCTCGATGCCCTGACTGACGTGGCCGGCGAACGTGCCGAACTGCTCGGCCTGCTGCCGGGTGAGGCGACCATGCAGAAGCGCCTGGCTGCCCTGGCGCTGCAGGCGGTGGAGCTGCCGGAGGGGACATTGCGCGGTCACACCTATCACCATTCGCTGACCAGCACTGCGCTGGAACCGATTGCCCGGGGCCTGAGCCCCAACGGCGGGCGTGGCAACGAGGCGGTTTATCGTCTGGGCCGGCTGACGGCCTCTTACGTGCACTTCTATTTCCCTTCCTGCCCGGATGCGGCGGCGGCGCTGTTGCGACCATGAATGATCACGCCTACAGCGACGCCGAGCGCGCCGCCATTTATCGGGCCATCGGCGAGCGCCGCGACATGCGCCATTTTGCGGGTGGCCAGGTGGCGCCCGAACTGCTTGGCCGCTTGCTGGCCGCCGCGCATCAGGCGCCCAGTGTCGGGCTTATGCAGCCGTGGCGCTTTATCCGTATCACCCAGCGTGACCTGCGCGGGCGCATCCAGGCCTTGGTTGAGGCGGAGCGGGTACGCACGGCCGAGGCGTTGGGCGAGCGATCCGATGCCTTCATGAAATTGAAGGTGGAGGGCATAAACGATTGTGCCGAGCTGCTGGTGGCGGCCTTGATGGACAACCGCGAGCCTCACATCTTCGGCCGCCGCACCCTGCCGGAGATGGACCTGGCCTCGCTGGCCTGTGCCATCCAGAACCTGTGGCTGGCCGCGCGTGGCGAAGGGCTGGGCATGGGCTGGGTATCGCTTTTCGACCCGCAGGCGCTGGCCGCGCTGCTGGGCATGCCCGCCGGGGCCAAGCCGGTGGCGGTACTGTGCCTTGGGCCGGTCGCCGAGTTCTATCCGGTGCCGATGTTGGTGCAGGAAAGCTGGGCCGAAGAGCGTCCCCTGAGTGAAATGCTTTACGAAAACCAATGGGGAGAGCGTCAATGAGCGTGGCCTTGCTGACCGTGGCCGGGGTGGCCCTGGACGCTTTGCTGGGCGAACCACAGCGCCGTCACCCTTTGGTGGCGTTCGGCAATATGGCCGGCAACCTGGAGCGCCGCCTGAATGCGGGCGGGCGCGGCTGGCGCAGCCACGGCGTGAGCGCGTGGATTCTGGCGGTGGTGCCGCTGACCCTGGTGGCGCTGGTCCTTTCGTGGCTGCCGTATATCGGCTGGCTGGTTGATGTGCTGGCACTTTACTGCGCCGTGGGGCTGCGCAGCCTGGGCGAGCATGTGCTGCCGGTGGCCAATGCCTTGCGCCAGGGCGACCTGGCGGAGGCGCGGCGCCGGGTTGGCTACCTGGTCAGCCGCGAAACGCGCGAGCTGGACGAGCCCGCGGTGGCCCGAGCGGCGACCGAGTCGGTGCTGGAGAACGGCAGCGACGCAGTGTTCGCCGCGTTGTTCTGGTTTGTGGTGGCCGGTGCGCCCGGTGTGGTGCTGTACCGCCTGAGCAACACGCTGGATGCCATGTGGGGCTACCGTAACGAACGTTTCGAGCGCTTTGGCTGGTGCGCGGCGCGCATCGACGATGTGCTCAACTATATACCTGCAAGGCTGGTGGCCCTGACTTATGCACTGTTGGGCAAGACCCGTCTGGCCCTGGCCTGCTGGCGCAAGCAGGGCCCGCTGTGGGACAGCCCCAACGCCGGGCCGGTGATGGCTGCCGGCGCCGGTGCGCTGGGCGTGGAGCTTGGTGGCCCGGCGGTGTACCACGGCGAACTGCATGAGCGGCCGCGTCTGGGCGAGGGGCCAGTGGCCGATGCCGATGCCATCGAGCGCGGCTGGCAGCTGGTGCAGCGCGGCGTGTGGCTGTGGCTGCTGGTGATCTGCCTGGGGGCCTATATCAATGCTTGAACATGGTGGCCGCCTGTTACGCGCGGTGCAGCAATACGGTATCCCCCGTGAGCAGTGGCTCGACCTGTCCAGCGGCATTGCGCCCTGGCCATTTCCTGTCCCGCCGATTCCCGTCGACGCCTGGGCCCGCCTGCCGGAAACCGAGGACGGCCTGGAGGACGCCGCGCGCGCGTATTACGGCGCCCGCCAGTTGCTGCCGGTAGCCGGCTCCCAGGCCGCGATCCAGGCCTTGCCGCTGCTGCGTACAACCGCCCGGGTTGGCGTGCTGACGCCGTGCTATGCCGAACACCCCTATGCCTGGCAACGGGCGGGGCATCAACTGCTGGCGCTGGATGAAGCGCAAGTCGAGGCTGCGCTCGACGGCCTCGATGTGCTGGTGCTGGTGAACCCCAACAACCCGACCGGCCAGCGGGTGTCGCGCGAACGCCTGCTGGCTTGGCATGCTCGCCTGGCTGCCCGCGGTGGCTGGCTGCTGGTCGACGAAGCATTCATGGACAACACCCCGGCGGACAGCGTGGTGGACTGCGCCGAACGCCCGGGGCTGATCGTGCTGCGCTCGTTTGGCAAGTTCTTCGGCTTGGCCGGCGTGCGCCTGGGCTTCGTTGCCGCCGAACACAGCTTGCTGCTGCGCCTGGCCGAGCTGCTCGGCCCCTGGACCGTCAACGGCCCGACCCGGGTGCTGGCCCAGGCCAGCCTGTCTGATGAGACTGCCCAGCGCGCGCAGGCCCAACGCTGTGCTGCTGCCAGCCAGCGGCTTGCGCACGTGTTGCGCAGTGCCGGCCTGGCGCCTAGTGGTGGCTGCGACCTGTTCCAGTACGTGCGTAGCGAGCATGCTGCACGCCTGCATGAATTTCTCGCCCGGCGCGGCATCCTGGTACGGCTGTTCGAACAGCCAGCGGCCGTGCGCCTGGGGTTGCCTGCCTGCGCGGCGGACGAACAGTGCCTGGCCCAGGCCCTGGCGGCTTATCAGAAGGAAACGGCATGACGACCCTCATGGTGCAAGGCACCACCTCCGACGCAGGCAAGAGCACACTGGTGACCGCGTTGTGCCGCTGGCTGTTGCGCCAGGGCGTCGCTGTGGTGCCCTTCAAGCCACAGAACATGGCGCTGAACAGCGCGGTGACGGCTGATGGCGGTGAAATCGGCCGGGCCCAGGCGGTGCAGGCCCAGGCCTGCCGGCTACAACCGCACACCGACATGAACCCGGTGCTGCTCAAGCCCAACAGCGACACCGGCGCCCAGGTCATCATCCACGGTCGCGCGGTCACCAGCATGAATGCAGTGGCCTACCACGACTATAAAACCACTGCCATGCAAGCGGTGCTGGCGTCTCACCATCGGCTGAGTGCCGCGTACCCGGTGGTCATGGTCGAGGGGGCGGGGTCGCCGGCAGAGATCAACCTGCGTGCCGGCGATATCGCCAACATGGGCTTTGCCGAAGCGGTGGACTGCCCGGTGATCCTGGTGGCCGACATCAACCGCGGTGGTGTGTTCGCCCACCTGGTGGGCACGCTGGAATTGCTGTCGACCACTGAACAGGCGCGGGTCAAAGGTTTTGTCATCAACCGCTTCCGTGGCGACATTGCTCTGCTGCAGCCAGGGCTGGACTGGCTGGAACAACGCACCGGCAAACCGGTACTGGGCGTCCTGCCTTACGTTACCGACCTGCACCTGGAAGCCGAAGATGGCATCGATGTGCGCCAAGGCGTCAAGCACGAGCGAGTGCTAAAGGTGATCGTGCCAGTGCTGCCGCGCATCAGTAACCACACCGACTTCGACCCGCTGCGCCTGCACCCGCAGGTGGACTTGCAGTTCATTGGCCCAGGCCAGCCGATTCCGGCTGCCGACCTCATCATCTTGCCGGGCTCCAAGAGTGTGCGCGGCGACCTGGCACAACTGCGCGAGCGCGGTTGGGACAAGGCCATCGAGCGGCACCTGCGCTATGGCGGCAAGCTGATCGGTATCTGCGGTGGCCTGCAGATGCTGGGGCGGGAAGTGCATGATCCGCTGGGGCTGGAGGGGGCCGCAGGCTCTAGCCAGGGGCTCGGCCTGCTCAACTATGCCACGGTGCTCGAAGCCGAGAAGCAACTGCGCAATGTGGCCGGCACGCTGAGCCTTGAAGCGGCAACGGTAACCGGTTATGAAATTCATGCTGGCGTTACGACGGGGCCTGCGCTGGCGCAACCCGCGGTCCAACTGGCTGATGGCCGCCATGATGGCGCTGTCAGTGCCGATGGCCAGATCCTCGCCACCTACCTGCATGGCCTGTTCGAAGGCAGCCAGTCGTGTGCCGCGCTATTGCGCTGGGCCGGGCTGGAGGATGTGCAGGTTATCGACTACGAAGCGTTGCGCGAACACGACATCGAGCGCCTGGCCGATCTGGTGGAAAAGCACCTGGACACCGCGCAGTTGCGCCAACTGTGTGGGGTAGCCTGACATGCGTAACCTGATTCTCGGCGGCGCCCGGTCTGGCAAAAGCCGCCTGGCCGAACAACTGGCCAGCGCCAGCGGCTTACCGGTGACCTACATCGCCACCAGCCAGCCGCTGGATGGCGAAATGAACGAACGCGTGTTGCTGCACCGTCAGCGCCGGCCGGATGACTGGGGGTTGATCGAAGAGCCCTTGGCCCTGGCCGCGGTACTGCGCGCCGAAGCGGCCGAAGGGCGCTGCCTGCTCGTGGATTGCCTGACCCTGTGGCTGACCAATTTGTTGATGCTGGAAGATGACCAGCGCCTGGCCGAGGAGCGTGATGCCCTGCTGGCGTGCCTGGAACAGTTACCTGGCACCCTTATCCTGGTCAGTAACGAAACCGGCCTGGGCGTCGTGCCCATGGGCGAGCTGACCCGGCGCTATGTCGACCTGGCCGGCTGGCTGCACCAGGCGGTGGCCGAACGCTGTCAGCGTGTCGTGCTGACCGTGGCCGGCCTGCCCTTAATCCTCAAAGGACCTGCACTATGACCCAAGCCTGGTGGCGTGACGCCTGCCAACCCCTCGACAACGCCGCCATGGACCAGGCCCGCGCCCGTCAGCAGCAACTGACCAAACCTGCTGGCTCGCTCGGCCAACTTGAAGCGCTGGCGATTCAGCTGGCTGGCCTTCAGGGGCTTGAACGACCCACGCTCGATCAGGTCGCCATCACCATTTTTGCCGGCGACCACGGCGTGGTCGAAGAGGGCATCTCGGCCTATCCGCAGGCGGTAACCGGGCAGATGCTACGCAACTTCGTCGGCGGGGGCGCGGCGATCAGTGTGCTGGCGCGGCAGCTGCAGGCCAGCCTGGACGTGGTCGACCTGGGCACCATTGACGCGCAGCTGGAACTGCCCGGCGTGCGCCATCTGCGGCTGGGCACCGGTACTGCCAACTTTGCCCGTCAACCTGCGATGACCGAAAACCAGCTGCAAGCGGCCTTGCAGGCTGGTCGCGACAGTGCCCAGCGCGCTGCCGAACAGGGCGCACAGCTGTTCATCGGTGGCGAGATGGGCATCGGTAACACCACAGCCGCCGCAGCCTTGGCCAGCGTTCTGCTGGGTTGTCCGGCATCGGAGCTGAGCGGCCCTGGCACCGGCCTGGACAACGCCGGCGTGCAGCACAAGGCTGAAGTCATTGAGAGGGCGCTGCGCCTGCATGGCCTGCGTGCTGAAGACCCGTTGCAGGCACTGGCTTGTGTTGGCGGTTTCGAGATCGCGGCGTTGGCGGGGGCCTACCTCGGTTGCGCGCAGGCGGGTGTCACGGTGCTGGTGGATGGCTTTATCTGCAGTGTCGCTGCGCTCGTGGCAGTGCGCCTCAACCCGCAGTGTCGAGCCTGGCTGTTGTTCGCTCACCAGGGGGCTGAGCCTGGGCACAAGACCTTGCTTGCTGCGCTGCAGGCCGAGCCCTTGCTGGCCTTGGGCTTGCGCCTGGGTGAGGGCAGTGGCGCTGCATTGGCGGTGCCGCTGTTGCGCCTGGCCTGTGCACTGCATGGGCAGATGGCGACCTTTGCCGAGGCCGCGGTGGCGGACCGCCCGGCATGATCCTCGACTTGCTGCGCCATGGTGAAACGGAACAGGGCGGCCTGCGTGGCAGCCTTGATGATGCCTTGACCGACAAGGGCTGGGCGCAAATGCGCGGCGCCGTGGCAGACGCCGGCCCGTGGCAGGTGCTGGTCAGCTCGCCGCTGCAACGCTGTGGGCGCTTTGCCGATGAGCTGGGTGCGCAGTTGAACCTGCCTGTGCAGCGTGAGCCCGCCCTGCAGGAACTGCACTTCGGTGATTGGGAGGGCCAAAGTGCCGCGCAGATCATGGAGCACCAGGCCGATGTACTGGGCCGTTTCTGGGCCGACCCTTACGCCTTCACACCGCCCAATGGCGAGCCGGTCGAGGCGTTTGCCGAACGGGTGCTGGCGGCTGTCGAGCGTTTGCGCCTTCAGCATGCCGGCAAGCGCGTGCTGCTGGTGACCCATGGCGGCGTGATGCGGCTGTTACTGGCCCGTGCCCGTGGCTTGCCCAGGGAGCAGTTGCTGCAGGTCGAGGTTGGCCATGGCGCGTTGATGCGGCTGGTGCCGGGTGGCGATGGGCAACTGGTCGAGGCGCCCTGAGATGTTGCCGTTCTGGATCGCCTTGCAGTTTCTCAGCAGCCTGCCGGTGAGCCTGCCGGGCATGCCGGCACCGCGTGAGGTAGGGCGTTCGCTGCTGTACTACCCGCTGGTCGGGCTGCTGTTCGGCTTGCTGCTGTGGTTGGCCAGTCATCTGCTACAGGGTACGCCGTCGCCGCTGCATGCGGCTTTGCTGCTGACGTTGTGGGTACTGCTCAGTGGTGCCTTGCACCTGGATGGCCTGGCGGACAGTGCCGACGCCTGGCTAGGTGGTTTCGGCGACCGTGAGCGCACCTTGCGGATCATGAAAGACCCGCGCAGTGGGCCGATTGCCGTGGTCACGCTGGTCTTGGTTTTGTTGCTGAAGTTTTGCGCATTGTGGGTGCTGGTCGGGCAGGGCATCGGGGCGCAATTGCTGCTGGCGCCGTTGATCGGGCGGGCGGCGATGTTGGGTCTGTTCCTTTGTACACCTTATGTGCGACCTGGCGGGTTGGGCCAGGCGTTGGCCGAACATATGCCCCGGCGCGCAGCAGGGTGGGTATTGCTGGTTTGTGTGCTGTTCTGCCTCTTCCTGGGCGGATGGAGCGTGCTGCTGGCGCTGGCGGTGTTTGCCTGGTTGCGGCATCTGATGTGCCGGCGCCTGGGCGGGACCACCGGTGATACCGCCGGTGCGTTGCTGGAGCTGCTGGAGCTGGCCGTCGTACTCGGTTTGGCGCTGGGGCTTTGAGCTGGACGGCCCTTTCGGGGCCGCTTTGCAGTGCTTTCGCAGCAGGCCATACGGGGGGAGGGGGCCAGTAACTTCCAGAAACGGTCCGGTAGCGCCTGCCTCTTGCTTGTCGGCGTATCCTCAGCCTCCCCCCAGCAACCAGGTAGGCTTCCCGTGCGTCACTGGATCTTTGCCAGTCTATTGGTCCTGTCCACCCTCCCAGCCACTGCTGCAGATCTCATGGCGTTCTGGGACACCCCACGCCACGGCGGCAACAGCTTCAACCGGCTGCCACCCGATCAAGCCTACTTCGATGCCCTGAGGGGGTACGGCGCCACATGGGTGCGGCTGTCGTACGACAAATGGCATCCGGTGAAACGTGATTTCCTCCTTGGCAGCGCCGATACCTATGAAGGCCTGTCCGACGCCGACCTGGCGGTGCTGCGTGCCACCCTCGACCGGGCGCACCAGGCGGGGCTCAAGGTGGTCATCGCGCCACTCTCGCTACCGGGTATGCGCTGGTCGCAAAACAACCAGGGCCAGTTCGATGATCGCCTGTGGCAAGACAAACGCTACTGGTCCCAGGCTGCGGCGTTCTGGCGAGATATGGCGCGCGAACTGAAAAGTCATCCGGCCATCGCGGCCTACAACCTGATCAATGAGCCAGCACCGGAGAAACAGGGTGGCCTGGCTGAACATGCCGAACTCGGGCAGATGCAGCAGTGGTATGCGCAAGCGCAGGGCGGTGCGCGCGATCTGCCCTTGCTGTACCGGCAACTGATAGCGGCCATCCGCGAAGAAGACGCTGATACGCCGATCATGGTCGATGCCGGCTGGTATGCAGGCGCAGACGCGTTCGGCTACTGGCCGGCGCCGCTGGAAGACCCGCGAGTGCTGTACAGCGTGCACATGTATGAGCCCTATGCCGCAACCAGTGCGCCGAACATGGCGCGCAAACAGCCCATCGCCTATCCAGGCCCCGTATCTTTTGCCGGGCAGACACAGCTGTGGGATGGGCGGCGAGTTGAAGGCTACTTGCGCCAGCCGCTGGCATGGGCCGAGGCCATGGGGCTGCCGCTTTCTCGTCTGGTGGTGGGCGAGTTTGGCTGCATGCGCAGGCTGCCGGGTTGTCGGCAGTACCTTGAAGATGTACTCGTCGTGCTGGATCGCAACCGGTTGCACTGGGCATTCTATAGCTTCCGTGAAGACAACTGGGATGGCATGGACTACGAACTGGGCACGGCGAAGGTGCCGTGGCGCTACTGGCAAGCGGTCGAGCAGGGCGCGCCGGACCCCTTGGCGCGCAAGGCGACGGTTGAGTTCGAGCCGATCCGCAGGCGCTTGAACCCGGACTGACGCTTCTCAATCTTTCGTGAAACTTCTTGCAACACTCCGTACGCGGGTATATACACGTATCCATGCTGACCAGTGAATGCATCTGTACCCACCTGCGTCGCGCCGCCCGCGGCGTGAGCCGGCATTACGACGAAGCCCTTGCCGGCTTCGGGGTCAATGTCGCCCAGTTTTCCCTGCTGCGGCACCTGCAGCGGCTCGACCGACCCAGCATCACAACCCTGGCCGAAGCCATGGGGCTCGAGCGCAGTACCCTGGGCCGCAACCTGCGTGTGCTGGAGGCGGATGGGCTGGTAGCACTGGGCGAGGGCGACGACCAGCGTAACCGCGTGGTGCTGTTGACCGCGGCGGGTAAGCAACTTTTGCACGTTGCCCACCCGGCCTGGGAGCAGGCCCAGAAAGAGCTGGTTGAACGGCTCGGGGTGGGGCAGCGGGATGAACTGGTGCGACTGCTGGAACAACTGGCCTGATTTGATACGACTATAAGCGGGTATATACCCGCAAACCTTGCGATGTGCTGGAGATAATGACAATGACTTCGGTGTGGCGAACCAGCGGATGGGTGTTGGTGGGGGCGGCCTTGATACTGGCGCTGTCTCTGGGCGTACGGCACGGCTTTGGCCTGTTTCTGGAGCCGATGAGTACTGATTTTGGCTGGGGGCGTGGGGTGTTTGCCTTCGCCATTGCCCTGCAGAACCTGATCTGGGGCCTGGCGCAGCCGTTCGCTGGCGCCTTGGCCGACCGGCTTGGCGCAGCGCGGGTGGTCATCATCGGCGGTATTCTCTATGCCGTCGGCTTGATCTTGATGGGCTTGGCTGATTCGCCCTGGTCGTTGTCGCTGAGTGCGGGCTTGCTGATCGGCATCGGCCTGTCCGGCACGTCGTTCTCGGTCATCCTCGGTGTGGTCGGGCGTGCAGTGCCGGCCGAAAAGCGCAGCATGGCCATGGGGATCGCCAGCGCCGCCGGGTCGTTCGGCCAGTTCGCCATGTTGCCGGGCACCCAAGGCCTGATTCAGTGGCTGGGCTGGTCGGCAGCGTTGCTGGTACTGGGCCTTTTGGTGGCGTTCATCGTGCCTTTCGTCTGTCTGCTGCGCGATCGCCCGTTACCCAGTCACGGTGCCGAGCAGACCCTGGGCCAGGCGCTGCGCGAGGCGTGCACGCACTCCGGCTTCTGGTTGCTGGCACTGGGCTTTTTTGTCTGTGGCTTCCAGGTCGTATTCATTGGCGTTCACCTGCCGGCCTACCTGGTTGACCAGCATCTGGCTGCGGCCACCGGTACGACAGTGCTGGCGCTGGTCGGCCTGTTCAACATCGTCGGTACCTTCACCGCTGGCTGGTTGGGCGGGCGCATGTCCAAGCCGCGCCTGCTGACCGGGTTGTACCTGCTGCGTGCGGTGGTGATCGTGCTGTTCCTGTGGGCGCCGGTGAGCGAGTTCAGTGCTTACCTGTTCGGTATTGCCATGGGCCTTCTGTGGTTGTCCACGGTACCGCTGACCAATGGGACCGTGGCCACCGTGTTCGGGGTGCGCAACCTGTCCATGCTCGGCGGTATCGTGTTCCTGTTCCATCAGTTGGGCGCGTTCCTGGGCGGCTGGCTGGGTGGGATAGTGTATGACCGCACCGGTAGCTACGACCTGGTCTGGCAGATTTCCATCCTGCTCAGCTTGCTGGCCGCTGCCCTTAACTGGCCGGTGCGCGAACGCCCGGTTTCACGCCTTCAGGCCCAGGCTGTATGAACCGCTACCTGATACGCGGCCTGTTGGCTATTGCCGCTCTGTTGCTGCTGGCACTGGTGTGGTGGGGCTGGCATCAGGGTGGGATGGCGCTGATGCAACTGGGCATGAGTGTGTGTTAGGCGCTACCCTGCAAGCTCAAGGATTGTCATGCGGGAGAAACGAGTCATGCGTGCACATTGGTTGACGGTGCCGGTGCTGGCCCTGCTTGCCAGTACATCGAGCTGGGCTGCAGATTGCCCTGCGTTGTTGCTGGGCAGCCTGCCGGAGTTACGCGGTAAGGGGCAGGTCGACCTCTGCGAGCGCTTTGCCGGCAAGCCGCTCGTGGTGGTGAACACTGCCAGTTATTGCGGTTTTGCCCCGCAGTTCGAGGGGCTTGAGGCGACCTACAAGGAGTATCACGAGCAAGGCCTGGAAATGCTCGGCGTGCCGTCCAATGACTTCAAGCAGGAAGACGCCGACAGTGAGAAGACTGCCAAGGTTTGCTATGCCAACTACGGTGTCACCTTCACCATGACCAAGACGCAGGCGGTGCGGGGCAAGGATGCGATACCGCTGTTTGCGGAGCTGGCCAGCCAAAGCAGTGCGCCGAAGTGGAATTTCTACAAGTATGTTGTCGATCGCAAGGGCAAGGTGATCGGTAACTTCTCCAGCCTGACCAAACCGGATGATCCTGCGTTCCGCGCCGCTATCGAAAAGGCCATTGCCTCACAGCCGTGACCAGGCTGCGCTTGCTGCGGCGTTGCTTTAAAGCGCGAGGCAGTTCAGGCGACGCAGATTGCGACTTCAGGAGGCCGTTCTCCTGAAGTCGCGGGATCGAGATCAAGCACAGGAAGTGGCTGGCTGCGGGTCACTTCACCGTGCATGCACGGTAATAGCCACCAACCGCACCACCACCGGCCGGACCACCAGCACACACACAAATGCCACCGGCATCGCCAACTGATAGGCCTTGAGCACATTGCCCAGATACTCAGGGGTAAACCCGGCATTGGCCGCCGTGATCACGAAGCACATCAACAGCGCCATGATCGACGACATGTAGAACGCGAAAACGTAGGGAGTAGCGACCGGGTGCAATTTACGTCGACTGCGCGACCGGGACAGATTGCTCATGCGAACTCCTGAAAGCTGAGTGGAAGCGCAGATTAGCAACCTGCGCGCCTACAGCTGTAGACCGGCAGCATTGAGTTCTTTATAAAGAAATTCTTACGAATCCAAGCGCTCACCATGGACCTGCTCAACGCCATTCGCTGCTTCATCAAGGTGGTCGAGGCCGGTAGCATCGCTGCCGGTGCCCGTATCCTCGGCCTCAGTCCGGCAGCCGTCAGCCAGAACCTGGCGCGGCTGGAAGGCCACCTGCAAGTTCGCCTGCTCAGCCGAACCACACGCAGTATGGCCCTGACGCCCTCTGGCGCCCAGTATTACGAGCGTGTAAGGCATATCGAGCGTGATTTGGCCCTGGCCGAACAGGCGGTGACAACACCCGACAGCGAGCCTCAGGGGCGGCTGTGCATTGCTTCGACCTCTGCCTTCGGGCGCCATGTGCTGGCGCCATTGATACCTGCTTTCAGTGCCCGCTACCCTTTGCTTTCGATAGAGTTGGTAACGACTGATCGTCGGGTCAATCATGCCCGTGAAGACGTTGACGTGAGCCTGCGCATTGCCCCACAGCTCGAAGACCAGCTGCTGGCCTGGCGCGTCGCCCGCATCCCATTCATTTGTTGTGCCTCACCCGGATACCTGCAAAATGCTGGTGTACCTGCCACGCCCGAGGCCTTGCGCGGGCACCGTTGCCTGGTGTTTCGCTATCCGGTGGATGGCCGCTTCTTGCGCTGGGGCTTCATGCGGGACGGCCTGCGCTTCGAAGCGGAATTCGGCAGTGTATTGATCAGCGACGATATCGATGCCCTGACCCAGATGGCCCTGCACGATGGTGGCATCACCCGTCTGGCCGAGTTCATCGTGCGACCGCACTTGGCATCGGGGGCCTTGGTGCCGCTGTTCGAATACTGCGACAGCAGCCAGGCTTACGCCCAGACCGAGCCCATGGACATCTACCTGTGCCTGGCCGATCGCTTTGCCATGACCACCAAGGTGCGCGCTTTCATGGACTACCTGCGCGAATGCCTGGGCGACAGCTGGCAAGTGCAGGCATGAAAAAAACCGCCACGAGGGCGGTTTTCATGTCACGCGCAAAAATCAGAAGCGGTAGGTGAGGGATGCACCGATACCGTGAGCGCTGTTCTCGTACTTGGCCTGGTAGCTGCCTTTCAACAGCCCTTGTTGTTGCGAGCTTGGCAGGTTGTTGACCTTGGTATCCTCTTCCCACAGATACGAATAGGCAACGTCGATGGTCATGTCATCGTTCGGGCTCCAGCCGGCACCAAAGCTGACCGCTTTACGATCGCCAGTCGGAATGCGTGGCGAGCGATCATGGTTGTTGGTGGGCGACTGGTCGACGGAGAAGCCTGCGCGCAGGGTCCACTCCTTGTTCACCTTGTAGGACGCACCAATGGCGTGGGCCCAGGTGTCGTGCCAGTTCTGCTCTTCGGTGATGGTCTTCAACGGGTAGCCTGCCGGCGCTTCGTTCTCGACGACGATGCTTTCCAGGCGGCTCCAGCGCGTCCAGGTGCTACCCGCATACAGTGTCCAATGGTCATCCAGTTCATGAGTGACCGAGAAGTCCACTGACTCTGGCGTCTTGATCTTCAGGCTGGCGTCGAACCTGCCGTTCAGGCCAAGCTGTGGAATCGGGTAGGAAACGCGGGTATTGCCTTCAAGCTTGTAGTCGACCATCGAGTGATAGGTCAGGCCCAGACGGGTACGGTCCGTAGCTTGCACCAGAACGCCGATGTTGTAACCGATCGCAGTGTCGTCGCCCTTGATCTTGGTCTCGCCATCAGGGCCATTGGGCCCCAGGAGGGCCTTGCTGCTCAGGTTCGAACCCAGTTCACCCTTGATACGGTTGATAGTCGGGCCAAAACCGATCGACACTTTGTCGTTGAAGGCGTAGCTGACGGTTGGCTGGAAGGTGACAACCTCGACCTTGCTCTTCTTGCCCCAGTAGCGTGCAGCGTCATCGCTGCCGTAGTCGGTGATCAGGCCATATGGCACGTAAACGCCGAAGCCAACGCTCCAGTGATCATCAATCGGCTTGACGTAATAGCCCATGGGTACGCCAACGAGAGGCACCATGTCACCATCGGTTTCCCCCCCGAAGTTGCTGCCTGGGCCCGATATGTCGGTCTTGGCGATGACGGCAGCGCCGCCCACGGTGAATTGTTCGCGCTTGAGGCGGGACATGCCGGCTGGGTTGCCATACACGGTGCTGGCATCGTCGGCAGAGGACGAGCGCCCCGCAAAACCGGTTCCCATGCCGCTGATACTTTGTTCGTTCAGCGCGAACCCGGCGGCGAGCAGTTGGCTGGAAGCAAGCGCAACGGCTACGCCGAGGGAGGTTTTGAGCATTACTTTTTTCATTATTAGAAAACTCCTTGGGATCTCCGGGGCGAAAAGCTACCAACAAATCACGCGCTGCGCTATAGGCTCAATCGCAGGAGTTAGAGCGGTTTTGTAGGACAATCCGACCAAAATTCCATTTTTTCCGGTTTGCTTGTAGGACGCGTCTCAAGATGCCTGTGGCAATTTCTGATCTATGCAGGCATGCCAGGCATGGGTGAAGTCGCGCAGACGACCCTGGGGGTTGAAAATCTGTCGCCAGATACGCGCCAGTGCCAGCAGATCGTCCGCCGCAGGCAATGGGGTGGCCTGCTCTTCGATGAGCATCCAGGCAATGGCAGTGGAATAGCGCAGATTGACGGTGAGCTCCAGGTGCGGGCCACCAAGGAAGGCATGCTGGCTGGCCAGGCCGCGGACCAGGCTGGCGAGGTCGGGGTCACGGGCCAGGTATTCGTCCCAGAGTGCCTGGTGACGATGTTCGCCGATGCGGTAGAGGCCGTGCCCGCGTCGGTCGTGCAGGGCTGAGCCGAGTGCTGACTGGCTGGCGGCGATACCCAGTAGCAAGGCTTCGGCGCTGGCGCAGTGACGGTTCAGGTAGACCAGGGTGGGTCGGATCACATACTGACACAATTCATTCGCCGCAATACCCATGATGCCCTCGAGCAGGTAAGGGCCGGACGGGCGCTGGAGCTTGGCAGCTGGTGAATGATCAGGCCCGCCGGGAGCGGAAAGCACCGCTCGAGTTGAAGTGTAGTGTGATAATCGTGGTGTAAAGAGCTGTTTTTAAATCGATTACTGCCTGATGCTCCGGGCTATATGCCCTAAGGCAATTACGCCAAAGGCGTTCAGGCAGTCTTGCGATCGGAGGATTCAGCGCTTGAATACCCCGGTATTCGCCGGTCACGCGGTGAGCGACTGACGCGTCCGGGCGATCACCGCCTGCAGCGGTTCATGGCGGCTGTACTGCTCGTGGTACAGGCGTTCGGTGTGGCAGGCAACGCCGTGTTCGTCTACCAAGGTAAAGCTGAAGCTGCCCTTGCGTGGGGCAACGATAAGGCACTTCAACGGCGAGAAGGCCTGGGAGAGGGTGCCAATGGCAGCCTGAATCTGATGATGAGTTTGCATATTGTTGGAGGTTCCTGCTTTAAACACGGGGGTTATGATCCGTGCATGATAGAAACGTTCCAGTGACGCCTTTATTAAGGGACGAACGAACCTGACTGGAACAGGGCAGCCAGAGGGGGCGCAATCAAATGTAGGCGCTTGGGCTGACTGGTAGGTACTTCGGAAGGCAGGCAGCACGCCGGGGCCAAGGTTCTAGGCCGTCGAGGTGGGATCCTGATCAATCTGTCATGTGATTCGTGCTTGCGCAGCGTAAGGCTGGCGAGGGAATCATTGAATGGGCCGGTCCTTGTTTCAGCAGGGACGCTCTTGGGGGGAGCGAGCCTGCAAGGACGCTTGCGGCCAGAATTGACTTTCAGCTTGGTACTAACGAGGGGCACCTTACCGGAAGCGAAGATGTTTGGCAAGCACTACGTTTGTTCAGGTGAGCCGCGCAGTATGGCGCGAATTTTCGCTGCTGGGAAGAGGGGGCAAATGGCCCAAATGCCGTCCGATGTGCCCTTTTCGTGCACCCAAATGGAGGTTTATGGTGCACTTGTTCACATTCGGGGCAGCGCTTGTAACGGCTTGGCAACACCACCCAGCAGCCTCGCCAATGCCTTGACTGCGTGGTTAAGTCAATGAAAAAAAACACTATTTTTAGCTGGTGAAAAAATCGTCAGTTTGACCAAAGCCCCCATTTCACGGGGGTTTGAGGGGTATGAGAGGGGGTTGTCCACCGAGTTATCCACAGGAACTGTGGATTGTCCCGAGCGCTTGCTCTAGCACGGGCGTGCCAGCAATGGGATGGACTGTCCGACAATCGCCATGCTCCAACAGACCGGTTGGTCATCCACCTGAAAACGTCAAGAAAAGATCATTGAATTTTTTTTCAATCCTTCAGAAATCGACAGGCCAGGGCGAAAAAAAAAGAGTAGAGTGGCGCGCCTTTCGAGTTACCAAACCTGTTGCTCATGAAGTTTCGCGGTAAACACCTTTCCAGCCCCGCTGCATCGACACCTGCACCTCCCGCCAAACGCTTTTCCCTGAAAGTGGCCCTGTGGTTGCTCGACAGTCCGCGCCTGGGCGACAACCCTCAGGTCAAGCACCTGGCCGGGCGCTTGTTGAAGCAGCCGGCGCGCCAAGGTGTGGTTGTGGCGCAGAGCCGCCTGGGGCAGATGCTGTGCCGAGATTGTGGCAACGCCCGTGACCGGCGTATAGGCCATGAGCTGCTGCGTCAGGCTGCCCGCGCAGGGGATCGGCGGGCGCAGCTGGAGTACGCCCGGCTGTGTCAGCACAACGAGCCGGAGCAGGCGCGCTATTGGCTTGAGCTTGCGGCAGGGCAGGGATCGCAGGAAGCGCGGCGGTTGCTGCGACAGTGGTTTCCTGCCTGAGCCTTGTTGCCTGCGCGGGCCCATTCGCGAGCAATCACTGATGTGTGTTTACCTCCGTGGTAGGAGCGGGTTTACCCGCGAATACGGTGGCGGCGGCAACGGTGGACGGCCGGTGGGGATTGGCCAGCAGGTCCGGCCTCTTCGCGGGTGAACCCGCCCCTACGGGCGACCGTGCAGGCATTACCTCTGCCTTCAGGCTTGCGCAGTGGGCTTGCCCGCGAAGAGGCGGATGCAGGCAACACACCCATCAGGCTGATAAGCTGCACTCAATTTGCATCAGAGCGTTCGGGGTAAGCATGACAGTGGATCTGGCCAGCATTCTGCTGGGCTTGGTGGCAGGCGCAATACCCTGCCTGGTGTGGGTCATGCAGGTGCAGCGCCGCCAGGGCGCACGGCAAGCTGAGCAGGCCTTGCTCGAAGAACGCCTCAATGCAGCCCAACTGGCCCAGGCTGGCCTGCAGGCGCAACTGGACGCCAGTCGCGACGAGGTCAGCGACCTCAGTGAGGCCAACGCCGTCAAGCAGGCCCAGTTGGCCGCCCAAAGCCGTGAGCTGGAGCTGCTGCAGATCGATCGCGACAACGCCCGTGATGCCGCCCACGCCTGGAGCCTTGAGCGCGCCAATCGCGAAGCCGAACTGCGTCGCCTGGAGGCGCAAACCGCGCGCCTGGACGCAGAGCTGCGTGAACAGCAGGAAAGCCACCAGCAACGCCTGGAAGACCTGCAGGAGGCCCGTGACACCTTGCGCGCCCAGTTCGCCGACATGGCCACCAAGATCTTCGACGAACGCGAGCAGCGCTTCGCCCAGACCAGCCAGCAGCACCTTGGCCAGTTGCTCGACCCGCTCAAGGAGCGCATCCAGGCCTTCGAAAAACGCGTGGAGGAAAGCTACCAGCAAGAGGCCCGCGAGCGCTTCTCGCTGGGCAAGGAGCTGGAGCGCCTGCAACAGCTCAACCTGCGCCTGTCCGACGAAGCCACCAACCTTACCCAGGCCTTGAAGGGCCAGAAAACCCAGGGTAACTGGGGTGAGCTTATCCTCGAACGTGTGCTGGAACATGCCGGCCTGGAAAAGGGCCGCGAATACCAGACCCAGGTCAGCCTGAAAAGCGCCGATGGTGAGCGTTTCCAGCCGGATGTGCTGATCATGCTGCCCGGCGACAAGCAAGTGGTGGTGGACGCCAAGGTCAGCCTCACGGCGTACCAGCAGTTCGTTGCCGGCAACGACGAAGTTGCGCTCAAGCAGCATGTGCAGTCGCTGCGCAGCCACGTCAAAGGCCTGTCGAGCAAGGACTACAGCCGCCTCGAAGGCCTGCACAGCCTGGACTTCGTGTTGTTGTTCGTGCCCATCGAGGCGGCCTTTTCGGCGGCCCTGCAGGCCGAGCCGAACCTGTTCCAGGAGGCCTTCGACCGGCAGATCGTGATTGTCAGCCCTACCACGTTGCTGGCCACCTTGCGGGTTATCGACAGCCTGTGGAAGCAGGAGCGTCAAGGGCAGAACGCCCGCGAAATTGCCGAGCGGGCCGGCTGGCTCTACGACAAGTTCGTGCTGTTCATTCAGGACCTGGACGAACTGGGCAGCCGCTTGCAGCAGGTGGACAAGGCTTATGCGGCAGCGCGCAACAAGCTGTGCGAAGGGCGTGGCAACCTGGTTAGCCGTAGCGAGCAGCTTAAGCTGCTGGGCGCCCGTGCCAGCAAGAGCTTGCCGGCAGACCTGCTGGAGCGGGCGCTGTCCGATGAGGCGCTGCCCGAGGTAGCGGTTACTGAGCCAGGCTCAGATGGCGATTGAGCAGGGCGCGCAAGGCCGCAGGCTTGACCGGTTTGGCCAGGTAGTCCAGCCCTGATGCATGTACCAGGGCGATGGTTTCCTTGCTGCCGTCGGCGCTGATCACTACACCGGGTACCGGCTCACCCAGCCGTGCTCGAAGCCAGCCCATCAGCCCGGTGCCGGTCTCGCCGTCGTCCAGGTGGTAGTCCACCAATGCCAGGTGCGGGCGCATGCCTTTGGCCAGCAGGGCTTCGCATTCGGCCTGGTTGCGCGCGGTCCATACCTGGCAACCCCAGCGGCTCAGCAGGCTGTTCATGCCGATCAGGATGCTGTCTTCGTTGTCCACGCATAGCACTTGCAGCCCGGCCAGTGGCTGGCCGCCCTGTTGTTCCACGGGCGTGCTTGGCGCCGCGGCGGCCTGGCGTGCAATCGGTACGCTGACGCGGAACACCGTGCCCTTGCCTGGCCATGAGCGCACTTCCAGCGGATGCCCCAGCACCCGACACAGACCGTCTGCAATGGCCAGGCCCAAGCCTAGCCCCTTCTCGGCACGGGTCTGGTGGCTGTCCAGGCGCTTGAACTCCTGAAAGATCACTTGCAGCTTGTCGTCAGCAATGCCCGGGCCACGGTCCCAGACCTCCAGCCACAGGCGCTCGCCCTGTCGGCGCGCGCCCAGCAGGATCGGGCTCTTGCCGTAGCGCAGGGCATTGGTGAGGAAGTTCTGCAGCACCCGGCGTAGCAGTTTCATGTCGCTGTCCACCCGCAGGCGGCTGCCGCGCAGGCGGAACTCCAGGCCTTTCTCGGCCGCCAGCAGCTTGAACTCGGCGCCCAGGGTGTCGAACAGTTCGTTGAGGGCGAAGGGTTTGGCATCCGGGGTGATCTTGCCGTTTTCCAGGCGCGAGATGTCCAACAGGTCGCTGATCAGCTCTTCAGCCGAGCGCAGCGAGCTGTCCATGTGCTGTACCAACTGCCGGGCCTCTTCGTTCATGCCCTCGGCCTGTTGCGACAAGGCGGCAGAGAAAAGCCGTGCGGCGTTCAACGGTTGCATCAGGTCATGGCTGACGGCGGCCAGGAAGCGGGTCTTGGAGTTGCTCACCGCTTCGGCCTGGCTCTTGGCTTCGGACAGCGCCTGGTTCAACTGCGACAGTTCGTGGGTGCGCTCCGCCACGCGTTGCTCAAGGCGTTCGTTGGCATCGCGCAGGGCCTGCTCGGCCTCGCGGAACGGGGTGATGTCGGTGAAGCTCATGACAAAGCCACCGCCCGGCATCGGGTTGCCGATCAGCTCGATCACCCGGCCATTGGGGAACAGCCGCTCGGAGGAGTGCGCGCGGCCCTGGCGCATCCAGTGCAGCCGCCGCGCCACATGCACCTGTGCCTCGCCGGGGCCGCACAGGCCGCGCTCGGCGTTGTAGCGGATGATGTCGGCAATCGGTCGCCCAACGCTGATCAGTCCGTCCGGGTAGTTGAACAGTTCCAGGTAGCGGCGGTTCCAGGCCACCAGGTGCAGGTTCTGGTCGACCACGCTGATGCCTTGGTTGATGTTCTCGATGGCGCCTTGCAGCAGGGCGCGGTTGAACTGCAGCACCTCACTGGCTTCGTCAGCGATGCGCACCACGTCTTCCAGTTGCATGTCGCGGCCTTCGATGGCCGCCTTGACCACCGCGCGGGTCGACGAGGTACCGAGCACCCCGGCCAGCAGGCGCTCGGTGTGCTCGATCCAGTCGCCATCGGCGTTCTGGTTAGGGTTGAAACCCTTGCCCTGGCGGTAGGCAAAGCGGATGAAGCTCTGCCGTGCGCGCTCTTCCCCGACAAAGCGCGAGGCCAGGGTCAGCAGGTCGTCGATCTGCACCGCCAGCAGCGGCTTGCTGCTGGGCCGCGCGCTGGTCTGCTGGCCAATGAACCGGCCGGCCTGCCAGTGCTCGGAAACCCGCGTGCGCGACAGCACCGAAACCCAGGCGAACAGGGTGAAGTTGCCCGCCAGTGACAGCACCACACCTTGGGTCAGTGGACTGATCGGCAGGTTCAGCGGGTTGCCGTGCAGCCACGCCAGGCCAGGGAACAACTGCAACGACCAGCCCAGGCTGTGCGCGGCAATCGGCAGCACCAAGGTGTAGAACCACAGGAAAATGCCAGCGGCCAGGCCGGCGAACACACCGCGACGGTTGGCCTGCTTCCAGTACAGCGCGCCAAGCATGGCTGGGGTGAGCTGGGTCACAGCGGCAAAGGCAATCTGGCCGATGGTCGCCAGGCTGGCGGTGGAACCCAGCAGGCGGTAGCTGACATAGGCCAGCAGCAGGATCACCACGATGGTTACCCGGCGTACCGAAAGCATCCAGTGGCGGAACGCTTCGAAAGGCCGCTCGGCGTTGTTGCGGCGCAGCAGCCAGGGCAGCAGCATGTCGTTGGACACCATGGTCGACAACGCCACGGCCTCGACGATCACCATGCCGGTAGCCGCCGAGGCACCGCCGATGAACGCCAGCAGGGCAAGGCTCGGGTGCGCCTCGGCCAGGGGCAGGCTGATGACGAACGAGTCGGAGATCACCGTGCCGGGCAGCAGCATCTGCCCGGCCAGGGCAATCGGCACCACGAACAGCGCGGCCAGTGCCAGGTACATCGGGAATACCCAGCGCGCCAGGCGCAAGTCCTGCGGTTCGATGTTCTCCACCACGGTAACGTGGAACTGTCGGGGCAGGCAGATGATTGCCATCATCGCCACGGCGGTTTGCACCACCATGGAAGGCCAATTGATGGTTTCTTTCCAATAGTCCTGCAAGTGGATCGACTGGCGGGCCTGGCTGAACAGGTCGTCGAAACCGTCAAACAGGTTGAAAACGATGAAGATGCCCACGGCAAGGAACGCCAGCAACTTGATCAGCGATTCGAAGGCGATCGCCAGGACCATGCCGCGGTGGTGCTCGGTCACATCCAGGCTGCGGGTACCGAAGACGATGGCGAACAGCGCCAGTACCAGCGATATCACCAGCGCGGTGTCCTGCACGCGGGTGCCGGTGGCGTCGGCGTTGGCGCCGATCAGCAGGTTCACGCCCAGTACGATGCCCTTGAGCTGCAAGGCGATATACGGCAGCACACCGACCAGGCAGATCAGTGCCACCACCACTGCCAGGGTCTGCGACTTGCCGTAGCGCGCGGCAATGAAGTCGGCGATCGAGGTGATGTTCTGCTGCTTGCTGATCAGCACCATCTTCTGCAGCACCCAAGGGGCGAAGATCAGCAGCAGTACCGGGCCCAGGTAGATGGGCAGGAACGCCCAAAGCTGTTCGGCGGCCTGGCCGACCGCGCCGAAGAAGGTCCAGCTGGTGCAGTACACGGCCAGCGACAGGCTGTACACCCAGGCACGCAGCTTTGGCGGCAATGGCGTGCTGCGGCGGTCGCCATAGAAGGCGATGGCGAACATGATGGCCATATAGGCCAGGGCGACCACGGCGATCAGCCCGCTGGACAACGACATGAAGACTCCGAAGCAAAAAGGTAACGCGGTCCCGATCAATCAGTCTGGCACGCAAGTGCCGCTTCGTCAGCGCAGACGATGGTTGTAGGAGCGGGTTCACCCGCGAATGGGCCGGAACAGGCAACATCAACCCCTTCGGGTACCCAACCAATAGAACACCCCTGCCAGTATCACCGACAACACCAGCAGGTAGAAGACTGCCCCCGGCCACAGGTGTACCAGTGCAAAACCCACCATCACCGGGCCCAGCGCCGCCCCCAGGTTGGACAGGTTCTGCGCGCCGTAATACACCCCGCGCAAGTGCTCCGGTGCGATCAGGTCGATAAACATGTACTCGGCCGGGATCACGATGATTTCGCCCAGCGTGAACACCAGCATCGCCAGGCACCAGGCCAGTACCGAGCCTGCCAGCGCAAAACCCAGCAAGCCGGCGATGAACAGGCCCATGCCGGCCAACAGCCACGGCATCAGGCGCTGGCGGCTGATACGCCGGCCAATCAGGTACTGCAAGGCAATGACCGTCACGGCGTTGGTGGTGACCAGATAGCCGATCAGCCGTGCCGCTTCGGCCGGGTTGCTGGTGACCACCAGGTACTGGGACAGGTAGGCGGTGAACTGGCCGAACACTACCGCGCTCAGCACCCCGCCCACGGTAAAGCACACCAGCCGACGATCCCGCGCCAGCCCCAGCGCCACTTGGCCGAAGCCGGCCGCAGGTTTGTCCGGCGCGCTGGCCTGCAGGCTGCGATCACCCAGGCGCCAATAAGCCAGGCACATGGCCAGGCCAAGCAGCGCAGAGGCGAGGAACGGCACATGGTCGTTCAGTTCAAGCATGGCCACGCCCAGCAACGGGCCGGCGGCGTAGCCGACGTTGCTGAGGGTGTACTTGATGGCGAATACCTCGGCCCGCTCATCCACCGGCAGTAACGCGCAGAAGCCTGCCTTGGCGGCGATGTCGACCACTGCCAGGGCCAGGTTGATCAACACCAGACAAAAGAAGAACGGCAGTGCCGAACGGCTGGCGACCGCGCCGACGAAGGCCAGGGCGAACAGCAGGGTACTGGCGCTGACCAGCGTGTGGTTGCTCAAGGTGTCGACCAGATGACCACCGTACAGACTCAATAGCGAGGCAACGATCAGCGCGCCACCGATCAGCAGGCCGATCTGGCTGATCGGCAGCTGGAAATTGTCAGCCAGGTAAACCACCAGGTAGGGCAGGGTGAGGGCGCGGGCGACGGTAAGCGTGAAGGTGGTGGTGAGCAGCAGGCGAACGGTGTGCGGGTAGCGTTTTATGGCGGCGAGCATTGCCACGTCCTTGTTGTGCGGGTTTGCCGAGCACAAGCATAAGCCACATGCGGTCCTCCCGACACAAGGCTGTTTCGCCTACCAAAGGGCGACAGGCGGAGGATTGACAGCCCGACAGGCTCAGGGAATACTCTCGAAAAATTCATATATATGTTTATATAACAAGACGAGAGCGAGACCCATGCACCCATTGACCGGTGATGCTCGACTGCCCCGCTACCAACAACTGCGCGACCACATGGTCGCGCAAATTGCCAACAACCGCTGGCGCCCGGGGGAAGCGATCCCGACCGAGGCAGCCTTGGCCACCGAGTTCGACCTGTCGATCGGTACCGTGCGCAAGGCCGTCGATGTCCTGGTGGCCGAAGGCGTGCTGGAGCGCCAGCAGGGCCGCGGCACCTTCATTCGCCGCCCACAGTTCCAGTCGTCGCTGTTCCGCTTCTTCCGTTTCGAGGCCGCCAATGGCGAGCGCATAGTGCCGGAAAGCCGCATTCTCTCCATCGAGTCGCTGCCGGCGCCTTCCGCGGTGGCCGAGGCATTGGGCCTGGCAGGGGAGGCAGAAGTGATCCGCATCATTCGCACACGTCTGCTCGGCGCCCAGCCGGTGCTGGCCGAAGAAATCTGGCTGCCGCGCCAAACCTTCCAGCCGCTGCTGGACGTGGATCTGAACAGCGAGGGCCCGCTGCTGTACCCGATCTACGAAGCGCTGTGCGGTCAGGTGGTCGCCTACGCCGAAGAAACCCTGACCGCCGAAGCGGTCGACGCGGTGCATGGCCGCTTGCTGCAACTGCCGGCCGACAGCCCGGTGGTCGTGATCGAGCGCCTGGCCCGCGATTACGCCGGCAAACCTCTGGAATGGCGCCGCTCGCGCGGCCATGCGCAGCACTTCCGCTACCGCATCGACATTCGTTAAACCGGTCGCTTCACCCTTCACCTGTCTGCGCCGTGCTGCCACGGCGCAGTGGCTTCGCCTGCCCGTCACACCCACGACTAGAAGGATAACAATCATGTTCAGCTGGTATCGCGAGATCACCTCACGGGAACGCAAGACATTCTGGGCCTGTTTCGGCGGCTGGTCGCTCGATGCGCTGGAAGTGCAGATGTTCGGCCTGGCCATCCCCGCGCTGATCGCCGCGTTCTCCCTGACCAAGGGCGATGCCGGCCTGATCAGTGGCCTGACCCTGGTGACCTCGGCAATCGGCGGCTGGCTGGGTGGCACACTGTCCGACCGCTATGGTCGCGTGCGTACCCTGCAATGGATGATTCTCTGGTTTTCGTTCTTCACCTTTCTTTCGGCGTTCGTCACCGGCTTCTACCCGTTGCTGTTCGTCAAGGCCATGCAAGGCTTTGGCATCGGTGGCGAATGGGCAGCCGGCGCTGTGCTGATGGCCGAAACCATCAACCCGAAGTATCGCGGCAAGGTCATGGGTACAGTGCAGAGTGCCTGGGCTGTGGGGTGGGGCCTGGCGGTGGCATTGTTTATGCTGATCTACTCGCTGGTGCCGCAGGAGTTTGCCTGGCGGGTGATGTTCTTCGTCGGTCTGCTGCCATCGCTGCTGATCATTTGGGTACGCCGCAACGTGCCTGAGCCGGACAGCTTCCAGCGCCTGCAGAAAGAAAAAGCCATCCCTTCCAGCTTCTTGCAGTCGATGGCTGGCATCTTCCGCCCTGAACTGCTGCGTGTGACCCTGCTGGGCGGCTTGCTCGGCCTGGGTGCCCACGGTGGCTACCACGCGGTGATGACCTGGTTGCCGACCTTCCTCAAGACAGAGCGCAACCTTTCGGTGCTGAACTCGGGCGGTTACCTGGCGGTGATCATCCTGGCCTTCTGGTGCGGCTGCGTGGTCAGCGGCCTGCTGATAGACCGTATTGGCAGGCGCAAGAACATCCTGCTGTTCGCCCTGTGCTGTGTACTGACCGTGCAGGCCTACGTGTTCTTCCCGCTGACCAATACGCAGATGCTGTTCCTCGGCTTCCCGCTGGGCTTTTTCGCCGCCGGCATCCCGGCCAGCCTGGGTGCGTTTTTCAATGAGCTGTACCCGGCTGACGTGCGCGGCGCCGGGGTGGGCTTTTGCTACAACTTCGGTCGCGTGCTGTCGGCCGTGTTCCCGTTCCTGGTCGGGCACATGAGCGAGTCGATGTCGCTGGGCAGTGCCATCGGCATCGATGCCGGCATCGCCTATGGCGTTGCGGTGATTGCAGCCCTGTGCCTGCCCGAAACCCGTGGCCGCAACCTTGAATCTGCACCTGCGCCGGAAACGGCCGGTGCCGTCGCCAAGTAACCTGAACCTGTTTGTATGAGAACCATGCCCGACGCACCCGCTTTGCACCTGACTGCCATCGACAGCCACGCCCACGTGTTCAGCCGTGGGCTGAACCTGGCCAGCCAGCGGCGTTATGCGCCCAACTACGATGCGCCGCTGGGCGACTACCTGGGCCAACTGCGGGCCCATGGTTTCAGCCATGGCGTACTGGTCCAGCCCAGCTTCCTGGGTACCGACAACCGCTACCTGCTCAGCGCCTTGCAGACCGTGCCAGGGCAACTGCGCGGGGTGGTGATGCTGGAGCGGGATGTCGAGCAGGCGACCTTGGCGGAAATGGCCCGATTGGGAGTCAGGGGGGTACGCCTCAACCTCATGGGGCAAGACATGCCTGACCTGACCGGCGCGCAGTGGCGGCCCCTGCTGGAGCGCATCGGCGAGCAGGGTTGGCACGTGGAACTGCACCGTCAGGTGGCGGACATTCCAGTGCTGGTGCGGGCATTGCAGCCCTATGGGCTGGACATCGTGATTGACCATTTCGGCCGCCCGGATGCCCGCCGTGGCCTGGGCCAGCCGGGGTTTGCCGAACTGCTGACCCTGAGCGGTCGGGGCAAGGTGTGGGTGAAGGTGTCCGGCATCTACAGGCTGCAGGGCTCGCCGGAGGAGAACCTGGCATTCGCCCGTCAGGCGCTGTGCGCGCTGGAAGCCCATTACGGCGCAGAGCGGTTGATGTGGGGCAGTGACTGGCCGCATACCCAGCATGAGTCGGAGGTCAGTTTCGGCAGCGCTGTCGAACAGTTCGAGGCCTTGGGTTGTTCAGCGCAGTTGCGCCAGGCACTGTTGCTGGATACCGCGCGGGCGTTGTTTGGCTTCGAGTGACCTAGCGCCAGTGCTGCAACTGCCAGCAGGTCCTTGAACGCAAGCTTGCGTGGTCATGCCTGAGCCGGTGCTTGCCAGCCAGCGCATTTCCCATGCAGATTTGTGGCCCGGCGCGCTTGGCGAGCCTCCAATTGAAAAGCCCTCAGGACCAAGGACGATGAGTCACTCTTCGCAATTCACCTTGCTCGGCAAGCGGCGTTTCCTGCCGTTCTTCATCACTCAGTCGCTGGGTGCCTTCAACGACAACCTGTTCAAGCAGTCGCTGATCCTGGCGATTTTGTTCAAGCTCAGCCTGGGCGATGGTGACCGATCGATCTGGGTCAACTTGTGTGCCTTGCTGTTCATACTGCCGTTTTTCCTGTTTTCGGCGCTGGGCGGGCAGTTTGGCGAGAAGTTCGCCAAGGATGCGCTGATCCGGGCAATCAAACTGGCCGAAATCGTGATCATGGCGATTGGTGCACTGGGCTTTGTCACCAACCATCTGGCGCTGATGCTGGTGGCGCTGTTCGGTATGGGAACCCACTCGGCGCTGTTCGGCCCGGTGAAGTATTCGATCCTGCCGCAGGCCCTGCGCGAGGAAGAGCTGGTGGGCGGTAACGGGCTGGTGGAAACCGGCACCTTCCTCGCCATCCTCGCCGGCACCATCGGCGCGGGCATGATGATGTCGGCCGACAGCTACGCAACGGTGGTAGCCGGTGGCGTGGTCGGCACGGCGGTACTCGGCTACCTCGCCAGCCGCTGGATCCCTCGGGCGGCTGCCGCCTCGCCGCAGATGCCGCTGGACTGGAACATCTTCAAGCAGTCGTGGGTGATCTTGCGCATGGGCCTGGGCCAGCCGCCGGCGGTGTCGCGCTCGATCGTCGGCAACTCGTGGTTCTGGTTTGTCGGCGCCATCTACCTCACGCAGATCCCGGCCTATGCCAAGGATTGGCTGCACGGTGATGGCACGGTGGTGACCCTGGTGCTGACCCTGTTCTCGGTGGGCATTGCCCTGGGCTCGCTGTTGTGCGAGCGGCTCAGTGGACGCAAGGTGGAAATCGGCCTGGTGCCGTTCGGCTCGTTCGGCCTGACCCTGTTCGGCCTGCTGTGGTGGTGGCACTCCGGTGATGTACCGGCTGCAGCAGCGCCGCACGACTGGCTGGCACTGCTGGGCATGAGCCAGGCCTGGTGGATCTTGCTGTCGATCATTGGCCTGGGTGTGTTCGGCGGCTTCTACATCGTACCACTGTATGCGTTGATCCAGGCCCGCACGGCCGAGGACGAGCGCGCCAGGGTGATCGCGGCCAACAACATCCTCAATGCCTTGTTCATGGTGGTGTCGGCGGTGCTCACCATCATCCTGCTAGGCGTGGCCAAGCTGAGCATCCCGCAGCTTTTCCTGGTGGTGTCGCTGCTCAATATCGCGGTCAACACCTATATCTTCAGGATCGTGCCCGAGTTCACCATGCGTTTCCTGATCTGGCTGCTCAGCCATTCGATGTACCGCGTGCAGCACCGAGACCTTGAGCGCATCCCCGACGAAGGTGCAGCGTTGCTGGTGTGCAACCACGTGTCGTTCGTCGATGCGTTGCTGCTGGGCGGGGCTATCCGCCGGCCGATCCGCTTTGTCATGTACTACAAGATCTACAACCTGCCGGTGCTCAACTTCGTGTTTCGCACTGCCGGTGCCATCCCGATTGCCGGGCGTAACGAAGACCAGGCGACGTACGAGCGGGCCTTCGCGCGCATTGCCGAATACCTGGCGGATGGTGAACTGGTGTGCATCTTCCCGGAAGGCAAGCTGACGGGCGATGGCGAAATCGATGTCTTCAAGGGTGGGGTCAGCCGCATCCTCGAAGAAACGCCGGTACCGGTGATTCCGCTGGCCTTGCAGGGGTTGTGGGGTAGCTTCTTCAGCCGCGACCCGGCCAAGGGCTTCTTCAAGCGCCTGTGGTCGCGGGTGACCATCGTGGCAGGCGCCGCCGTCCCGGTGGAGGCGGCGCAGCCTGAGGTGTTGCGCGAACAGGTCAGCCGCCTGCGCGGCCCTCTGCGATAGGGGTTAGCTGGCGCTGACTTTCAGGCCGACAAGGCCGCAGACGATCAGCGCCACACTGACCAGCCGCACCAGGGCCATGGACTCGCCGAACAGAATGATCCCGGCGATGACCGTACCGACTGCGCCTACGCCGGTCCAGATGGCATAGGCGGTGCCCAGCGGCAACTCCTTCATGGCCAGGCCCAGCAGGCCCAGGCTGATGACCATGGCGCCGACGGTAAGGACAGTGGGTAGCGGTCGAGTGAAACCGTCGGTGTATTTGAGGCCGACGGCCCAGCCAACCTCGAACAGGCCGGCGAAAAACAGGATGATCCAGGACATGAGTGTGTCTCCATCGTTTGAATGATGGGGCCGTCCCCGGAGTGGTCACGCGGTGCGTCGTGAGGTCGTCCTCACCGTGGGCACCATGGTGCCTGTCTGCGGCCTTGCGGGCAAGACCGCGCCTGCAAGGGGTTACCACTTGCAGGCGCGGGTTTACCCGCGAAGAGGCCGGTGCTGGCAGAAAACGATTCAGGCCAGCACCGGCATTTCATACCAATCAGACCCCTTGCGGGATCTCTTCCCCACCCAGCGCCTCGAACAGCACCGGCAGGAATTCGGCAAAGGTCATCATCATCAGCTGGAAGCTGGCATCGAACTGCTGCGCAGCCTCATCGCCACCGTCCTGCTCGGCCTGCTCCTGCAGCAGCTCTTCGAACTTCAGGCGCTTGATGACCATCTTGTCGTCGAGGATGAACGACAGCTTGTCTTGCCAGGCCAGGGCCAGCTGGGTCACCACTTTGCCGGTGCTCAGGTGCAGCTGGATCTCTTCGCCGGTCAGGTCCTGGCGCTTGCAGCGCACGATACCGCCATCTTCGGCGGTGTCGCGCAGTTCGCACTCGTCCAGCACATAGAAGCCTTCGGCGGCTTGCTGCGATTTGACCCAGTCGGTCATGGTGGCCACTGGCGCAATCTTCACCGTGGCCGGGCGCACGGGCAGCGAACCCATCACTTCACGCAGGGTCGACAGCAGGTCTTCGGCGCGCTTGGCGCTGGCCGAGTTGACCAGGATCACGCCCAGGCGCGGGGCAATGGCAGCGAAAATCATCGAGCGGCGGATGAACGCACGCGGCAGGAACGCCTGGATGATTTCGTCCTTGATCTGGTCGCGTTCCTTTTTATAGACCTTGCGCATTTGCTCGGTCTCGATCTCTTCGACCTTCTCCTTGACCGCGTCGTTGACCACGCTGCTCGGCAGGATGCGTTCTTCCTTGCGCGCGGCAATCAGCAGGTACTCGCCGCTGACATGCACCAGGGGAGCGTCTTCGCCTTTGCCGAACGGCGCGACGAAACCATAAGTGGTCAGCTCCTGGCTGGCGCAGGGGCGGGCCGGCTTGCTGGCCAGGGCGGCTTCCAGCGCTTCAGGCTCGAACGGAACTTCCTGGGTCAGGCGGTAGGTCAGCAGGTTCTTGAACCACATGAGGGGCAATCTCTCCTTAATGCATAAGGCGGGCATTATTCTCCGAGCGGTGAATTCAGGCCAGCCCTGTCAGAGGGCCAGCAGTGGCTTATGCATGAAAGAATCGCCCGACAACGCTAGGTCTTTGAAAGGCCTGAGGTTTTTTTTGCAAAAAGTTTAAAAAGTGCTTGCCAGGGTGCGGGGCGCTCCGTAGAATGCGCGCCACACCGAGACGA
>NZ_JBICLK010000050.1:0-424 GCF_043105275.1 Pseudomonas sp. TYF_14
GATCGGCTACAGCCCGCACCTGTGGACCAACGCCATCACCGCCCGTATCACCGGTTCGGCAGCCCTGCGCAAACGGCACATGCGCCAACTGGACATGGCCGAGCTGGTGAGCGGCAACCAGGCGCCGTCCACCCAGCCCCATGTGTTGCCAGTGAATGCCCTGCAAACCTGGGTCGAAGACTTCAAGCCAACCGAGCAGCGCATGCCGCTGACCTGGAGCAGCGACCCGATCACCGAAACCTTGCCCATCGGCAACCTCACTGCCATCGCCCGGCACTACCCCTGGACTCAACCGAAAGTGCCGGTGGTGGTGGCGCTCGCCGACGCCGAAGGCATGGCCCTGGAGCTGAGCCTGTCGGTCTCGGCCTACCAGCATCAACTGCGTGACCTGATGCCGGCCGAGCAACTGGAGCACACAAAACCT
>NZ_JBICLK010000051.1:0-44358 GCF_043105275.1 Pseudomonas sp. TYF_14
GATTTGCGCGCGACCGCCTTGGGGCATGTCTCGATATCGCGTCGTACAAACAAGGCGGTCGCGCGCGACTGGTGCAGGAGGGACTGGCCGAAACAAACGTAGGAGCGGGTTTACCCGCGAAGCGCCGCGCGGGCGGCGCTCGATCTCACAGGCGCTGAAAATCCTCCGGCAAACACCTCAAAATTCCAACGCCGTCCACTCAAAATTCCAACGCCGCCCCCTCAAAATTCCAACGCCGCCTCCCCTCGAAAATCCAACAACAAAGACCCTGCAAACCCAGAACAAACTCTTACTACTCCTGACCCACCCCCAACACCCGCGTTAACCTTCATTTAATCAACCCCAGCCAGCATGGCCCCATTCCCAGATCTGCCAAGGCGAAGACATGCGCGTTCTCCTGCTCTTCCTCACACTCCTACTGGCCGGCCCGTTGCAAGCCAACCCGTTCGATGTGAAACCAGACTTCCTGCCGGTTGACCAAGCCTTCGTGCTCACCCACGACCGCCAGGCCGACGGCCAGATGCGCCTGTACTTCCAGATCAAGCCGGGCTACTACCTGTACCAGAAGCGCCTGAAGTTCGATGGCCTGCCCACCGAGCAACACCCGCAACTGCCACCGGCACTCAACCATCACGACGAGTTCTTCGGCGACAGCGCGGTGTATCGCGACCAGCTTGAACTGCTATTGCCTGCCAACGCCCAGGGTCAGTTGCGCCTGGGCTGGCAGGGCTGCGCCGATGCCGGCCTGTGCTACCCGCCGCAGACCACCTCGATCGACCTGGGTGGCAGCGTAACGCCCGCCGCCGAGCAAGCCAGCGACCAGGCCCTGGCCAGCGGCCTTCAGCAAGGCCACCTGGCCTGGAGCCTGCTGGCGTTCTTCGGCCTTGGGCTGCTGCTGGCCTTCACCCCCTGCTCGCTGCCGATGCTGCCGATCCTTGCAGGGCTGGTGCTGGGCAATGGCGCCAGTGCCCGGCGCGGCTGGCTGCTGGCCGGGGTCTATGTGCTGAGCATGGCCCTGGTGTACGCCGGGCTCGGGGTGGTTGCTGCCCTGCTGGGTGCCAGCCTGCAGGCCTGGCTTCAGCAACCCTGGCTGCTGGGCAGCCTGGCGGGGCTGTTCGTGCTGCTGGCACTGCCGATGTTCGGCGTCTTCGAACTGCAACTGCCTGCCGCCCTGCGCGACCGCCTGGACCGCGCCGGGCAAGGTACCCGTGGCGGCAACCTGTATGGCGCGGCATTGCTCGGGGCGTTGTCCGGCCTGTTGCTCGGCCCGTGCATGACTGCGCCGTTGGCCGGTGCGCTGCTGTACATCGCGCAGAGCGGTGACGTGCTGCAAGGCGCGCTGGTGCTGTTCAGCCTCGGCCTGGGCATGGGCGTGCCGCTGCTGTTGCTGGTAACCCTGGGCAACCGTTATCTGCCGCGCCCGGGTGCGTGGATGAACCGGGTCAAGGGTGTGTTCGGTTTCGTGTTCCTGGCCATGGCGCTGTACACCGTGCGCAGCCTGCTGCCTGCTACCTTGCTGCTGGCACTGAGCGGCGCCTGGCTGATCGCCTTGGCCTGGGCTGCCTGGCCAGCCCTGCAGCGGCTGCCGGCGTTGCGCGCCGTACCGCTGTTGGGCGCGCTGTGGGGCGGCCTGTTGCTGGTCGGTGCGGCAGCAGGCGGCGACGACCTCTGGCAGCCACTACGCCCGTTCGCCGGGGGTGGCAGCACAGCGGCCGCTGGCCAGCATGCCGAGGACAGCTTCGTCACCGTCAGCCGCCCCGAGGACCTGCAACGTGAGCTGGACGCGGCCAAAGCCCGCGGCCAGTGGGTGATGCTCGACTACTATGCCGACTGGTGCGTGTCGTGCAAAGTCATGGAAAAACAGGTGTTCGCCCGCAGCGACGTACAGGCCGGCCTGGCCGGCGTACACCTGCTACGCCTGGACGTGACGGCCGACAGCCCGGCCAGCAAGGCCCTGCTGCAGCGCTACCAGGTACCCGGCCCGCCCAGCATCATCTGGATCGGCCCGGAAGGTGAAGAACGCCGCGCGCGGCGCATCACCGGTGAGGTGGACGCAGCAGCGTTCCAGCAACACTGGGGCCAGACCAGGAGCCAAGGCTGATGCTGACCGTAACACTCGGGCCACTGACCATGGCCCTCAACCACCTGCTGATGCTCACCGCCCTGGTGATCGCCAGCGTGGTCGGCTGGTGGGTCGCCCGACGTGGCGGCGAGAGCCCGGAATCGGCGCTGTTCAACCTGTTCCTGATCGGCCTGCTGTGTGCCCGCGCCGGCTTCGTGCTGGCCTACTGGCCGATGTATCAGGACGACCCGCTGCAAATCATCGACATCCGTGACGGCGGCTTCCTGTTCTGGTCGGGCCTTGCCGGCATCGTGCTCGGAGCCCTCTGGCAGGGCTGGCGCCACCCCGGCCTGCGCCGCCCGCTAGGCTGGGCGCTGTTCAGCGGGGCACTGTTCTGGGGCCTGGCCAGCCTCGGCGGCCACCTGTACAGCAAAGGCACCGAGCTGCCCGAACTGAGCCTGAACAACGCCGGCGGCCAGGCCGTGGCATTGCACAGCTACCGCGGCAAGCCGCTGGTCATCAACATCTGGGCCACCTGGTGCCCACCGTGTCGGCGTGAGATGCCAGTGCTGCAACAGGCACAAAGCGATTACCCGCACGTGACCTTCCTGTTCGTGAACCAGGGCGAGACCCCGGAAAACGTCAGCACCTTCCTCGCCACCACCGGCCTGAGCCTGACCCACGTGCTGTTCGACGGCACCGGCCTGCTGGCCCAGCGCGTCGGCTCCATGGCCTTGCCCACCACCCTGTTCTACGACGCCAACGGGCGGCTGGTTGGCAGCCACCTGGGCGAACTGTCCCGGGCCAGCCTGCGCCACGCCCTGGAACCTTTCGACCGGGCCATTGCGCCCGCCCCTGCCGCACAAGGAAACTGACATGCGATTGACTGCACTGCTGCCCCTGTCCCTGACCCTGCTGGCCACCCCTGCCCTGCAAGCCGAAGAACTGCCCAAGGCGGTTCAGCAGCTGCAAGCCAAGGGCGCCGTGATCAAGGGCAGCTTCGATGCGCCCAACGGCCTGCGCGGTTATGCCGCCGAGTACCAGAACAACGCCCTGGCCCTGTACCTGACCCCCGACGGCAAGCACGTGCTGGTCGGCAGCCTGTTCGACGAACAGGGCAAGGACCTGAGCGCCGAGCCGCTGCAAAAGCTGGTATACGCGCCGATGAGCAAGGAAATCTGGGCGAAAATGGAAAAAACCGCGTGGATCGCCGACGGCAAGGCCGATGCGCCGCGCAAGGTGTACCTGTTCAGCGACCCGAACTGCCCGTACTGCAACATGTTCTGGGAACAGGCGCGGCCCTGGGTGGAGTCGGGCAAGGTGCAGTTGCGCCATATCATGGTCGGCATCATCCGCGAGGACAGCCCGGGCAAGTCGGCGGCGCTGCTGGCGGCGAAAGACCCGGTCAAGGCCCTGCAGCAGCATGAAAAGGCCGGCAAGGCCAGCACGCTGAAGGCACTCGAGCAGGTGCCAGAGGCTGTGCAACAGAAGCTGGCGGCGAACATGGCGTTGATGGAAGAGATGGGGTTGCAGGCGACTCCGGCCATTTTCTATCAGGATGAGCAAGGCAACCTGCAAAGCCAGCAAGGGGCACCACGGCCGGAGATGCTTGGGAAGATTCTGGGCAAGCGCTAGTGCATGTGGTGGGGCACAGATCGAGCGCCGTGAAGCAGGCGACGTGGGGCATGGCACCGGCTACGCCGGTGTTCGCGGGTGAACCCGCTCCTACGGGGCTCGCGCTAACGGCTGGGTTTTGCGCCAGGCCCGTGATCGCAAGGCCTGCGCGGTCGGCCGTAGGAGCGGGTTTACCCGCGAAAGGGCCGGACCTGCTGGCCAATTTCCACCAGCCGTTCACCGTTGCCGCCGCCACTGTATTCGCGGGTAAACCCGCTCCTACGCTGATCGGGGGTGGAGACACATTGGTGATTGGACGCAGGCCGTTCTTTCGCAAGCAGTAAATCTCCCGAAATCAATCTCACGACCCGGCAAATCTATCCCCACGCAGGTCTAACCCTGCAACTCAAAATATCTAGAAACAATTCTTCGGAGCATGCTGATGTCAAACATCAGCATGCTCGCGCCCCTTATTAAAACTTCACACCGCGCATAACAAAGAACACTCACACGCTCACCACAGAGCTTTCGCACGCCAGAATCAGAAGCTTCTTACATAAATATAAGAAGCACTGAAAACTAAAAACCATTATCAGATCAAAGTAAGACCCTTCTGAAGAACTTTCCCACGAAAACGGCTTTAAACCAAAAACTCCAATACCATTCCAAGCCACTTACCCTCCACCGAAAGATTGACGTTGAAGAATCTAACGCCTAAACCTCCTGATGCCCGCACATGTCGGGCCACAACAAAAACAAGGAGACACCTATGGAAAATCAATATGGTATTAGCGTCATGGAATTGGCTTCCGATACACATTGCGATATGGAAGCGGAGTTCTTCGGAGGGTCTGGCAGCGCCGGTGGCTGTGGTGGTAGTGGTGGTTGCGGAGGCGGAGGTGGCTGCAAGGGAGGCAGCGGCGGCTCTGGCGGCAGTGGTGGAAATAACGGCATTAACAACGACCCGGTAACCCTGTAACAAAAAGCGGGCGCACACGAGTTCTTGCGCGGGCGCCCGCACCTTTTCGAGGTGCCAAATGAAAACACTCAGAGTTTACAACTACGAAATACTGAATTTCGACAGTGATCCTATGGTTTTTTCATCCAGCGGCTTCACCAGGATCACCGAACCTAAAATAATAAGGGCATTACAACTTATTGAGGAGAGTCAATCCAAATATATTCAGCACCACGCGCTTGAAAAAATTCTACGAAAAGTTCATCTTCAGCCTTCCAGCGCTATGAACTTCTTAAAAAGTCTATCCATTATAGGAGAACCCACTGACCCACCGTTCTTCCAGCACACCCTCATCTACCACGACTTAGAAATTTCAGACGAAACAAAGAATCTTCTAGAAAGCAAACACAGCGGATCTTTAGAAATAAGGCAATATTCAGAATATACACCCCATACGACCCGTAAGCCAACGCTATTCGTATTCGCCTGCACTAAACTTAGCCCGCACTCACTAAAAGCCAATTATTTAAATCTATTGGTATCGAACCCTCACTGCGGAGCCACCGTTGGCTTTATCAGTGGCAATCACTTCCACTTAACGGAAATGCATATCCCCGCGATTGGAAACCCGTGTGCATTTTGCACACTTGACCGCATTACTCACTACGAAAAGCTGAGAGCAAGCCAGCACCACTGGTGCAAAATCTGGTCTTTTTGCTGCAGCAGCAAACTGGATTTACCCAAGATACACGTTGATGAGCTCCAAAAATCCTTGATTATAGGCACCATTGTTTCATTTATAAGCAAACTCACTAAAGCCCCAAAATCGAAAACCACTCAAGATCAAGTTCTATTATCCAGAACAATCAACCTGGAGACTGGAGTCACCACCGAGGACCCCAGCGTCCACTGGCCATTGTGTCAATGCAGAGGAGTTAAATAATGAACATAAGCCATGATGAGTACTTAAAATTTCTATCGCCTGAGGTCATGGATGAGACATTGGCTTTCCATGCCAAAGGCAACTATACGATACACAAAGCAACTCAACACTTGAGCGCCCTGCACCAAATACCACCAAAAGACCTCGAAAAACTTACCGGAAACGAACTAAAACTCAATACCATTGTAGCCCCAAGCAAAAACAAAGAACCGACTCTTACACCTCTGGCGAGCCCACACCCGCTACGAAGAAATAGTTCATGCGAACGATTTGAAGCACGCCCTCTTCACTTTGATATAGTCCAAGCATTGCTTGCACCGCTCTTAACTAAAAGCCCTACCACCTACAAAAGAGGCTACCCAAGCGGCGGAGCACTTTATCCAATAGAAGTATTTTGCATCAATCTCAACAACAAGATTGAGCAATGGCCAACTGAAAGTGACGCACTGCACTTACTTCCATCATCGAGATCACTGGAGGCTCACACCCCATCAATTGACATCCACCAGCTGACCGAGGCAATCATTCCAGAAAGTATTGATATAGGCTCACCGTCCCTGGCCCTTATATATTCAATATACTTACCCAAAGCACTGTTCAAATATCGATATCGAGGCTACCGCTTGAGCCTGATGGAGGCCGGCTCGATGTACATGATTACCGATTTACGATGCAAAGAACTCCAACTAAACAGCAGACCCTGGTCAGGCTATACCGACCACCAAGTAACAAAAAACTTGAACCTTAACCCGTCTCTATTCTTACCCGTGTGCATCCAGTTAATAGGTTGAGCTCATGAATTTTTATAACGAGATACATCACCCGACATTTACGGACTTTTTGCTACTTAGACCCAGCGCAGTAAATCATTTACCACACAGCGTTGAGTGCGGCAGCCGCTGGCGCACCTATGGTTCGAGTAGCGGCTGGTCGTCAGACATAACTGACAGCGCCCTAGGCGAACATTTTGAACGCAAGCATTTCTACTTGGACATCCCTGTGCATGACACGTGCAGACTAGGTGACGGGCTGACCACTGAAGAGTGCCAAGCATTCACCAAGGCATTTTCTCAAACTTTAATTTCAAGCGAGAAATCATCATTGCAATCACACTGCTTTGACCGAACCACTGTATACAGAGTCACAGATTTCACATCTTGCAAGGTACCCACCGCCTGCCTTTCCATTTCAGAGTGTAAAAACTCAACCGACAACGGTTTTTATCCTATTAGAGACACATGCGGTTGCAGCGCACACATTACGATCAACAATGCAGTACTAGGCGCAATCAGAGAAAATTTGGAACGACAGTTCCTACTTCGATTCTGGCTTACAAAAACCTGTACTGCAGAAATTGAATTCGATGATGCCTGCCTTACACTGACAGCGAGCGCAAGCCTAGCACTTTTCCAAGAACTGAAAAAATCTGGCGAACTTTGCATCCTTAATCTCACCGATCAACGTTTCCCAGGAAGTTGCATCCTTTTATGCTACGGCAGTCAAGACATTAACGCCAAAGTCAAATATTGTGCAGGAATGGCTTATGCCGCCACTTCAAGAATTGCATTAGAAAAGTCGATAGTTGAATTATGGCAAACATTGAGATTCATGCAATCAGTCGACAGCGAACACGAACTAAAAAACCCCCTCCAAGACCCCTACCTCAAGCACTTCCTGAGTTGCAACAGCTATGAAACTTTCAAAGAAATATCCAGCGAAGTCAAATTCACCCAACACAACCATGAGCTTACATTATCGAAAAAGCTAACAATTCAAAATTTATTAAAGACTCTAAGAGCGCTACAACTTAATGGGTACTTATACCTCTCCTCCACCCCTTACAAACAGTCAAATCTTTACCTCTGCAAATATTTCTCTCCCAATCTTTTTCTCCACATGAACAACGCAAGACACTTCAACCTCGAAAACACTTATTCCGCACCTTTCTACAACGAAATCATCAGCAGCCAGAATTCCAAAATGGTCCCATTCCCATGAATTTAACTTCAAACCACTTTATACGCAGCGCAAAAAAAATCACGACAATCACAAAAATCTTGACCACTGAGCACTTGAGGGAGCCCACATCGCTTCTTTGGTCAGCGCTGGCCCCTTGCATACTCTTCATCATCACCCAGCCAACGCATGCAGCCTCGACCTATACCGCTTCAGCCGCCTGGTTCTACTCATACATCTCTGCCACCCTCGCGTTCTTTGGATTCAGCTTCTACCTCATCGGCAGGAGGGAAAGTGGCTTCACGCGGTCCTTCATCTACCAACACAGCGCAATCAAGCTATTCCTGACTGCCCACACACTCAGTTATTTTTTATTGAGCTCGCTTTACGCCACACTATTCTACCTCTTGACCAAACCCTTACGAGGTCACTACTCACTTCCTGAATATCTCTATCTGATGGCATGCTTTTACACCAGCTACCTCATGTTCACCTGTATCGGCCTGGGAATCGCCGCGCTGCCGATAAAATTCAGCACAGCCAGCACACTTTTCTCACTCATGTCATTTCTCATGCTGGTCTCCGGATACACCGGCGCCACGCTGGGGCACGATGCTTCGCATGCGCTAACGCTGATCAACCCGCTCTTTCTAAGCGCGCAGATCTTCCATGGCGAAATGCCCCTTCTCAACAGTTTCCTGATTGCACTTTCGGCCTCTGCAGCCTCGACATACCTGACCGGAAGGTATTTCAGAATCCAACCCATATGGAGCCGATACTGATGGACATTTTAACTATAAACAACCTTCACTTCGGATACAGCGGAAACCCGCTGCTGAACGACATTGAACTCACTATAAAAGCGGGGGAACTGGTCGGCATTCTGGGCAACAACGGGGCCGGAAAGACAACCCTTTTCGACCTCATCTGCAAAATAAAAAAACCGGCAAAAGGTGCCATTTCCAATTTATCCAGGCGTCAGGCCTATTTGACCCAAATCCTTACACCGCCCCCATTACTGCGTATGAACGAAGCGGGCAAGCTTATCACCAGCCTAACCCCCAACGCTTCCCCAGATCACACAGAGATTCTCTCGAAACTAGCCAAATGGTCCCCGTCACTGTCCAGGCGATATGCAGAAATCGCCAAGAAAAAAGCCGCCAATTGCAGCTACGGTGAAATTCGCAGCTACTTCACGCTGACCTTGTTGCTTTTAAACAGTGACTTGATCATTCTTGATGAGCCAACGGCTGGCGTAGACCCTGAATTTCGACATTATATATGGCTCGGTATAAAAAGCGCGTGCGCGGAAGGTGCGAGCGTGCTGATAGCTTCTCATTACACAGAGGAAATCACGAAAAACTGCCAGCGATTTTATATGCTCGCAAACAAGCGACTGGAAGCGTTTGACAGTGGTGGACAGTTCATGGAACGCCACCACGCCAAATCGCTGGATGAAGCCTTTATTAATGCATCGACCTAGGGGAAATCCTAAAAATTAAATCCTGGATTCAGCAAAGCACCCAGATTAAAACCGCGACGGAAGTGAAGTCAGCCAGAAACACAGGGCCGCTTCAGCCCCCTTCCACACAACCTGTTATTTTTATCAGTAGCGCATTTTAACGAACACTGTCAAAGTCGACCGCAAAGCCACGCCGAGAAAAACATCATGGTGCCTACTTACATGAATCCTATTGATGAGGCGAGCGAAATGTCGGCCGCTAACACATCCATTTACTCACCTTATGGGTATCACCCGAACTCATCGGGCCTGCTGGGTTTTAACGGTGAGCGACCGGACCCGATGACTGGTAATTTTTTGCTGGGTAACGGTTTACGGGCATTTAGCCCTGGGCTCATGCGTTTCAACTCGCCTGACAGTTTCAGCCCGTTCAAGCGCGGTGGTCTGAATGCATATGGTTATTGCCAGGGAGACCCAATAAACTGGCAGGATCCAAGTGGGCATTTCCGTTTTTGGCGAAGGTTATCTTCGGCATTCTCAGGTCGCGCCCCCATACCAGATTGGCATGGGGCGCTCTTAAAAGGGGAAGGTAAGTATCACCGTCTCGAGGTGCGGATGACAATGTTAGAACCGGTCCACGCGCCTGCACATACCTCAAACAATCTTCCGCCAGATTATGTATTTGCAGGATATCATGGTGGCATCAGGAGCTCTACGTGGTCTTTAGAGTCTGGCGTTCAGCCCCAGCGACATCAAATTGTTGATCATGGGCAGGGGTTTTATTTTACACGCAACTATGGCGTGGCCGAGCGCTATGCGAATGCAGCCGCCAAGCTTCACAAAGGTGAAGCTCGTGTATTTGGTGTGTACATCAAGGATTTCGATGTGCTTGTGGCTGCGGGCAAGATCAAAAAAATATGGGATGGGAAAAATGAGGCAACCAGGGAAAGTTATTTAATTGAAGAACATGCATTTACTAATATTCGAGTACGACGGCCAATTGTTGACCAGTGGGTTCTAAGGGAACCGTTTGGCGATTATTAGCCCTAGCTTTGAGGGCCTCTTCACGAAAATAGCCAGCAACGAGCGACTGCCTGATTGATCTGCAAATCCGGATGAACGACTCAGCCGCAGTGTGCGCAACCCGACCAATGAAAGGGGCGCCAAGCGCCCCTGCCCATCACAGCCCCTCCAGTTCCGCCATCAGGTCACTGAGCCGGTCGACCTTGTCATCATCCAGCGCACTGCCCTGCAGCCCCTGTACATACTCGGCCAACGCCTCCACCGTGCTGCACTCGAACATCGCCCGCAGCGGCACGTTCAGCTGTAGCTGCTTCTGCACCCGCGAAGCGATCTGCGTGGCCAGCAATGAATGCCCGCCCAGCTCGAAGAAGTTGTCGTGCACTCCCACCCGCTCGGCTTTGAGCACATCGGCCCAAATATCCGCCAACACGTCCTCCAATTCGTTGCGTGGCGCCAGATAGGCCTGACTGTACTGACCGCCGATGTCGATGGCTGGCAGGGCCTTGCGGTCGAGCTTGCCGTTGGCGTTGTGCGGCAAGCTGTCGAACCAGCCCCAGTGCAAGGGCACCATGTACTCCGGCAACTCGGCACGCAGTCGTTGCTTGACCTGCTCCAGCAACGCGGCATCGGCACTGACGCCCTGGTGCGCCACCAGGTAGCCAACCAGATGCTTGCCGTTCACGCCCTCCTGCACCGCCACGGCAGCATCGCGAATTTCCGCCTGCTCATGCAGCCGGGCCTCGATCTCGCCCAGCTCGATGCGATAGCCGCGAATTTTCACCTGATGGTCGATGCGCCCGACGTACTCCAGCACACCGTCCGGGCGTTGCCGCGCCAGGTCGCCAGTGCGGTACAGGCGTTCGCCCGGCGCCCCGTAAGGGTGAGGGATGAACGCCAGCGCCGTGCGCACCGGGTCACTGACGTAGCCACGGCCTACACCCGTACCCGCCACGCACAGCTCGCCCACCGCACCCAGCGGCACCAGTGCCTGGTCCTCGCCGAACAGGTACAGCCGGTTGTTGTCGGTTGGCGTGCCAATTGGCAGGTAGCTGCCTTGGGTCGAGGCGGCATCGACGCGGAAGAACGCCACGTCATCCGAGCACTCCGCCGGCCCATAGGCATTGACCAGGCCGATCTGCGGGTAGCGCTGCAGCCACTGCGCCGCCAGCTCCGGTGGCATGGCCTCGCCGGTCGGCAGCATCCAGCGCAGGCCGTCGAGGGCCTGGTGGTCGCTGGCCAGCATGCCTTGGATCAGGGACGGCACGCTCTCCAGCACGGTGATGCCGGTGGCCTGCACGTGCGCCAGCAAGCCCTGCGGGTCATGGGCGATGGCGTTAGGCACGATCTCTACCTTGGCGCCGAACAGCGGCGCAGCCAGGAACTGCCAGACCGAGATGTCGAAGCTTTGCGAGGCGGTCTGGGCAATCACGTCCTGCTCGCTCAGCGCCAGGTAAGGCACCTTGCTCAGCTGGTTGTTGAGCATGCCGCGCTGCTCGACCATCACCCCTTTTGGCAGGCCGGTCGAGCCTGAGGTGTAGATCACGTAGGCGAGGTTGTCCGGGCCACTGTGGACACCCGGGTTGTGGCATGCGATCGGGTTGGCCTGGACGTCTTCCCAGACCAGCAGTTGCGGCCGCAGCGCAGCCTCCAGCTCACCGAGCAACTGCCGCCCCTGCTCGGCGCAGGCCGCGCTGCACACCAACACTGGCGTGCGGCTGAGCTGGATGATGCTTTGCAGGCGCGCCGCCGGCAGGCCCGGGTCCAGCGGCAGGTAGCCGGCGCCGGCCTTGAAGCTGCCGACAATCATGCCCAGCAGCGGCAACCCACGCTCGGCAAGCAGTGCCACTGGCTGGTCCACGCAGACCCCGGCAGCCACCAGCGCATGGCCCAGGCGGTTGGCCGCCAGGTTCAGCCCGGCGTAATCATAGGACGCCTCCAGGCAGCGGGCCACGGTACGCTGTGGATGCGCCACGACCTGCGCTTCGAACTGCGCGATGTAGCTCTGTTCCAGCGGATAAACCCGCTCGGTCCGGTTGCAGTCCTCCAGCAGGAAGCCTTGCTCCTGGGCGCTCAGCAGCGGTAGCTCGCTCACCTCTCCTTCAAAACCTTGTACCAGCGCCAGCAGCAGGCGCTTGAATTCGGCCAGCAGGCGCTCGACGGTCGGGTAGTCGAAGTAGCGCTGGTCGAACGACAGGTGCAGGCCCAGGTCATCACCCGGGTAGCACACCGCCGTCAGCGGGAAGTTGGTGTGGGTACGGCCCGAGTCGGAGCTGGCGTTCAGGAGCTGGGCGTGATCGAGCACGGCGGTTTCAACCGGCGCATTCTCGAACACGAACAGGCTGTCGAACAGCGGCTGGCCCTTGGGCAGCTCGCTGCACGCCTGGATCGCCACCAGCGGAAGGTATTCGTACTCGCGCAGTTCCATGTTGCTTTGCAGCAGGCCCTGCAGCCACTGGCGTACGCTACAGCGCTCGCCAGCGATGGGCAACTGCACGCGCAGGGCCACGCTGTTGATGAACAGGCCGACGGTGCGCTGCATCTGCGGCATGCTCACCGGGCGACCGGCCACGGTCACGCCAAAGGCCACATCGCGGTCGCCGCTGTAACGCGCCAACACCAAGGCCCAGGCCGCCTGGGCGAAGGTGTTGACGGTGAGCTGATGAGCCTGGGCCAGTTCACGCAGACGCACACCATCACTCACCTCCAGGCGGGTGTAGCAGTCGCCGACGACCATGCCGCTACCGGCGTGGTCATGGCGCAGCGGGCGGTCGCTCGGGATGGCTGTGGCACGTTCGAAGCCGGCCAGGTTGGCTTGCCACCAGGCGCGTGCGTCGTCCAGGCCCTGGCGTTGCAGCCAACCGATGTAATCGCGGTAACGCGGCGGCACCGGCAGTTGGGCCTGACGGCCTTCGCCAAGGGCCTGGTAGACCTCGAAGAAATCGTTCATCAACAGCGAGCGGCACCAGGCATCGATAAGGATGTGGTGGTTGCTCATCATGAACCAGTAGCGTTCTTCGGCAACGCGCACCAGGCGCAGGTGGAACGGTGCCTCGCTGAGCAAGGCAAAGCCGGCCTCGCGCTCCTGCTTGTGCAGGGCCTGCAGGCGCTGCTCCTGGGCATCGTCGGCAAGGCCGCGCCAGTCCTGGTAGTCCACCGCCAGATTGCCCGGCTTGTGGATGATCTGCAGCATCGCCTCGCCACTGTTCCAGCTGAACGAGGCGCGCAACGCTTCGTGGCGCGCCACCACGGCCTGCCAGGCCTGGGCGAAACGCTCGGGGTCGAGCGCGCTGTTGATGCGGTAGCGGTCCTGCATGTAGTAAAGGCCGGTGCCCGGCTCCAGCAGGGTGTGCAGCAGCATGCCTTCCTGCATCGGCGTCAGCGGGTAAACGTCCTCGATCTGCGCGGCCGGGACCGGCAATGCGTCGATCTGTTCCTGAGTCAGGTGCGCCAGCGGGAAGTCCGATGGGGTGAAGCTGCCATTGCCATCGGCCAGGCAATGCGCGACCAGCGCCAACAGCTCCTGACGATAGGCCTCAGCCAGACCCGCGATGGTCTGCTGGTCGTAGCGCTCGGCGCTGAAGGTCCAGCGCAATTGCAGAGCACCGCCATACACCTGGCCATCGACGCTCAACCAGTTGGGCAACGGCGCATCGAGGTCATGCGCCAACCCGGCCGGGGCCTCCAGGGGCTGGAACAAGGCTGTACTGTCGAACTGCTGGTCGAACTGGCCCAGGTAGTTGAAGGTGATGCGCGCCTGCGGCAAGGCCGCCATCTGCTCGCGCCCGGCGGCATCCGCCAGGTAGCGCAGTACGCCGTAGCCCAGGCCCTTGTGCGGTACATGGCGCAGTTGTTCCTTGATGCGCTTGATCGAACCGGCCCGCGCCGCGTCGTCTTCACCTGGCAGCGGACGCAGGCTCAGTGGGTAGGCATTGGTGAACCAGCCGACGCTGCGGGTCAGGTCCATGTCTTCGAACAGCCCGTCACGGCCATGGCCTTCGAGCTGCACCAGCACTTCTTCATCGCCGCTCCAGCGGCACAAGGCCCGCGCCAGTGCAGTCAACAGCAGGTCGTTGACCTGGGTGTGGTAAGCCGCCGGGGCCAGTTGCAACAGCTGTCGGGTTTGCTCCACGTCCAGGCCGATGGCCAGGGTTTGAGCATGGCGATGCAAGTTGCCGCCCTGCGGATGGTCGCACGGCAATTCGCGACGCACACCGCCCAGCTGGCCTTGCCACCAGGCCAGTTCGTCACGCAGCGAATCGCTGCCGGCGTAGCTGGCCAGGCGCGCGGCCCAGTCGCCGACGGCGTGGGTCTTGGCCGGCAGAGGCTGGCCACGGTACAGCGCCTGCAGGTCTTCCAGCAGCACCCGCCAGGACACGCCATCAACAACCAGGTGATGAATCGCCAGCAACAACCGCTGGGTGCCCTGCCCGTCACGCACCAGCAAGGCGCGCAGCAGCGGCCCCTGTTGCAGGTCCAGGCTGCGCTGCACGTCGGTGTAGAGTGCCTGACAATCATTGAAATCGGCGACAGTGGCGCTCCACAGCAGTTGCTCGGCGCCAGGCTGCGCGTACTGCGCCTGCCAGCGGCCCTGGGCGTCGCTGAAGCGCAGACGCAGGCTGTCATGGTGCTGCACCAGCGCAGCCAATGCCTGTTCAAGGGTGGCCTCAACCAAGGGTTGGCGCACCTCCAGCAGCACAGCCTGGTTCCAGTGTTGCGGCTGTGGCACGTCACTGTCGAAGAACCAGTGCTGGATCGGCGTCAGCCCGGCCTGGCCCTGGCGCAGCCCCTGCTCCACCGTGCTCACGGCTTCGCTGAGCTGAACCACAGTTGCCAGGGTCTGGATGGTCTGATGCTGGAACAGGTCGCGCGGGGTGAATTGCAAGCCGGCCTGCCGGGCGCGACTGACCACCTGAATCGACAGGATCGAGTCGCCTCCCAGCTCGAAGAAGTTGTCCTGCACGCCGACCCGGGCAACGTTGAGCACATCGCGCCAGATCTGCGCCAACTGTGCTTCCACCTCATTGCCAGGGGCCTGGTATTGCTGGCGCGCCTGCTCAAGGTCCGGCAGCGGCAGCGCACGGCGGTCGAGCTTGCCGTTGCCCATCAGCGGCAGGCTATCGAGCAGCACCAGGTGCGCAGGCACCATGTAGTCGGGCAGGTGCTGGCGGGCATCGGCTTTCACCGCTTCGCGCAGCAGTTGTTGCACGTCGTTACCGGTGGTGGCCTGCCTGCACACCAGATAGCCCACCAGCTGCTTGCCGCCCGGCAAGTCCAGCGCCAGCACGACGGCCTCGTCGACATCCTCGTGCGCTAGCAGGCGGCTCTCGATTTCGCCCAGTTCGATGCGGAAGCCGCGGATCTTCACCTGCTGGTCGGCACGGCCGACATACTCCACCAGACCATCGGTACCCAGGCGTACCAGGTCGCCGGTACGGTACAGGCGCCCGCCTTCGGCACTGAACGGGTCGGCGACAAAGCGCTCGGCAGTGAGGCCTGGCCGGTCGTGGTAACCCTGGGCCAGGCCGGCGCCGCCGACATACAGTTCGCCAATGCCGCCTTGCGGCAACAAGGCCAGATCCTCGTCGAGGATGTAGGCCGTACGGCTACCGATGACGCGGCCGATCGGTACGCTGCCAAGGTCTGCTGGCAACGCGTCTGGCGTCAGGCACGCCAGCGGCATGACCACGGTTTCGGTCGGGCCGTAGGCATTGAAGCACTGCTGCGGCGCAAAGGCCTGGCGGATACGCTGCAGGTGCTCGCCGGTCAGCGCCTCGCCACCGGTAATCACCAGGCGTACTGGCAATTGTTCGCCCCGCCCGCCCAGATACTGCGCCAGCTGGCTGCCGTAGCTGGGGGTGAAGCCCAGAATGCTCACCTGCTGCTCGCGCACCAACTGGCAGATGTCCTCGGCGCCCCACTGCCCCTGGGCGCGCAATACCACGCGCGCGCCACACAACAGCGGCACCCACAGGCGCTCGCTGGCAGCGTCGAAATTGATCGAATAGAAATGCAGCTCGCAATCATCGCTGCGCATGCCGAATGCGGCGATCACCGCCTGGCAGTGCATGGCGAACTCGCCATGGCTGACCACCACGCCCTTGGGTTTGCCGGTGGAGCCTGAGGTGTAGATCAGGTAAGCCTGGTGCTGCGGCAGGCTGGGGTTGTCCAGCGGCGCATCGCTGTAGGCCGCCAGGCTGGCGGCATCGTCTTCCAGGCTCCAGCTGGCCACGCCTTCAGGCAGCTCGCCCAGGGTGTGCAGCAGCGCACGCTGGCTGAGCAGCAAGCCGATGCGGCTGTCTTCGATCATGTAGCGCAGGCGGTCGAGCGGGTACTCGGGGTCGAGCGGTACATAGGCGCCGCCGGCCTTGAGGATGGCCAGCAGGCCGACGACCATTTCCAGCGAGCGCTCCAGCGCCAGGCCCACGCGCACCTGCGGGCCGACACCCCGTTCGCGCAGGGCACGCGCCAGGCGGTTGGCCTGCTGGTCGAGCTCGGCGTAGGTCAAGTGCTGGCCGGCGAAGGTCAGCGCGCCAGCCTGTGGCGTGCGCGCGGCCTGGGCGGCGAACAGACCATGGAGGGTCTGGCCAAGGTCGAAATCGTGTTCGCCCTGCAACTGGCCTGTAAGCACTTGTTGCTCGGCACTGCTCAGCATTGGCAGTTCGCACAGGCGGTGTTGCGGGTTGTCGAGCAAACCGACCAGCAGTTGTTGCCAGTGCTCGGCCATGCGCGCGATACGCGGCGCGTCGAACAGGTCGCGGCTGTAGGTCAGGCAGCAGCCCAGCCGGCCGTCCAGGTCGGTCACCTCCAGGTACAGGTCGAACTTGGTGGCGCTGGCATCGTTGACCAGGTAGTCCACCTGCATGCCGGCCAGCGTGCGGCTTTGCTGGAAGGCCCAGCGCTGCACGTTGCACATCACCTGGAACAGCGGGTTGTAGGCACTGCTGCGTGGGGGCTGCAGGGCCTCTACCAGTTGGTCGAACGGCAGGTCCTGGTGCGACTGGCCTTCGATGGCAGCCTGGCGAACCTGCTCCAGCAGCGCGCTGGCGGTCATCTGGCCGTCCAGCTCGCAGCGCAGCACCTGGGTGTTGAGGAAAGCGCCGATCAGGCCTTCGCTTTCCGGGCGGATGCGGTTGGCCACCGGCGCGCCGATACGCAGGTCGCGCTGGCCACTGTAACGGTGCAGCAAGGCGGCCAGGGTGGCGGTCATGGTCATGAACAGGGTCAGGCCGCGCTGGCTATTGAAAGCATGCACACGGGCCACCAGTGCCGGATCGAGTTCGAAGCGGTACAGCTCGCCACGGTGGCTCTGGACTGCCGGACGCGGGCGGTCGGCAGGCAACGCCAGCACCGGGTGCTCGTCGCCCAGGCGGTGCTTCCAGTAGGCCAGTTGTCGAGCGCCCTCGCCGCTTTCCAGCCATTGCCGTTGCCACACGCTGTAGTCCAGGTACTGCACCGGCAGCGGCGCCAGTGGCGACTCGCGGTCATCGACAAAGGCTTCGTACAGCTCGCCCAGTTCGCGGGCGAAGATGTCCATGGCCCAGCCTTCGGTGACGATGTGATGCAGCGTCAGCACGAAGAAGTGCTCGCGCTCGTTGGCCTTGACCAGGCAGGCGCGCAGCAGCGGCCCCCGCTCCAGGTCGAAGGGCTGGTGCGCCTGGTCGTCGGCCAGTTGTTGCAAACGTTGCTGGCAGGCATCGTCTGACAAAGCGCTGAAGTCTTGCCAGTCCAGATGCAGGCCGCTGTCTTCGGCCACGCACTGGTACGGCACGCCGTCGATGCTGGGGAACGTGGTGCGCAAGGTTTCGTGGCGCACGATCAGCGCCTGCAGCGCACGCTCGAAGGCGTCCACGTGCAGGGTGCCGCGCAGGCGTGCCATGCCGCCGACGTTGTACGCCGGGCTGTCCGGCTCCATCTGCCAGAGGAACCACATTCGCTGCTGCGAGTACGACAGCGGCACTGCCTGACGGCGGTCGACACGGGTGATTGCACCTTGCAGGTTGCGCTCGCCGGCCGCGCGCAGGCGGGCGATCTCGGCACAGAAGGCGCCCAGCTCGCTGGCTTCGAACAGGGCCTTGAGCGGCAGCTCGACATCGCAGGCCTGGCGGGTGCGCGAAACGATCTGGGTAGCCAGCAACGAGTGACCACCGAGGGCGAAGAAGTCGTCCTGCAGGCCAATGCGCGGCAGATTCAACACGTCGCGCCAGATGGCCGCGACCTGTTGTTGCAGCTCGGTTCGTGGCTCGACATGCTCACGCTGCTGCCACACTGGGGCAGGCAGTGCCTTGCGGTCGACCTTGCCGCTGGGGCCCAATGGCATCTGTGCCAAAGGGATGAGTTGCGCCGGCACCATGTAGGCTGGCAATTGCTCAGCCAGTACGGCCAGCACCTCGGCAGGCTGGGCGCTGCCACTGTAATAGCCGACCAGTTGCGCGCCAATGGCGTCCTTGTGTATCAGCACCAGCGCCTGTTCCACACCCGCCTGTGCCAGCAGGCAGGCCTGCACTTCCTCGGGCTCGACGCGGAAACCGCGCACCTTGACCTGCTGGTCGAGGCGGCCAAGGTATTCCAGGGCCTCCAGCTGAACCTGCCAGCGGGCGCGATCGCCACTGCGGTACAGACGCTGACCATTGCCGTCGGCCTGGGGTACGAAGCGCTCGGCAGTGAGGCCGGGGCGGCCCAAGTAACCACGGGCCAGGCCCGCGCCACCGAGGTACAGTTCGCCCGGCACACCGGGGGCGCTCAGTTCCAGCTCATCGTCCAGCACGCGGCACAGCACATTGCCCAGCGGGCGGCCGATGGGCGAGCGCTCGCCGTCCACCACCTGACAGTGCCAGTGGGTGACGTTGATGGCGGTTTCAGTCGGGCCATACCGGTTGTGCAGTTGCACCTGCGGCAGCACCTGCAGCACGCGGTCACGCAGCGTGGCGGACAACGCTTCGCCACCCGAGAACACCCAGCGCAAGCTACTGCAGGCACTTGCCTGCGGCTCCTGGACGAACACCTGCAACAGCGGCGGTACAAAGTGCAGCGTAGTCACCCCATAAGCCTGCACCAGGGCAGCGATACGCTGCGGGTCGCGATGTTCACCAGGGCCGGCGAGCACCAGCTTGCAGCCGGTGACCAGCGGCCAGAAGCATTCCCACACCGAGACGTCGAAACTGATCGGCGCTTTCTGCATCAGCACGTCGCTGTCATTCAGCGCATAGGTCGTCTGCATCCACTGCAGGCGCTCGGCCAACGCCGCATGGGTATTGCCTACGCCCTTGGGCTGCCCGGTGGAGCCGGAGGTATAGATAACGTAGGCCAGGTTATCGCCGTGCAGGTGCAGGCCGGGGGCATGGCTGGGCCAGCTGTCCAGGTGCAACTGGTCGAGGGCAATGGCGCTGACACCGTCGACCTGCGGCAGCTTGCCCAGCAGGCTGCTGTGGCTCAGTAGCAAACGGGCGTCGCAGTCGGCCAGCATGTAGGCCAGGCGTTCGGCAGGGTAATCGACATCCAGCGGCACGTAGGCACCGCCGGCCTTGAGAATGGCTAGCAGGCCGACCAGCAATTGCGGTGAGCGCTCGATGGCAATGGCCACACAGGTATCGGGGCCGACGCCTTTGTCACGCAGGTAGTGGGCCAGGCGGTTGGCTTGCTGGTGCAGCCCGGCGTAATCCAGGCTGCCCCCGTCCCAAACCAGGGCGGTGCGCTGCGGCGTCAGGCGTACCTGCTCATTGAGTTGTTCGACCAACAGGTGCTGCGCTGCGGCGGCCGGTGCCTGGCCCCAACCCAGCAGCTGCGCACGGCCGGGCTCATCCAGCAATTGCACGTCGCCCAGCGCCTGCTGCGGCGCGGCACACACCTGTTCCAGCAGCGCCAGCAGGTGATGGGCCAGACGTTCGACGGTGCTGGCTTCGAACAGCTCCGCGGCATAGTCGAAGGCCAGGCTCAGGCGGCCCAGATGGTCCTCCTCACTGTGCAACTGCAAGTCGAACTTGGCTTCGCGGCTGTGCCACGCCAGCTCTTCGGCCAACAGCCCTGGCAGGCGCCGCAGGGCTGACAGGTCGCGTTGCTGGTGGTTGAACATGACCTGGAACAGGCCCTGTTCGCGCGCATCGGGCAGGGCTTCGACAAGCTGTTCGAAGGGCAAGTCCTGATTAGCCTGGGCTTGCAAGGTGGCCTGACGTACCTGGGTCAGCAACTGGGTAAACGAGTGACGGCCATCGAATCGCGCGCGCAGCACCTGCGTATTGATGAAGAAACCGACCATGCCTTGGGTTTCCAGGCGCGGGCGGTTGGCGTTGGGCACGCCGACGCGGATATCGGCCTGGCCACTGTAGCGCTGCAGCAGCGCCTGCCAACCGGCCAGCAGGACCATGAACAGGCTGGCCTGCTGCTGGTGGGCAAGGCCCTTGAGCGCTTCGCCAAGCCTGACTGGCACCTTGAGGCTGAAGCGCGCGGCGCTGTGTTCGCGCTGGCTGGCGCGCGGGTGGTCAGTGCACAGGTCGAGCGCCGGCAGCTCACCACCAAGGTGTGCCTTCCAGTACTGCAACTGGCGCTCGGCTTCACCGTCAGCCAGCCATTGCCGCTGCCAGCTGCCGTAGTCGGCGTAACCCAGCGGCAGCGGCGCCAGGTTGGCCTCCAGGCCTTGGCAGCGAGCGGCATACAGCTTGGCGAATTCTTCGAGCAGGATGTTCAGCGACCAGCCGTCGGCAACGATGTGGTGCAGGGTCACCCACAGCTGATGCTCTTCGTCCCCCAGGCGCACCAGGGTTACCCGCAACAGCGGCCCCTGGGTGAGGTCGAACGGCTGGCGGGCCTCGGTTTCACGCTGCGCGGCAACCTGCTCGGGCGAGTGCCCTTCAAGGTCCAGGCGGTGCAGGCTGAACGGCTGTTGAGGCAGGATACGCTGCAGCGCCTGGCCATTCTCTTCGCTGAACACGGTACGCAGCGATTCATGGCGCGCCACCAGTGCCTGGAAGGCCACTTGCAGAGCGTTGACATCCAGCTCGCCGCGCAGATGCAAGCCGGCGGGAATGTTGTAGGCCGCTGATTGCGGTTCCAGCAGCCACAGCAACCACAAGCGGTTTTGCGCCAGCGACTGGGGCAACGCCTGGGCGCGCTCCAGCGTGGTGATGGCTGCGGTGCCAGCGGCGCCATCGGCGATGATCTGTGCCACGGCCTTGCTGTAGTCGGCCAGTACCGGCGCCTCGAACAGGGTACGCAGGCTCAGGTCGATACCCAACTCATCGGCCAGGCGCGCTGTGGCCTGGGTGGCGGCGATGGAGTTACCGCCCAGCAGCAGGAAGTGGTCGTCCGCAGCCACCGCCTCTACCTTGAGGATGTCGCGCCACACAGCGGCGATGCGTGCTTGCAGCTCGTCGCCAGCGGATGCACGGGTACCGGCTTCGCTCACCTCAGGGAAACGGGCATAGCAGTCCAGGCTGCCATCGTCCACGCGCAGGCGGCAGGCAGAGCGCTGCAACTTGCCGCTGGAGGTCTTCGGCAGCGCGCCGGGGTTCAGCAGCAGGACCACGGCCGGGGCCTGTCGGCAAGCGTCGGCGACGACCTGGCGCAGGGTCTTGATCAGGTCCTGGGGCTTGAGTGCCTTTTGCACGTTGCGGCTGATCTCCACCGCGACACCGATGCCCTCTTCGCCCTGGTGCTCGACGGCGAACACCGCCACACGGCCTTTGCGCAGCAACTGAACTTCGCGCTCGAGGGTTTTCTCCAAGTCTTGTGGGTACAGGTTTTGCCCACGCACGATCAGCATGTCCTTCAGACGCCCAGTGACGAATACCTCGCCGTCACGCATGAAGCCCAGGTCGCCGGTACGCAGCCAGGTCTGGTCGTCCATTTCGACGAAGGTTCGAGCGCTGGCTTCTGGGTTGCGCCAGTAGCCCCGGGCGATGCTCGGGCCGCCTGCCCAGATTTCCCCCACCTGGTTGTCGCCCAGCACTTGCAACTGTTGCGGCTCGACGATGCGTACCGCGTGCCCCGGCTGCGGGAAGCCGCAACTCATCAGCACGCTGCCAGTGCCGGGTTCGGCGCGGTTGGCGGCGAAGGCTTTGGCATCCAGCTCAAGCGCGGCGATACCCTGGCCACGACGGCTGCCGCTAACGAACAGGGTGGCTTCGGCCAGGCCATAACTGGCGAAGAAGCTCTGCGGGTCGAAGCCACAGGCCTGGAACTTGTCGGCAAAGGTGGCCAGGCTGTCCTGGCGGATAGGCTCGGAGCCGGAATAGGCCACGCGCCAGCGGCTCAGGTCGAGCCCGGCCAGCGAAGCCTCACTGACCCGCTCGCTGCACAGGCGATAAGCGAAGTCGGGCCCGCCGCTGATGGTGCCACCGTATTCGCTGATGGCCTGCAACCAGCGCAACGGCCGGGCCAGGAAGTACCCCGGCGACATCAGCACGCAAGGCACGCCACTGAAGATCGGCTGCAGCAGGCCGCCGATCAGGCCCATGTCATGGTACAGCGGTAGCCAGCTGACGATCACATCGTCGGGGTTGAGGTCGATGCCAAAGCCTTGGCGGATCAGTTGCTCGTTGGCCACCAGGTTGCCATGGCTGACCTGCACGCCCTTGGGCAGCGCGGTGGAACCGGAGGTGTACTGCAGGAAGGCGATGTCATCGCCCTTGAGCACGGGTTCACGCCAGTTCGCAGCCAGGGCCGGGTCCAAGCCATCCACTGCCAGCAGTTGGGGGGCGTTGTCCGCCGCCAGGGCTTCCAGGCCCTGCAGGCTGTCGCGCAGCGCCGCCACGGTCAGCAGCAGTCGCGGCTCGGCGTCATCGATGATCGACAGCAAACGCTCCTGGTGCTGCTGGCGCGCGGACTCCGGCGGGTAGGCCGGCACCGCGATCACGCCCGCATACAGGCAGCCGAAGAACGCCGCCACGTAATCTGGCCCGCTGGGGAACAACAGCACGGCACGGTCACCGAAGCTGGCGCGCGCCTGCAAGGCGGCGGCGATGGTGCGTGCACGCTGGTCGAGGTCCCGGTAGCTGAGCACGGCCTGCTCACCGGGTGTGTCGGCGAGAAAGCGCAGGGCAATCCTTTCCGGGGTCTGCGCGGCGCGTTGCGCCAGGGCCTGGACCAGCGAGAGCGGGAGTTCGAAGGCGTCCGTCATTGGGTGTTCCTGCCAGTGTCTGGTTAGGTCTGACAGCTGCTCCGCTAACGTGGGCGGGCAACGTATGCGACCGGGGATGTACACAGGGGAACGGATGGGCGGGGGGAGAAATTAGCGGGGGAGGTCACGCTTTAAGGGTTGATAAGGCATACCCCCAAAGCCAGCCACGCCTTAGAACTGAAACCTACAGATATTAATTACACTTCGCATTTGACAATTATTATCATCTTGCATAGTTTGTCGCACGTCGTAGGAAGCTTCCCAACCTTGGGCGCCTCCTCTCCCCTCTGTGACAAGGTGATTTCCATGGCGGAACAACTATCCACAAGTAAGTGCGATTCACCATTACTGCAGGCCTTCGTCGACAACCGCAGCATTCTGGTCAAGATCGCCGCCCGTATCACAGGCTGCCGTTCGCGCGCTGAGGACGTGGTACAGGATGCCTTTTTCCGGCTCAGCACCGCCCCGCAGATCACCTCATCGTTCAAGGCCCAGCTGAGCTACCTGTTCCAGATCGTGCGCAACCTGGCGATCGACCACTATCGCAAGCAGGCGATGGAGCTGAAGTACTCCGGTAGTGAAGAGGAAGGCATGAACGTGGTGGTGCAGAACGCCTCGCCCGAAGCCACCCACATCAACCGCGCCGCGCTGAATGACATCGCGGAGGCCTTGAACGAACTGCCGCCGCGCACCCGCTATGCTTTCGAGATGTACCGCCTTAATGGCGTGCCGCAGAAGGACATTGCCAAGGAACTGGGCGTATCGCCGACCTTGGTCAACTTCATGATCCGCGATGCGCTGGTGCATTGCCGCAAGACAGCCAGTCGGCAGGCCTGAAGATGGCTGCAAGCAAACGCCAGAGCGAACCTGGATCGCTCTCGCTTTTGCTTGCAGCGCTAGTGTGGTGTTTTGCAAATACGGCCAATAACTCGCAGCGCAAAAAACGCCGCAAGTTATGGTCGTTATTTGTGAAACACCACACTAGCCCCTACGTCAGCTTGCAACGATCGAAAAACCGCTCCCGCCCCAGAATCATCAACGCCGCCCGCTTGTGTGGAAAGTCGAACTCCTTGTCGCAATGGAAACATTGGTCGTGCATGTAGCCAATCATCTTGCCATTGTCGGCGCGCGGCTCGGCCACCACCCGCTGGGTGCGCGGGTCATCCAGGAAAAGGTAGTGCACCAACGCCGATAGCCAGCTGGCCACCTTGTGCGGCCCTCGGTGGCTCTCCTCTCCCACCAGCATATGGATACCACGGTCGTAGTCATCGGCCGGGTAGAAGGGGGCAATGCGGTCCTCCTTGGCCCAGTACGCCTCGAAGTAGGCAAACGGCTCGTCATCGAAACAACCGATCAACGTCAATGTATGCGGGTCGGCTTCGAGCTTGGCCAAGTATTCGCGGTGCTGCGCCAGCGTGCCACCCTCCTGCCAGAACGCCTCCACGCGAGGGTTGTTCTGCCAGCGGTTGAAACGCTCCAGGTCATGCTCGATCTCCAGGGTACGCAGCGATACCCAACTGCCCAAGCGCGCATCGAAGCGCCGGTACACTTCGCCCCGCGGCTTGGGCGCCCGGCGCGGGTGGCGCTTGCCGTTGCTGATCTGCATCTGCTGCGGATATACCCCGGCAACCGACTCGCCCAGCCACGGCTGCGGCAGTTGCCAGAACAGTGCGCGCTCGCACAGGTACTGGCCAGGCTGTTCACCGGCCAGCAGCAGGCCACTGGCCAACGCCTGCGGCAACACTTCGGGCAGGTGCCAGGTCAGGCGCTGGCAGGCCGTATCGCGCGACAGCAACCAATAGCAGGCGGCCCACAAGGCTTGGTAGGGGCGCTCGGGGCAAAAGCGCTCAAGGTGAACGTGCAGAGAAGCGCCAGCCTCCAGTCGCAACTGGATCAGGGGGCGGCCTTCAAGGGCCAGGCTTAGCCAGCTGTCGCCCTCCTCGGCACTGAGGCTGCGCCAGCGTGGCGGTGACTGTGGCTGCGAAGCGGCATCGAACGGCATGGGCTTGACTCACGAAAATGAAGAAAAGGCACACTGCAGGGAACGTTGCCGCAACACGGGAATTTAGTCTTGCGGTGCAGCCACTTTGATTCGGTAGGGCTCGAAGATGCGCGCCAGTTCACCGCTGTCACGCAGGCCACGCAGCAGGGCAGCGAACGACTGCTCGCCGATAGGCGCCCCCGGGCGCAGCAAGGCGTAGTGGTGATAGACCTGGTCAATGCGTTGTGAAGGCACCAGCTGCGCCCTGCTCGCCGGGTTGCGTGCCAGGAAATCGCTGAGGTAGGAACGCGTGACCAGGGCAATATCGGCGCGGCCGGCCTGCACCATCAGCAGGTTGCTGTCGTGGGAGTAGGTCAGGGTCGCGTTGTATGTCTTGCGCAGGTAGTCCGGGTCAGCGTTGAAGCTGGCAAACGCGTAGTGGTAGCCGTTGAACAAGGCCAGGCGTTTGCCGCGCAGGTCATCGAAATAATGCGGATCATTGCCGTTTGCCTTGCGGGCGACGAACACTTCGGCATCTTCCAGGCCCATGTCCACGGTCTGATGGGCAATCTGCTCCCAGCCCCATTGTGGGTTCTCGAAAATCGCCATGTCGGTGCGGCCCTGCTGGAAGTCACCGAAGCGCCGCTGGATAGACGTAGGCACCAGAACGAAGTGATAGTGCTGCTGCGCCCGGTTGAGTGCATCGACCAACTGCGGCAGCAAACCGGTATCGGCACCTTGCTCGGGGCGCACTGTGTAAGGCGGGAAATGGGCTGCGCCAATCTTCACTTCAACCGCCTCGCCAGCCCATACCGGTGCCGCCAACCAGAACACGGCCAGCAGCATCAGGGTGGACAAGGCCTTGAGGCCGGGCGCTGGAGTCAAGACGGACACTCATCACGGTTTATGCCTGTATGCGCTTAAGCTAGGCGTTTTCCAGGGGCGACACAACTACTGACGCCTGCTCTTTGTGCCAAAGCAGGCGGCAAAATGCCATAGGATGCCGTATGCCCGGACATTGGCTACGCTCTAGCAGGATCTGCAGGGGAGCCTGGTATGGGCCATTGGTTGGTGATCGACCTGGAAGCCACCACCGACGATGGTGGGTGGCCGGTTACAGAGATGGAAGTCATTGAAATCGGCGCAAGCCTGGTTACCCGCGAAGGCCGCGAGGTCGACCATTTCCAGCGTTTTGTAAAGCCACGGCGGCGGCCGCAGCTGACCCCGTTCTGCCGTGAGCTGACCCACATCAGCCAGGCCGACGTGGACAGCGCCGCGCCGTTTCGCGAGGTGTGGGCAAGCTTCGAGCGCTGGCTGGGGCACCACCGCGGGCAGCTTCAGGCCTGGGTCAGCTGGGGCGACTACGACCGCCAGCAACTGCACCAGGAGTGGCAGCAGTACAGCCTCGACAGCCTGCTGCGCACATTGCCGCACATCAATCTCAAGCAACGCTTTGCCAAGGCCCGCCACCTGCAGCGCCCCACCGGCCTGAACGGCGCCCTGCAACTGGCCGGCATGCACTTTTGCGGGCAGCAGCACAGGGCCCTGGAAGATGCGCGCAACACGGCGCGGCTATTACCGCTGACCCTGCCCGCCAACGGCCCCTGAAAGCAGATGACGACGCCTGTGGGCTTGGGCATACTGGCCAGCCCTTTTTCAGCACCTCTTTTCAGGAGTCGCCCATGTTCCAGGTCAACGAGTACTTCAACGGCACCGTCAAGTCGATCGCATTCTCGGGCGAAGAAGGCCCGGCCACTGTCGGCGTCATGGCTCCGGGCGAATACGAATTCGGCACTGCCAAGCGCGAGATCATGCATGTGGTATCGGGCGCGCTGACCGTGAAACTGCCAGGTAGCGACAACTGGGAAACCTTCAACGCCGGTGACAAGTTCAACGTGCCGGCTGACAGCAAGTTCCAGCTGCAGGTGAAGGTGGATACCGCTTACCTGTGCGAATACCGCGACTAAGCGCCGGCCTGTTCCGGCCTCTTCGCGGGTAAACCCGCTCCTACAGGGTGCTGAGCCGACCTTCGATGTTGTGCGGTCCTTGTAGGTGCGGGTTTGCCCGCGAAGAATCCAGCACTAGTCCTTCAGGAAATCAGCAACGCGTTCAGCCGCCGCCTGCAAATGCTGCTCATGGCTGAACCCCGAAGCCTTCAACGGCTTCAGGTCATGGTCCCCCGCCACTAGCCAGCTCACCTCGATCGCCGGCGACAACGCATACCCCGCCACCGCCTCGCGGTTACCCAGCGCATCCCGCTCGCCCTGCACGATCAACGTCGGTGTCTTCAACTCGGCCAGGTGCTCTACCCGTGGCTTCTCGGGTTTGCCCACCGCGTAGAACGGATAGCCCAGGCACACCAGCGCATCCGCGCCCAGTTCGTCGGCCAGCAGGCTCGCCATGCGCCCGCCCATGGACTTGCCACCCACGGCCAGCTTGCCCGCGACCAAAGGTCGCACTTGCCGGTACACCTCACGCCAGCATTCAAGCAACACCTTCTGCGGGTTCGGCGGCCGCTTGCCACCGGTAACCCTGCGCTCGGCCATGTACGGGAACTCGAAGCGCACTACCGCTACCCCAAGAGCCGCAAGCCTTTGCGCCATTTCGTCCATGAACCCGCTGTCCATCGGCGCGCCCGCGCCATGGGCCAGAATCAGGCACCCCTTGTAGTCATCCTGACCTGCAACCCGCGGAGGATCGCAGCGCAAGCCTGGGACATTTGCGACCTTCGCCCATTGATCCCCGTCAATACCGGCACTTTGCCCATTAATCATGCTTGCCTCGCTGTAAAGCCTGCCAAATAACCGTGGATGGGAACCCATACATGAACACAACCAGCAGTACCGCCTATAACTACAAGGTGGTCCGCCAATTCGCCATCATGACGGTGGTGTGGGGAATCGTCGGGATGGGGCTCGGCGTCTTCATCGCCGCCCAGCTCGCCTGGCCGTCCCTAAACTTCGACCTCCCCTGGACCAGCTTCGGCCGCCTGCGCCCCCTGCATACCAATGCGGTGATCTTCGCGTTCGGCGGCTGCGCACTGTTCGCCACCTCCTATTATTCGGTGCAACGCACCTGCCAGACCACCCTGTTTGCACCGGGCCTGGCCGCGTTCACGTTCTGGGGCTGGCAACTGGTTATCCTGCTGGCGGCCATCAGCCTGCCGCTGGGCTACACCAGCTCCAAGGAATACGCCGAACTGGAATGGCCGATCGACATTCTGATCACCATCGTCTGGGTGGGCTACGCCATCGTGTTCTTTGGCACGCTGATGAAGCGCAACACCAAACACATCTACGTCGGCAACTGGTTCTTCGGCGCCTTCATCCTGACCGTGGCACTGCTGCACATCGTCAACAACCTGGAGCTGCCGGTCAGCCTGACCAAATCCTATTCGGTCTACGCTGGCGCCACCGATGCCATGGTGCAATGGTGGTACGGCCATAACGCGGTGGGCTTCTTCCTGACCGCAGGCTTCCTGGGGATGATGTACTACTACGTGCCCAAGCAGGCCGAACGGCCGGTGTATTCGTATCGCTTGTCGATCGTGCACTTCTGGGCGCTGATCACCCTGTACATCTGGGCCGGCCCGCACCACTTGCACTACACCGCCCTGCCCGATTGGGCGCAGTCGCTGGGCATGGTGATGTCGCTGATCCTGCTGGCGCCAAGCTGGGGCGGCATGATCAACGGCATGATGACCCTGTCGGGCGCCTGGCACAAACTGCGCAGCGACCCGATCCTGCGCTTCCTGGTGGTGTCACTGGCGTTCTACGGCATGTCCACCTTCGAAGGCCCGATGATGGCCATCAAGACGGTCAACGCCCTGTCCCACTACACCGACTGGACCATCGGCCACGTCCACGCCGGCGCCCTCGGCTGGGTAGCGATGATCTCGATCGGCGCGCTGTACCACACCATCCCCAAAGTGTTCGGCAAAGAACGCATGTACAGCCTCGGCCTGATCAATGCGCACTTCTGGCTGGCCACCATCGGTACCGTGCTGTACATCGCCTCGATGTGGGTCAACGGCATCGCCCAGGGCCTGATGTGGCGCGCGGTCAACAGCGACGGCACGCTCACCTACTCGTTCGTGGAAACCTTGGTGGCCAGCCACCCAGGCTTCGTCGTGCGTTTCGTCGGCGGCGCGATCTTCCTCAGCGGCATGTTCCTGATGGCCTGGAACACCTGGCGCACCGTGCGTTCGCCAGCGCTTGACGTCGCCCCTGCGAACGCCCAGTTGGCTTGAGGAGAAACGCCTGATGAAACATGAAGTCATCGAGAAAAACGTCGGCCTGATGGCCCTGCTGATGGTATTTGCCGTCAGCATCGGCGGCCTGACCCAGATCGTCCCGCTGTTCTTCCAGGACGTCACCAACAAACCGGTCGAAGGCATGAAGCCCTACACCGCGCTGCAACTGGAAGGCCGCGATGTCTACATCCGCGAAGGTTGCGTGGGCTGTCACTCGCAGATGATCCGCCCGTTCCGCGCCGAAACCGAGCGTTACGGCCACTACTCGGTGGCCGGTGAAAGCGTGTGGGACCACCCGTTCCTGTGGGGCTCCAAGCGCACTGGGCCGGACCTGGCCCGAGTCGGTGGCCGCTACTCGGACGACTGGCACCGTGCGCACCTGTACAACCCGCGCAACGTGGTGCCGGAGTCGAAGATGCCGTCCTACCCGTGGCTGGTTGCCCAGCCGGTCGACAACAGCCACACCGACGTCAAGATGCGCACCCTGCGCACCCTGGGCGTGCCGTACACCGACGACGACATTGCCGGCGCCCGTGAAGCGGTCAAAGGCAAGACCGAGATGGATGCACTGGTCGCCTACCTGCAGGTGCTCGGCACCGCGATCAAGAACAAGAGGTGAGTGCGATGGAAATGGACATCGGCATGATCCGCGGGCTGGGCACCCTGGTGGTGATGATTGCCTTCATCGGCCTCACCCTGTGGGTCTTCAACCGCCGCCGCGACCGTGATTTCGCCGAAGCGCGCCTGCTGCCCTTCGTCGACGACCGCCTGCCCACTGCCGGGCAGGAGCCTGCTGCAAAAAGGAGTAACGGGCAATGACCACCTTCTGGAGTACGTACATCAGCGTACTGACCATCGGTAGCCTGATTGGCCTGACCTGGCTGCTGCTCGCCACGCGCAAGGGCCAGAGCAACAACACCACCGACGAGACCATGGGCCACAGCTTCGACGGCATAGAGGAGTACGACAACCCGCTGCCCAAGTGGTGGTTCTGGCTGTTCGTTGGCACCTTGGCGTTCTCGGTCGGCTACCTGATCCTCTACCCAGGCCTGGGCAACTGGAAAGGCATCCTGCCGGGCTATGAAAATGGCTGGACTGGCGCCAATGAATGGCAGAAGGAAATGGACAAGGCCGATGCCAGGTTCGGTCCGATCTTCGCCAAATACGCCGCCATGCCCGTAGAAGAAGTGGCGAAGGACCCGCAGGCGCTGAAAATGGGCAGCCGCCTGTTTGCCTCCAACTGCTCGGTGTGCCACGGTTCCGACGCCAAGGGCGCCTTCGGCTTCCCCAACCTCACCGACAATGACTGGCGCTGGGGCGGCGATCCGGAAACCATCAAGACCAGCATCATGAGCGGTCGCCATGGCGTGATGCCGGCCTGGGCCGAAGTGATCGGTGACCAGGGCGTGGCCGATGTGGCTGCGTTCGTGGTCAGCAAACTCGATGGCCGCACACTGCCTGAGGGCGCGAAGGCCGATGTGGAGAACGGGCAGAAGATCTTCGCAGCCAACTGCGTGGCCTGCCACGGGCCGGAAGGCAAAGGTACGCCCGCCATGGGCGCTCCGAACCTGACCCATCCGCAGGCGTTTATCTACGGTTCGAGCTTTGCCCAGCTGCAGCAGACCATTCGTTATGGTCGCCAGGGGCAAATGCCGGCGCAGGCCGAGATCCAGGGGAATGACAAGGTGCACCTGCTGGCGGCTTACGTGTATAGCCTGTCGCAGGATGGTTCGGCTGAGGCTGTGACGGCCAAGTGAGTTCGCCGAAAGGCATTTGCCGCCTGTGAGATCGAGCGCCGCCCGCGCGGCGCTCGATATCCGCCCCACCATAACCATCAAACCTTACACCCCCGCCCCACCATCCCCCTCAAACCATACCCCCACCGCCGCCCCCCCTTCCCTTGCACCCCCACCGAACACAACTAAGCTTGTTGCCTCAGTGGGCTTCGCTCCGAAAGGACCGATGCAGACGCGGCGCATGGCCTGTCGCCGCCCCAGAAAAAGCTTGACCGATCGATCAGAAAAAGATGAAAAACGGTACACATTACAAATATTTATTTGTGTACAATCGCCCAGACCCGATCCCTGCGGGACATCAGTGAACGGGTCTGGACACGGGTCGGCGTACCAAAGTTGCGTTGCGGTAACCTTGCTGGTTATCAATACTGGCGCCGATTTTTCGACCAACAAGAACATCAAAACCGTGGAACCTTAGAATGAGCACAGCAATCAGTCCGACTGCTTATAACTATAAGGTCGTCCGCCAGTTCGCCATCATGACGGTGGTCTGGGGGATCCTTGGCATGGGCCTCGGCGTCTTCATCGCCTCGCAGCTGGTGTGGCCGCAGCTGAACCTGGACCTTCCCTGGACCAGCTTCGGCCGCCTGCGCCCGCTGCACACCAACCTGGTGATCTTCGCCTTCGGGGGCTGTGCGCTGTTCGGCACCAGCTACTACGTGGTGCAGCGCACCTGCCAGACCCGGCTGATCTCCGACAGCATGGCCGCCTTCACCTTCTGGGGTTGGCAAGCCGTGATCGTCGGCGCGCTGATCACCCTGCCGATGGGCTACACCACCACCAAGGAATACGCCGAGCTGGAGTGGCCGCTGGCGATCCTGCTGGCCATCGTCTGGGTTACCTACGGGCTGGTGTTCTTCGGCACTATCGTCAAACGCAAGACCAAGCACATCTATGTCGGCAACTGGTTCTACGGTGCGTTCATCGTGGTCACCGCGATGCTGCACATCGTCAACCACATCTCGCTGCCGGTGAGCCTGTTCAAGTCGTACTCGGCCTACTCCGGCGCCACCGACGCGATGATCCAGTGGTGGTACGGCCACAACGCCGTGGGCTTCTTCCTCACCACCGGCTTCCTGGGAATGATGTACTACTTCGTGCCCAAGCAGGCCGAGCGGCCGATCTACTCGTATCGCTTGTCGATCGTGCACTTCTGGGCGCTGATCACCCTGTACATCTGGGCCGGCCCGCATCACCTGCACTACACCGCCCTGCCTGACTGGGCGCAGTCGCTGGGCATGGTAATGTCGATCATCCTGCTGGCGCCAAGCTGGGGCGGCATGATCAACGGCATGATGACCCTGTCGGGCGCCTGGCACAAACTGCGCACCGACCCGATCCTGCGCTTCCTGGTGGTGTCGCTGGCGTTCTACGGCATGTCCACCTTCGAAGGCCCGATGATGGCCATCAAGACCGTGAACTCACTGTCGCACTACACCGACTGGACCATCGGCCACGTCCACGCCGGCGCCCTCGGCTGGGTGGCAATGATTTCGATCGGCGCCGTGTACCACATGATCCCGAAACTCTACGGCCGCGAGCAGATGCACAGCATCGGCCTGATCAACGCGCACTTCTGGCTGGCCACCATCGGTACCGTACTGTACATCGCCTCGATGTGGGTCAACGGCATCACCCAGGGCCTGATGTGGCGCGCCATCAACGATGACGGCACCCTCACCTACTCCTTCGTCGAAGCCCTGCAGGCCAGCCACCCCGGCTACATCGTCCGCGCCCTGGGCGGAGCGTTCTTCGCCAGCGGCATGCTGCTGATGGCCTACAACGTGTTCCGTACCGTACGTGCCGCCAACCCGGCACAGGCTGAAGAGGCCGCCAAGATCGTCGTTGTGGGAGCGCACTGATGAAGCATGAAGCCGTCGAGAAGAACATAGGCCTGCTGGCCTTCTTCATGGTCATCGCCGTGAGCGTCGGTGGCCTGACCCAGATCGTCCCGCTGTTTTTCCAGGACGTCACCAACAAGCCGGTCGAGGGCATGAAGCCGCGCACCGCGCTGGAGGTGGAAGGCCGCGATATCTACATCCGCGAAGGCTGCGTGGGCTGCCACTCGCAGATGATCCGCCCGTTCCGTGCCGAAACCGAGCGTTACGGCCACTACTCGGTAGCCGGTGAAAGCGTGTGGGACCACCCGTTCCTGTGGGGCTCCAAGCGTACCGGCCCGGACCTGGCCCGCGTCGGCGGCCGCTACTCCGATGATTGGCACCGAGCGCACCTGTACAACCCGCGCAACGTGGTACCGGAATCGAAGATGCCTTCCTACCCGTGGCTGGTCGAGAACAAGCTCGACGGCAAGGACACCGCGAAGAAGATGGAAGTGCTGCGCACACTCGGCACCCCGTACACCGACGCCGACATTGCCGGCGCACGTGACGCGGTCAAGGGCAAGACCGAAATGGACGCCATCGTCGCGTACCTGCAAGGTCTTGGCACCATCATCAAGAGCAAACGGTGACGCTGATGGATATCGGGATGATTCGCGGCCTGGGCACCGTCGTGGTGATGGTGGCGTTCGTGGGCCTGGCGCTATGGGTGTTCAACCCACGGCGTAAAAAGGACTTCGACGAAGCGACCCAACTGCCCTTCGCGGATGACCCCGAGGCCACTCGGCACGTCGAGCAAGCAAAAGCTTCTGGGAGCAAACAACAATGACAACCTTCTGGAGTCTGTACGTTACCGTCCTGACCCTGGGCACCATCTTCTCGTTGACCTGGCTGCTGCTGTCGACCCGCAAGGGCCAGCGCGAAGAGGTTACCGACGAAACCGTCGGGCATGCCTTCGATGGCATCGAGGAATACGACAACCCGCTGCCGCAATGGTGGTTCTGGCTGTTCGTCGGCACCATCATCTTCGCCCTCGGTTACCTGGTGCTGTACCCGGGCCTGGGCAACTGGAAAGGCGTCCTGCCGGGCTATTCATACCTGGATAACGACAAGCAGACCGAGTTTTCCAACGGCCAGCCGGGCTGGACCGGTGTGCACGAGTGGGAAAAGGAAATGGCCAAGGCCGACGCCCGTTTCGGGCCGATCTTCGCCAAGTTCGCGGCCATGCCGATCGAAGAAGTGGCCAAGGACCCGCAGGCATTGAAAATGGGTGCGCGGCTGTTCGCCTCCAACTGCTCGGTGTGCCACGGTTCCGACGCCAAGGGCGCCTTCGGCTTCCCCAACCTCACCGACAATGACTGGCGCTGGGGCGGCGAGCCGGAAACCATCAAGACCACCATCATGGCCGGCCGCCATGGCGTGATGCCGGCCTGGGCCGAAGTGATCGGTGACCAGGGCGTGGCCGACGTGGCTGCATTCGTGGTCAGCAAACTCGATGGCCGTACACTGCCTGAGGGTGCGAAGGCCGATGTGGAGAACGGGCAGAAGATCTTCGCAGCCAACTGCGTGGCCTGCCACGGGCCGGAAGGCAAAGGTACGCCCGCCATGGGCGCTCCGAACCTGACCCACCCGCAGGCGTTCATCTACGGCTCGAGCTTTGCCCAGTTGCAGCAGACCATTCGTTATGGCCGCCAGGGGCAGATGCCGGCCCAGGAACAACTGCAGGGCAATGACAAGGTGCACTTGCTGGCGGCTTACGTCTACAGCCTGTCGCACCAGGCTGAGCCAGCCAAGGCTGAGTAAGGCAGGCCTGGCTTCTTCGCGGGTAAACCCGCTCCTACACAGGATCTTTGTAGGAGCGGGTTTACCCGCGAAGAGGCCGGTACTGGCACAGCATTTCTCGCAGGCAAGTGACCTGGATCAATTGACACCCGCCATAACACGTTTCATACCACGAACCCAACGCGACTAAAGGTCGCAGTGCGAACCCATACTGCCATCAGCGGCGTATCATGGGCCGCAGAGCGCTAGCAGATTGCGCGAGACTGCGGCCCGCACGCACAGGCCGCGGCGTTTCTCCACTGCCGTGGGACTTGATGATGAGCAAGCAAATTCCGGTACATGATGTGACCCCGCCTGCCAACAAAGGGAAGGATTCCGTCGACCTCTACGCTTCCCGGGAAAAGATCTACACCCGCGCCTTCACCGGCCTGTTCCGTCGCCTGCGCATGGTCGGCGGTGCAGTGCTGTTCCTGCTGTACTTCGGCACCGTGTGGCTGAACTGGGGGGGTCACCAGGCCGTGTGGTGGAACCTGCCCGAGCGCAAGTTCTACATCTTCGGCGCCACCATCTGGCCGCAGGACTTCATCCTGCTCTCGGGGATTCTCATCGTCGCCGCCTTCGGCCTGTTCTTCATCACGGTGTTCGCCGGCCGGGTGTGGTGCGGCTACACCTGCCCGCAAAGCGTGTGGACCTGGATTTTCATGTGGTGCGAAAAGATCACCGAGGGTGACCGCAACCAGCGCATGAAGCTCGACAAAGCCCCCATGAGCGGCAACAAGTTCCTGCGCAAATTCGCCAAGCACAGCCTGTGGCTGCTGATCGGCTTTGTCACCGGCATGACCTTTGTCGGCTACTTCTCGCCGATCCGTGAACTGGCGATCGAATTCTTCACGGGCCAGGCCGATGGCTGGGCCTACTTCTGGGTCGGCTTTTTCACCCTCGCCACTTACGGCAACGCCGGCTGGCTACGCGAACAGGTGTGCGTGTACATGTGCCCCTATGCCCGCTTCCAGAGCGTGATGTTCGACAAGGACACGCTGATCGTGTCCTACGACCCACGCCGTGGCGAAACCCGCGGCCCGCGCAAGAAAGATACCGACTACAAGGCCCAGGGCCTGGGTGACTGCATCGACTGCACCATGTGCGTGCAGGTCTGCCCGACCGGCATCGACATCCGTGACGGCCTGCAGATCGAGTGCATCGGCTGCGCCGCCTGCATCGATGCCTGCGACAGCATCATGGACAAGATGAACTACCCCAAAGGGCTGATCAGCTACACCACCGAACACAACCTGTCCGGGCAGAAGACCCACATGCTGCGCCCCCGTCTGATCGGCTATGCCGTGGTACTGCTGGTGATGATGATCGGGCTGGCGACGGCCTTCGCCACCCGTTCGCTGGTCGGTTTCGACGTCAGCAAAGACCGCGTGTTGTACCGCGAAAACGCCCAGGGCCGGATCGAGAACGTGTACAGCCTGAAGGTAATGAACAAGGATCAGCGCGATCACCTCTACGTGCTGGACGCCGCCGGCCTGCCGGACCTCAAGCTCGAAGGCCAGCGCGAGATCCGCGTGGCCGCCGGTGACATCGTCAGCCTTCCCGTGCAGCTGTCGGTTGCCCCCGAGAAGCTGCCATCGACCACCAACGAAATCACCTTCATCCTCAAGAGCGCCGACGACAGCGACGCCCAGGTTGAAGCCAAGAGCCGTTTCATCGGCCCACAGATCCGCTAAGAGAGATAACGCACAATGCCTGCCGCCACCGCCGCCAGCCCTTGGTACAAGCACCTCTGGCCCTGGATCATCATCGGCATCCTCACCACCTCGGTGTGCCTGAGCCTGACCATGGTCAGCATCGCTGTGCACAACCCGGACAACCTGGTGAACGACAACTACTACGAGGCCGGCAAGGGCATCAACCGCTCGCTGGACCGCGAGCTGCTGGCGCAGCAGTTGGGCCTGAAAGCCAGCGTGCATCTGGACGAACTGACCGGCGAAGTGGACCTGCGCCTGACCGGTAACAGCAACCCGCAAAGCCTGGAGCTGAACCTGATTTCGCCAACCCAGCCAGAGAAGGACCGCAAGGTGCTGCTGAGCCGGGTCGAAGCAGGGCGCTATGTGGGGCAGCTGGAAGACAAGGTCGACGGGCGCCGTTTTGTCGAACTGCTGGGTAGCGAAGGGGGCCAGGTATGGCGCCTGTTCGAAGAGGAAAAAGTGGCGCATGGTGTGACCTTGCAGTTGGGTGACGAAGCCCTGCAAGGCGCCGAACACCAACAGTAGCAACACCGCAAATCCCTGTGGGAGCGGGCACGCCCGCGAATGCGATAGCTCAGGCAAAGGTATTTCCAGGTCTGACGCATTCGCGGGCGCGCCCGCTCCCACAGGGTTTCCTATCTGCCTGAGCAGTGTCTGCCCTATGACCCAACCGACCCCCTGCTACCACTGCGCCCTGCCCGTCCCCACCGGCAGCCGCTTCACCGCCGTGGTCCTCGGCCAGCCCCGGCAGTTCTGCTGCCCCGGCTGTCAGGCGGTGGCCGAGTCGATCGTCGCTGGAGGCCTGGAACATTACTACCAGCACCGCAGCGACAACAGCGCCAACCCCGAAGCCCTGCCCAAGCAACTGCAGGACGAGCTGGCCCTGTACGACCGCAGCGACGTACAGCAAACCTTCGTCCGCCACCAGGGTGAGCTGGCCGAAACCACCTTGCTTGTCGAGGGCATCAGCTGCGCCGCCTGCGGCTGGCTGATCGAAAAGCACCTGCGCAACCTGCCCGGTGTCGCCGAAGCGCGCCTGAACCTGTCCAATCACCGCCTGCTGCTGAACTGGGATGACAAGCAGCTACCGCTGTCGCGCCTCCTCGCCGAACTTCGCCAGATCGGCTACGCCGCCCACCCCTACCAGCCTGACCAGGCCGCCGAGCAATTGGCCCGGGAAAACCGCAGCGCCCTACGCCGCCTGGGCGTGGCCGGGCTGCTGTGGTTTCAGGCGATGATGGCAACCATGGCCACTTGGCCGGAATTCAACATCGACCTGACACCCGAGTTGCATGCCATCCTGCGCTGGGTGGCGCTGTTCCTGACAATTCCCATCGTGTTCTACAGCTGCGCGCCCTTCTTCAAGGGCGCGGCGCGCGACTTGCGAACGCGCCACCTGACCATGGACGTTTCGGTGTCGCTGGCCATTGGCCTGGCGTTCGGTGCCGGCATCTGGACAGCCATCACTGGCAGCGGCGAGCTTTATTTCGACACGGTGGGCATGTTCGCCCTGTTCCTGCTGACCGGCCGCTACCTGGAGCGCCGCGCCCGCGAGCGCACAGCGGCGGCCACTGCACAGCTGGTCAACCTGCTGCCAGCCTCATGCCTGCGCCTGGACGCCATCGGGCGCAGCGAACGCATCCTGCTCAGCGAGTTACAGTGCGGCGACACCGTGCAGGTGCTGCCCGGCGCGGTCATCCCTGCCGACGGGCGCATCGTCGAGGGCCGCTCCAGCGTCGACGAATCGCTGCTGACCGGCGAGTATCTGCCGCAACCACGCCGGGTGGGTGAGCGGGTCACTGGCGGTACGCTGAACGTTGAAAGCGCGCTGAATGTGGAAGTGGAAGCCCTCGGCCATGACTCACGCTTGTCGGCCATCGTCCGCCTGCTGGAGCGCGCCCAGACTGAAAAACCGCGCCTGGCGGAAATCGCCGATCGCGCCTCGCAGTGGTTCCTGCTGTTCTCGCTGCTGGCCGCCGTTGCCATCGGCCTGTGGTGGTGGCACCTGGACCCGACACGGGCGTTCTGGATCGTACTGGCCATGCTCGTGGCCACCTGCCCTTGTGCCCTGTCTTTGGCTACGCCAACCGCACTGACCGCCGCCACCGGAACCCTGCACAAGCTTGGCCTGCTGGTGACCCGCGGCCACGTGCTGGAAGGCCTGAACCAGATCGACACGGTGATCTTCGACAAGACCGGCACACTGACCGAGGGCCGCCTGACCTTGCGCAGCATCCGCCCGCTCGGCAGCCAGGCCGCCGACCGCTGCCTGGCCCTGGCCGCGGCGCTGGAAAACCGCTCTGAACACCCCATCGCTCGCGCCTTTGGTCGTACCGCCACACCTGCCGATGACGTACAGAGCGTACCCGGCCTGGGCCTGGAGGGGGTGGTCGACGGCCAGCGCCTGCGCATTGGTCAGGCTACCTTCGTCTGCGCCTTGAGTGGTGCGGAAATCCCCGCTGTACCCGAGCCGCGCGGCCAGTGGCTGCTGCTGGGCGACCGCCAGGGGCCACTGGCCTGGTTCGGCCTGGATGACCGCCTGCGCGACGATGCCCCGGCCCTGCTCGCTGCCTGCAAGGCGCGGGGCTGGCACACCCTGCTGCTGTCGGGCGACAGCTCGCCGATGGTTGCCGAAGTGGCCGCGCAGCTGGGTATCGACCAGGCCATTGGCGGCCTGCGCCCGGATGACAAGCTGGACCGCCTGAAAGCCCTGCAGGCTGACGGGCGCAAGGTGCTGATGCTCGGCGACGGGGTCAACGATGTACCGGTACTGGCCGCCGCCGATATCAGCATCGCCATGGGCAGCGCCACCGACCTGGCCAAGACCAGTGCCGACGCCGTCTTGCTGTCCAACCGCCTGCAAGCGCTGGTGCAGGCGTTCGCGCTGGCCCGCCGCACCCGCCGCAACATCCTCGAGAACCTGCTGTGGGCGACCCTGTATAATGGCCTGATGTTGCCGTTCGCCGCGCTCGGCTGGATCACGCCGGTGTGGGCCGCCATCGGCATGTCGGTCAGCTCGCTGATCGTGGTGCTCAACGCCCTGCGCCTGACCCGAATGCCCGTGGCCTCGGGCCCGCTGCCCCACGAAGCCCCTTTACCCGGGAGGAAGTCGCCATGCCCGCCCTCTATGTCATGATCCCGGCAGCCCTGCTGCTGGTCGGCGTGGCCGTGTACATCTTCTTCTGGGCGGTAGACAGCGGTCAGTACGACGACCTTGAAGGCCCCGCCCACAGCATCCTGTTCGACGATCAGGACCCGCGCCACCAGGCGGCAGTAAAGCCTGACGATGCCGCAGCCGACACCGACAAGGAACCACCACCCCGTGCCTGACCTGCTTGCGCTGCTGGGCTCGGCACTGGTCCTTGGCCTGCTAGGGGGCGGTCACTGCCTGGGCATGTGCGGTGGCCTGATGGGCGCACTAACCTTGGCCATCCCCCCCGAACAACGCGGCAAGCGCCTGCGCCTGTTGCTGGCGTACAACCTGGGGCGCATTTTCAGCTATGCCTGCGCCGGCCTGTTGCTGGGCCTGGCCGGCTGGGCCGTGGCCAGCAGCCCGGCAGCGCTGGCGCTGCGGGTGGTCGCGGCACTGCTGCTGATTGCCATGGGCCTGTACCTGGCCGGCTGGTGGAGCGGGCTGACCCGTATCGAGGCACTGGGCCGCGGGCTGTGGCGGCATATCCAGCCGGTGGCGTCGCGATTGCTGCCAGTGTCCAGCCTCCCTCGGGCATTGCTGCTGGGCGCCCTTTGGGGCTGGCTGCCGTGCGGGCTGGTGTACAGCACCCTGCTGTGGGCGGCCAGCCAGGGCAATGCCGGCTACAGCGCCGGGTTGATGCTGGCGTTCGGGGTGGGCACCTGGCCGGTGTTGCTGGCAACCGGGCTGGCTGCCGAAAGGGTAAACGCCCTGTTGCGGCGACGCAGCGTGCGCGTGGCAGGCGGTGTGCTGGTGATGCTATTCGGTATCTGGACCCTGCCGGGCCCACACCAGCACTGGCTGATGGGCCATTGACGGGGGCTGCAAAGCAGCCCCAATGCCCTTGATACAAATCAACACAGTTTCCTACAGACGGCCATAGACTCCGGTGCACTGCTGCTCTTTCCGGGGACTACCCTCATGCTCGACGACCTCCGTTGGGATACCGACCTGATCCGCCGCTACGATCTCGCCGGGCCACGCTACACCTCTTACCCAACCGCCGTGCAGCTGCACAGCGAGGTGGGTTCGTTCGACCTGCTCAACGCCCTGCGCGAGAGCCGACGGGCCGTGCGCCCGATGTCGCTGTACGTGCATGTGCCGTTCTGCGCCAACATCTGCTACTACTGCGCCTGCAACAAGGTCATCACCAAAGACCGCGCCCGCGCTGCGCCCTACCTGCAGCGCCTGGAGCAGGAAATCCAGCTGGTCGCCTGCCACCTGGACCCTAAACAACGTGTTGAACAGTTGCATTTTGGCGGCGGCACACCGACCTTCCTCAGCCATGTGGAACTGCGCCAGCTGATGGCCACCCTGCGCCAGCACTTCCACCTGCTGGACGACGATTCCGGCGACTACGGCATCGAGATCGATCCTCGCGAAGCCGACTGGTCGACCATGGGCCTGCTTCGCGAACTGGGCTTCAACCGCGTCAGCCTGGGTGTACAGGACCTCGACCCGGCCGTGCAGCGCGCGATCAACCGCCTGCAGAGCCTGGAACAGACCCGTACCCTGATCGAGGCTGCGCGCACGCTGCAGTTTCGCTCGGTCAACCTCGACCTGATCTACGGCCTGCCCAAGCAAACCCCGGAAGGCTTTGCCCGCACCGTGGAAGAAGTGATCCGCCTGCAGCCCGACCGCCTGTCGGTGTTCAACTATGCCCACCTGCCCGAGCGCTTCATGCCGCAACGGCGCATCGACAGCAACGACCTGCCCAGCGCCGCCGCCAAGTTGGAGATGCTGCACGCCACCATCGACCAACTGACCGCCGCCGGTTACCGCTACATCGGCATGGACCACTTCGCCCTGCCCGACGACGAACTGGCCATTGCCCAGGAAGAAGGCACCTTGCAGCGCAACTTCCAGGGCTACACCACCCACGGGCACTGCGACCTGATTGGCCTGGGCGTGTCGGCGATCAGCCAGATCGGCGACCTGTACTGCCAGAACAGCAGTGACCTCAACACCTACCAGGACAGCCTGTCCAACGCCCAGCTGGCCACCCAGCGCGGCTTGCTGTGCAACCACGACGACCGCATACGCCGGGCGGTGATCCAGCAACTGATCTGCCATTTCGAGCTGGATTTCGAACCCATCGAACAGGCTTTCACCCTGGATTTTCGCGGTTACTTCAACGACCTCTGGCCCGAGCTGCTGACCTTGCAGCGCGACGGCCTGATCAGCCTGGACGACAAGGGCATTCGCATCCTGCCCGCCGGCCGGCTGCTGGCGCGCTCGGTATGCATGGTGTTCGACGCCTATCTGGCGATGCACAACCGCCAGCGCTTCTCGCGAGTGATCTGAAAAACAAGGCGTTCAACCGCATGGACAAGCTTCCTTGTCAGGCACACTATGAGCACACAAGGACTCCCGGCAGGCCACCTGCCGGGGTTTCGCCAGCGCGCACCATCATCGCGCACACTGGCCTACACCCTGTGTCGTGAGTTACCCTTACGACTTATGTGTGCTTTCCCACAAGGATCGATTCAAATGTCCGAGCCAGTCAAACTGCGCCCACACAACCAGGCCCATTGCAAGGACTGCAGCCTGGCCCCCCTGTGCCTGCCTCTTTCGCTGAACCTGGAAGACATGGACGCGCTGGATGAAATCGTCAAACGCGGGCGGCCGCTCAAGAAAGGCGAGTTCCTGTTCCGCCAGGGTGACAGTTTTGGCTCGGTCTACGCAGTACGGTCCGGGGCCCTGAAAACCTTCAGCCTCAGCGACAGCGGCGAAGAGCAGATCACGGGCTTCCACCTGCCCAGCGAACTGGTCGGCCTGTCGGGCATGGATACCGAGGCCTACCCGGTATCGGCCCAGGCTCAGGAAACCACTTCGGTGTGTGAAATCCCCTTCGAGCGGCTGGACGAGCTGTCGGTGCAACTGCCACAGCTACGCCGCCAGCTGATGCGGGTAATGAGCCGTGAAATCCGCGACGACCAGCAAATGATGCTGCTGCTGTCGAAAAAGACCGCCGACGAGCGCATTGCCACCTTCCTGGTCAACCTGTCGGCGCGCTTCCGCGCCCGCGGCTATTCGGCCAATCAGTTCCGCCTGAGCATGTCGCGCAACGAAATCGGCAATTACCTTGGCCTGGCGGTAGAAACCGTGTCGCGGGTGTTCACCCGCTTCCAGCAGAACGGCCTGCTGCGCGCCGAGGGCAAGGAAGTGCACATCCTCGACCCGATCCAGCTGTGCGCGCTGGCAGGTGGTGCAATCGAGGCCTGACGCTGGTCTTTAGCGGGTATACTTGGGCATTCGTTTTCCCAGGATACCCGCAACAATGCACAGCGACGCCTTCGACCTCAAAGCCCTGATCCGCCCGGTAGTGGACTTCCCCAAACCGGGCGTGATCTTCCGCGACATTACCCCGTTATTCCAGTCGCCACGCGGGCTGCGCTATGTGGCCGACCAGTTCATCGAGCGCTATGTCGAGGCGGAATTCAGCCACATCGGCGCCATGGACGCGCGGGGCTTCCTGATCGGCTCGATCATCGCCCACCAGCTGAACAAGCCGCTGATCCTGTTCCGCAAGCAGGGCAAGCTGCCAGCCGACGTGTTGAGCGAGGGTTACCAGACCGAGTACGGCGAGGCCTTCCTGGAAGTGCATGCCGACAGCCTGTGTGAAGGCGACTCGGTGCTGATCTTCGATGACCTGATTGCTACTGGCGGTACGCTTCTGGCGGCGGCCAACCTGGTGCGTCGTACCGGGGCGCAGGTGTTCGAGGCGGCGGCGATCATCGACCTGCCGGAACTGGACGGGTCGCGTCGGTTGCAAGCGGCCGGGGTGCCTACCTTCTGCCTGACCGAGTTTTCCCTCAGCGAGTACTGAGTGGGCTTTTGGGGCTGCTTTGCAGCCCATTCGCGGGTAAACCCGCTCCTACGAAAGCCGCGTATGTTTTGTAGGCGCGGGTTTACCCGCGAATGGGCCGCCAAGCGGCCCCAATGAATCAGAGCGAAATGGGCCGGCGCCCTGCAAAGGCATGGGCCAGGGTACCGCCGTCCACCATCTCCAGCTCGCCGCCCAGTGGCACACCATGGGCAATGCGAGACGCCACCAAGCCCTTCTCGCTCAGCAACTGGGCAATGTAATGCGCCGTCGCCTCCCCCTCCACTGTCGGGTTGGTCGCCAGGATCACCTCGGTAAAGGTGCCCTGCTCTTCGATCCGCGCCATCAGCTGCGGAATACCGATCGCCTCAGGCCCCAGGCCATCCAGCGGCGACAGGTGCCCCTTGAGCACGAAGTAACGGCCACGGTAGCCAGTCTGCTCCACCGCATACACATCGGTCGGCCCCTCGACCACGCACAGCTGTGTGTCGTCACGGCGCGGGTCGGCGCACTGCGGGCACAGCTCCTGCTCGGTGAGGGTGCGACACTGGCGGCAATGCCCTACCCCTTCCATGGCCTGGGTCAAGGCCTGAGCCAGGCGCAGCCCGCCACTGCGGTCGCGCTCGAGCAGTTGCAGGGCCATGCGCTGGGCGGTTTTCTGACCGACACCTGGCAAGATGCGCAGGCCGTCGATCAGTTGGCGGATGAGAGGGCTGAAGCTCATGGGAAAGGCCTGACAATTCAATAAGAGGCGGTTTATACCCAGCGGGGGCGGTGCCGTCAAATCACCTCGCCCAAAGCCTGCAAGGT
>NZ_JBICLK010000052.1:0-1931 GCF_043105275.1 Pseudomonas sp. TYF_14
GCCACAGCGCCGGGTATGGCCTTTGGTAACGGTCTAATCAAGCTCCTAGGAAGCAATTTGTTCGCAAGGTTGTCCGGCTACCCGGCTATTTTCCTAGGATTCGCCTCTGACTATAAAAAATCCCAAAGGCAGAAGATGCACGGTAATACTGCCGCTTCTGATTTAACTTTCTATGGTGGGGGCGCGGTCGCAATAGGCTCCGTCTTGGTATTAGAAGGTGGATTAGCTATTGCAGGCGCCACAACACTTATCCCTTTTGCAGGGTGGACTGCAGCTGCAGTAGTCCTATTAGGTGCTGCGATCATAGCTGGAGGCATCTACCTCCATGCGAAAGCCACCGAACACCTTCACAACCCTATAGAGCTATGGGCCAGTCGAAGTATATTTGGGAACTGTCTCAATGACGGCGAAAGCCGACCAGACATAATTTTAGATACCGACAAGAAACTTCCAAACTTCGTCAACATTAAAGACGAAATCAACGCTTGGCATCAGGCATTTTACTCACCCTCGCTGCTTTCAAAAAAAGAGACAAAACTGTTTGACCTAGGGCATCTGGACAGCAAATGGACTGACTTAAACACATGGACTACTCCGAACTGGACTGCTATCACACACAATCAAGTCTCTAGCATCCCCCCACTGCTGAATTTACAGTCCTCCTACGAGGGTTTCTATTGGGCCAGAGCGAGTGGCAAGCCAGCCTTAGTAGCCAACTCGAGAACAATAGCATATCTGTATTCCCAGCCACACCAGACTGCTATGAAATCAGGGGAGGACTGATACTCCACTTCAAGAATCAAATTCGAAACCACCGCCACATTAAACTGAACATCAAATATCTGCCAAATCTAGGCTTAGATGAACAAGCAGGCTCCTCCCAGACCTTCAAGCTTGGGGAACGATAATGGCCATTTCATGGATTTTCACACCCTCCGCACGCTCTCAGTTCACTCCAAATATCTCAAGCCAACTATCATACATAAACAAACATCACTTATCCCTCGTGAACCCATGGGTATCCGACTCCGTATTCATGGGAAAACTATATACCGCCATGACATTAGGGTTAGCAGCTTATATCTACCCAGACATCATAGATGCGGATTTTAGAAAGTCCGCGCTAGCGGACCTTCACTCACTCGCACAATACGTTATTGCACCACTAATATTTACACCATTCATCGCCTACAGAATATTTTTCATAAAAAATCTATCAAACATCTACCTCAATCGCGCAACTGGAAAAATCTTATATCAACGCAACAAAAAACTTATCTCGTTCGATTGGACCAATATCAAGGGAGGGGTATTTAAGCGCACAGAGTTCAGTGGTTCATCCATCAGCACTAGCTATGCTCTTGCCTTTGCCCCGCCTAGGAAGGACGGTAGCCTCCACAAAAAAGACTGCCTCTGGGTCGACAGCAACGAACCCACCGAACCGGGCGTCAAGCATGTGGCCGAAGTGTGGGAATACCTGCGCCACTTCATGGACCACGGCCCGGACAAACTCCCCCCGCCCGGTGAACCCAACTGGTGGCACAAGCCACTCCACGCCATATGCCTGACCCCGGCAGAAGCCTGGCGCCACTATGCCCCCTGGCGAACCGGCGAGCCCGGTGAAATGCAGGGCAAAAAGAACTGGCAATTGCCGTTCTGGGCCGTGCTCTTCCCCTACAACCTCTCCGTCGCACTCTGCTGGTATGGCATCTGCCGCCTGTTCAACGTCCGAGCAGCGCCACCGCCACCCGAAGCATTTGAGGAGGCACCAGCGCATTCAACCCCAAAAGGGAAGCGTACATGAGCGACGCCTCCGTCAGCAGCGCCACCTCCGGCCCTGCCTGCAGCGCACGCGTACCCATCCTGCCAGTGCGCTACGCCATCGTGCCCCGCACCGCCGACGCCCCCGCCTGCCGCTATGCCGATGCAGG
>NZ_JBICLK010000053.1:0-14524 GCF_043105275.1 Pseudomonas sp. TYF_14
GCCCACCTGAACGGCCAGGTGCCGCTGCCGCCCTACGCTGCCAACGGCCTGATCCTGCAGCAACGCCCCTACCCGGATTTGAGCGAAGTGCAGGGCCAACTGGCAGCCAAGCGCGCCTTGCTGCTGGCTGCGGCCGAGGCGCACAACCTGCTGTTCACCGGGCCGCCCGGCACCGGCAAGACCTTGCTCGCCAGCCGCCTTCCCGGGCTGCTGCCACCGCTGGACGAGCACGAAGCGCTGGAAGTGGCGGCAATCCAGTCGGTCAGCGGGAAAGCGCCGCTGAACAGCTGGCCACAGCGACCCTTTCGCCACCCCCATCACTCTGCGTCCGGCCCGGCGCTGGTCGGTGGCTGTAAAACCCATCGATAAGTGATTATTTACATCGAAAAATGATAAATTCTATTTTTCGGTGATAACTGCGTCTAATTATGAATACGATTTTTATCGAACCATTGGCCAAAGATTCTAGGATTTGGGAGATTATCGGAACAAGAAACCTGATATTTGATGAATCTCTTTCCAATTTGGTGGCAGAGATCTATTGCTGCTCCCCGCCGACATATTTTCAACAACGCAAAAAAAGAAAATTTAAGAATTTCTACGCCCCAGTAGGAAGCTTGAAATACCTTACTGCAGGGTCTATATGGTCCCGAGGCTTTAGACTTGATCTCGGAATCTCTGCTTATCATGTAGGTGACATACTAGCGCAACACTGCAAACTCATATTGAGCAAACACACGATGTCTCCGGAGAAACTACTGAAATATCTTTCTAAATCGGAAAATCCACACCTTACATTCCTGGATTCAATTAATTACCTACAATACAAGCACAGCCAACGAACCTTGTACATCCCTTGCTCCGAAGTGATCCGCCATTACTTTTCACCCTCACAGCGTTTTCTAACTCGCCTACTAACAGGCAAATTTAACCAAATCACAAGCTTATGCACCTTGAACTCAATGGGTTTGAAGCCAAGCCCTTCGGAAAAAAGAGCATTTGATTTGATATTAACTTGCAATACAGGGCTCGCTGCGGCGGCGCGACACCCTTATAAATCGATTAAACTGACGCACATACGCAACATCCAAAAAAGAGAGAACCATCCATTCCTACTAAGCGCTAGACTACCTTTCCCAAGTGCTGTTGCTATTTGGACAAGAGGTGCAAGGCCTGCGCACTCCCCCACCGAGTTGGCCTTTGTCGTAACTAATCTCGAATCGGAGCCGCAGCATAAACGGGCGCGTAGCTTCCGTGAGCGCTGTCCGCAAAGCAGAGATCTTGGCCCTAATAGTATTTTCCGGTCCTCGCTTGATGGTTCATCTTTTTGAAAAAACCTTAGTCAAAAGCCCCTGAGCGGAGGATAACGAGGTAGATAAACGGTGAGTAGCTCCGGCCAGGTTGCTGGGTCCGTGATGGCGGTCTTCAGTTGATTCGCCACTGCAAAGCCATCTTCAAAACTCGGCCCCATCACGGATAGCCGAGAGGGCTTGGAGGCGCTTTTCTCTCGGAATGCGCGAGTCGAAAGCCATTGTCTACCTTCGAACTGAATGACAGCAGCCCTGCGAGAGCGCAGGCTCTACTGTGCGATTTTGGGCCCTACAAGCCATAACGGCAGGATGCTCGTGTAAACCACTTTTTTTCACTGTAAACCACAGTGGTTAACAGTGGAAAAAGTGGTTTACACGAGCCGAGCAGAGCATCGCAAAAATCCAGTCCTACAAAGGCAGAACCTTTACCCCTTAAGAGGCCATAGATGGGGTCGTCGGAGCAAGCAGTCGCCTACGTGCGAGAGCACGCCCACTCATCCACTGTTGATTGACATGCGTGTCATCCTGAATAAGTCTTCGTTCGAGGGCTGCAACTGCGCATCCGACGGGACTGGGCAACAGCACAAGCCTCCCCGCAATTTGGCAGCAGAGAAAGCTGGTTTCTCTGAAGTAGTGACGACGGGCATAGCCGGTCGGATTCTGAACCCAAGGTCTCAAGGCTGGGAGTTAAAGGATCGCTGCGACTACTCCTCGAACCTTCCGATGAAGCACCTTTGGGGGCTTTTTCTACACCTGATATCTGGCGCTGGTTGCTCAACCGCAGCCGCTGATGACGCGGGATCAGTCGCTGAGGGCCAACCCATCCATGCCGTTGCATGAAAACTACACTGAAACGCGTGGTCGAGGTTGTCAACGTGGCTGATTTCATCGCCAAGTTGATGAATGTATACCCGGTCTGGACCTGGTTCCGCGATCACATCGACCTCTATGCTGTACTGCTTAAGGACCCCGCCGCACGGCGGGGTTTTAGTGGTGCGTCATGCAGGGCGCGTTGCGCGCCAGAGAAATTTCGTCGCTAATCCTTGGCGTTTGCATCTGATACGAAGGCAGTCAGCGTCGTGCATCCTAGCTGCGATTTTCCGGATTTTGTTTGCTCACAAAACGGATAGACCGCTAGTCGAGTATCCATTTTAATTGGTATCACAGCGCTCAATTGCGCCGTGGCGTAGCTGAACAGTTTGTACATTATGGCTGAATCAGCGGAGGGGTTAGCTCTACAGGGAGTAGGCTCGCTTAAGCCTAGGTATATCTGTGCCTGAAAAGAATAAAGGCCAGTGTCGTTTTGCGTAACGCGGTATCAGACAACTAAAACAAAAAACATACCAACTGGGTCGTAGAGTTTTGAATCCAGTTTTTATGCCTCATTTATTCATCGAATGGGACTAAAATGCGACAGATCGACTGTATCTCCTTGGCCGAAAACGCTGAGTTTGGCCGCCCTCATCTTGCCATCCTATGTTGGTGTTTTTTGATCATTGCCATCGATGGTTACGATCTCGCAATCGCCGGTATCGCACTACCATCAATTATGCACTCGATGGATCTGGCTCCTACGGAGGCGGGTATTCTCGTCAGTGCCGCGCTATTTGGGATGCTTTTCGGCAACCTTATCTTGGGTACCCTTTCCGAGCGGATCGGCCGCACAAAGTCGATAGTCTTCTGTGTTGCCCTTTTCAGCGTGTTCACCGCTTTAACCGGACTAACCACCTCGGCATGGGAGTTTGCAGCGACGCGCTTCATCGCAGGGGTGGGAATTGGCGGTGTCATGCCTAACGTTGTAGCCGTCATGACTGAGATTTCACCGAAGAAACGTCGGGCGACAATGGTCACGATCATGTTCCTGGGGTACGCGGTAGGCGGTGTGATTGCGGCAGTGTCGGGCAAGCAGTTGATTGAAAATCACGGATGGCCCTCAGTTTTCATCGCTGCAGGACTGCCGGTATTGCTCGTTCCGTTCCTGCTGAAAGCTATTCCGGAGTCTATCCCTTATCTCATCAAAAAAGACCGCCATGCCGAGCTGGCGAAGCTTGCCTCGAAGCTGTCCCCCTCTTACACATGCCAGCCTGGCGATGTGTTCGTGGCCCCTGTTGTAGAGACGCGGAGCGATGCCCCTCTGAAGCAGATCTTGGGTAGTGGACGAAAGCTCAGTACGGTGATGTTCTGGGTACAGTGCTTCATGTGCTTGTTCATGGTCTACGCATTGAGCTCTTGGCTGACCAAACTGATGGCCAACGCAGGCTACAGCGGTGCCTCCGCCATGACATTTGTGTTGCTGCTGAATGTGGGAGGGGTCATTGGCTCTGTCATTGGGGGCATGCTGGGAGACAGGTACCGTATCAAGGTCGTACTGATCACGATGTATCTGCTAGCCGCTGCCTCTCTTGCTTTGCTGGCTACCGACGTCCCTACATGGCTGCGTTACATCCTCGTGGTTTGCGCAGGGGCCACGACAATTGGATCGCAGATCTTGGGATGTGCATATGCGGGTCTTTTTTACCCTGCAGCAGTCCGCGCGGCTGGCGTAGGCTGGATGCTGGGCATGGGCCGGCTGGGCGCGATCATAGCTCCAATTCTCATTGGGTTGCTGATGTCCATGTCCATGGGCCTGCAAGGAAACTTCCTGGCTATCGCCGTCCCTGGTGTCTTCGCTGCACTGGCGGTAGCTCTGATCAATCACAGCAAGAGCGCTAGTTACGCTCGATCGGCCGGGGGCACCTCAGCTATTGCTGAGTCTGGTTTGTCCGAGAAGCAAGCCGCAGAGCCTAGAGCAACATAAAAATTAGACGTTTAGGAAAACCGCCTCAGGAGTAAACTGAGTCGACGCGTATGGATGCGAATTACTGCCGAAAACTAAAATAAACATAATCGGAGACTTCAATGTCTAACGCATGCATGATGAAAAACATCGCTTTCTGCGCCCTCGCGCTCATCAGTTTCCAGGTGATGGCGCAGACTTATGAGTATCGCGACCTACCCAAAGACCAGCTGGACAATGCCTATAATCAAGCCGTTTGGGCCCCGAATTTCAAAGAAACGATTGCTGGCTACCATGACGCCAGCGTTGAGGTAAGAAAACTCTATCAGCCTCGGACTTTCGCCTACGGCGAAGCGGTAAAGGAAAAGCTCGACGTATACGCTCCTAAGCAGGCCAAAGACCTTCCAATAATGCTTTTCATTCATGGCGGGGCCTGGAAGTCGGGGAGTAAAGACGATTCTGCGGGGCCTGTGAAAACGTTTGTCGACGCGGGCGTAATTTATGTGGCGGTCGGCTTCGACCTTATCCCTGATACTGATCTCTCTGGAATGGTAGACCAAGTTCGCCGCGCAGTAATTTGGGTGAACAAAAATGCGAAGGCCTTTGGCGGCGACCCGGACAAGATTTATATCAGTGGCCATTCGTCCGGTGGGCATCTGGCGGCGGTTCTTCTGACCACTGAATGGAATGCTCTCGGCGCACCCCGCCACATACTCAAAGGCGGTGTCGTGATCAGTGGCATGGGGGACTTGCATCCTCCCATGCAATCGGCGCGGGGGAGTTACCTGAAGCTGAGCAACCAACAAATCCAGCAGCTCAGCCCGATCAATCACATGGCGCAAGCTGACGCTCCTGTGCTTATCGCGTGGGGCGCGAACGAAAGCCCTGAATTCATTCGTCAAGGTAAGCAACTGGCCAGTGCGTTCGAGAAAAAAGGTCGACTGTATTGGGAGCACGAGTTCCCAGCCACAGATCATTTTGTCATGGTCAATTTATTAAATGACCCTGATAGTGAACTTTCCAAGAAAACTCTTGAGCTAGTCAAAACCCATTAGGGGTTCAGCGCCCTGTCCAGGGGCAGCGAATAGATAAGTGTGACTTTCAACCCTAATAAATGAAGAGCAGCATTACTATGCTGCTCTAAAGGATCACTATGCTCAAGAGATCTTGCCTTGTTGCTTCAAGCTTCGTTCTTCTCGGCGCCTCAACTAATTCATGGGCTGATGAAGGTAGAGAGCAAGCTGGTGGGTTCATTCAAGACAGCAGCTTGAATGTATTGTTAAGAAATTATTACCTTAATAGAGACTTTCGTACTGGTAATAACGGGCGCGGAAGTAGTCCCAATGGTTATCGTGAGGAATGGGCGCAAGGATTCATTGCAAACTTCTCCTCAGGTTTCACCCCAGGGCTCATCGGACTCGGTATCGACGCACATGCTTACCTCGGCCTGAAGCTGGACAGTGGCAAAGGCCGCACCGGCACGGGATTGCTCCCCATCGACAGTCAGGGAAGGGCCGAAGATGATTACTCCGAAGCGGGTGCGGCCATAAAGGCCAGGGTGTCTAAGACGGAGCTTCGATACGGCAGTGTGTCTCCTAATGTTCCGGTTGCCTTCGTGAATGGCACTAGGCTCCTGCCGCAGACGGTCAATGGCTTCATGCTCACAAGCAAAGAAGTGAAGGATTTGACCGTCGACGGTGGATATTTTACCTCAGGCAGTTCTGGGTCTTCGACGAACCAGAGGGGTGAGATCAAAGCGTTCTACGCAAATCGAGAGGTCAAGTCTGCGGGTTACGGCGGGCTTACCTGGAATAGCGATCCAGTTAGCGCATCGTTTTACGCTATCAACATGCGCGACTTTTGGAATCAATATTACGGAAATTTCAAGCGATCATGGAAGATAAACGAGGCCAGCACTTTTTTCACTGAGCTTAGTGGTTACTACACCGAAGCCGCCGGAAAGAAAATTGCTGGTGATGTTGATGGTCTTATTTATTCATTCGCTGCCGGTTATGCCTACAAAGGACACAGGATCACTTTAGGCTGGCAGGAAAATACGGCCAACACACCGTACGACTATCTCGGAATGGATGACAACCTTCAAACCACGTCAATATACCTGAATAACGTAACCAACTTTTATGCAGAGTTCAACGGACCCAATGAGCGATCAAAGCAGATTCGCTACGAATATAATTTTGTAGCCATGGGCTTGCCTGGTATGACCTTCCTTGCCCGTTATACCAATGGGTGGGGTGTTGACGGAACTCATGTGGAAAGATCCAGCCCCTACTTTGGTAAGTGGGGTGATAGTGGGAAACATTGGGAGTCGGACCTCGAACTGCGGTATGTCGTGCAGAGCGGAAAAGCGAAGGGTCTCACCACTCGGCTTCGACATGCCACGCACAGAGCTAATAGTGATCAGTTTGAGCGCGACCTGGACGAAACGAGGCTCATCGTCGAGTTTCCTATCAAAATTTTCTAACCGTTTAAGCACGTGCGGTGCTTTTGCCCCTCTCTGAGGGGCTTTTTTCATCCTGAATATCGCCTACCAAATATTGGTCACGTTGCGGCGACAGATGAGATGTACTGGACCAATGGCAAACTGAGAAGAGCGGGCGACCTTTGAATTTGGCAAGATGGTCCTATGTCCCACCCCATGCGCTTGATACGGCTGCTCATGCGCTTGCGCTAGAGCATCGCTGTCGCCGGACCATCAAAGTCACGCGATGCACGACCGTGGGTAATCAGATACGGCTAAAGTTACTGCATCTTCAGTCGACACCTTGTGAACGGCTGATACGGATGGAGTTCATGCTTTTAGGTTGGAAAAAAAAACCGTGGCCCTCAGGCCACGGTTCAGAGCTACGGCATCAATGATTCACTGAAGAGCACGCGGTCGAGAACTGCGTTGTTCGGCGCTCGTATCTGCGGACGGTTGCAGCTGAAAATTGAACTGCAGTTCAGCGTATCGACCGGTCACATCACGCTGGCCATCATCGCGGAACACCACCTCACCAACCAGCCCATCCCGGGTGGCGTATGCAAAGTCATCCCAGAGGTACTTGTCACCGGACAAGTTGATCTGGGTGGTGAGATGGCGGTAGCCAGGTGCTGAGATGAAGAAGTGAATGTGTGCTGGACGTTGGCCATGACGACCAAGAAGGTCGAGGCATTCTTGCGTTGGTCCTTTGGGATCGCATCCGTAGCCAGAGGGAACGATCGACTGTGCGCGATAGCGGCCATCGGCATCGGTGATGATGCGTCGGCGCAGGTTGAACTCAGACTGGCTCTGGTCAAAGAAGGAATAAGTCCCGCGAGTGTTCGCATGCCACAGGTCAACGGTTGCGCCGGCAACTGGATTACCTTCCAGATCGAGCACTTGGCCCTCTAGGAACATTGTGGTCGCAGCACCCTCCTCAGTCCCATCGTCCATTCGTGCGAAGCCGTTGTGTACCGGAGCGCCGGCCACGTACAGCGGGCCTTCGATAGTCCGGGGCGTGCCGCCCGACAACCCGATCTCATTGTCCTTGGCGTCCTGCAAAAGATCGAGGAAATGCTCGATCCCCAGTCCAGCCACCAACAAACCTGCTTCGCCTCGTCCGCCAAGACGGTTTAGATAATCGACAGCGAACCAGAACTCGTTTTCGGTGATTTGTAGATCCTCGACGATTTTTGCGGTGTCTTGCAGGACCCGAAGGACAATGGATTTCAGGCGCGGACTACCGCTGTTATTGTTGAAACCGGCCGCCTCTTTGAAGAAGCTCTGAACATCGGCAGTTTGAGAAACTTTCACGGTCATTGGGGCATACCTCGAATTGTTTTTGTGCAGAGGGCTTAGTTCAACGGTCGTCGGAATGGATCGATGACGGATGGCGGCAAAGCCCATTCACCTCGATTTCCATGTATGGAAAAAGCGGCAACTGCAGCAGCGTGTCATGAAGCGCTTCGACGCTCGGGACATCAAAGACGCTGTAATTTGCGTAGTGCCCTGCGATACGCCACAAGTGACGCCAGGTACCGGAGCGCTGCAGTTGCTCAGCAAGCTCCTTCTCGTCGGCCTTGAGTTTTGCAGCTGTTGCCGTCGGCATGTCGGCGGGGAGTTTTACGGTCATCTTTACGTGGAAAAGCATGGGTATCTCCCGTTATCAGCGCCGAGCGAAGCGCGTAATTTGTTGCTCGTTCAGAGTGATGCCCAATCCGGGAGTGTTTGGCACGTGCAATTGGAAGTCCTGGAACCGTGGTGCCTCGTTCACGATTTCTTCGGTGAGCAACAACGGGCCAAACAGCTCGGTACCCCAGGTCAATTGGGGCAGCGTGATGAAGGCGTGAGCAGAAGCAAGCGTTCCGATGGTCCCTTCAAGCATGGTTCCCCCATAAAGAGCGATCCCGGCGGCTTCAGCTATCTGAGCCGTGCGTAAAACCGCACGAGGACCACCGTTTTTGGCGATTTTCAGCGCGAAGACGCTGGCGGCTCCATCTGCAGCCAGGCTGAAAGCGTCTTCAACGCTTTCAATAGATTCGTCGGCCATTATTGGCGCAGGGCTTCGTTGATTCAGCCTGACCTGGCCGCTACGGTTAATGCGAGAGATCGGCTGTTCGATCAAGTCGATGCCGTTTTCACCAAGGACTTGGCAGGCATGGTTTGCTTGGGATTCATCCCAATATTGGTTCACGTCGACTCGAACGCTGGCTTGGTCGCCGAGTGCATGCTTGATCGCAACGACGTGTTGCAGATCCTGTGCGAGCGGGTTCGCACCGATCTTTAATTTGAAAATGCGATGGCGGCGGATATCCAGCATGTGCTCAGCTTCGGCAATGTCCCGAGCGGTATCCCCACTCGCTAGGGTCCAGGCCACCTCAAGGCTGTCGCGAACTCGGCCACCGAGCAATTCGCTGACAGGCAGTCCCGGCGTTTCCCTTGTGCATCCGGCAGTGCGCTTTCGATGCCGGACTTTGCGAATGTATTGCCTTTCGCCAGTTTATCGAGCTTGAGCATCGCGGCGTTGATATTGCCGGCAGCCATGCCGATGAGAGCAGGCGCCAAGTAGGCTTCTACATTAGCTCTGATCCCTTCAGGGCTTTCGTAGCCGTAGGCGAGACCTCCGATCGTAGTGGCTTCACCAATACCTTCTACGCCGTCGCTGCAGAGCACCCGCAGAATTACCAGTGTTTGGTTCTGCATTGTGTGCATGGCCAGCTTGTGAGGCCTGATGGTCGGCAAGTCGACAATCAGCGCGCTGATGGAGTCGATGGTGATAGCACTCATCTATATGTCCTCAGAAAAAGATGGAAGCACCAGCAAGCTAGAGATCGCAGATGCGTGGTCTGCTATCTCACACCTGCCGGTGCGTGCCGAGCGTCAGGTATTGCTCTCTGTGAATTTTTCCAAATAGAGCGAGGACGTATTTAGGTCGTGCTCCACTTGCCAGGCCTTGATTGACTCCACCATTGGGGGTGGCCCACAAATGTAGATGTCGTGCGCGTAGTCCCGAACCTTGTTGGTGTCGAGATGCCCGCTGATGTAGCCGATCTTCCCGGTCCACGTAGGCTCGGGATCGCTAACGATCACCTGGAAGCTAAAACCTGGTATTGAGGCGGCGAACGATTCGAGGCGTTCCACCTCGCAGATGTCTGCTGCATGCCGAACCCCGTAGAACAGTTCGATGGGAGGGGTCTCGGCCCTTTTCGCGGCAATGGAGTCGAGCATGCCTAGAAACGCGGAAAGGCCTGTGCCGCCGGCAATCATTATTAGTGGCCGGTCAATCTGACGTAGATAGAACGTGCCCAGCGGCGCTTCAAATTCGATTTGATCGCCCACCGTGCATCGGTCGCGCAGGTAGTTGCTCATTACCCCATCGGGCAGAAGGCGAACAAGAAACTGCAGCACGTTGCTTCCTGACGCAGAAGCGAAAGAATAGGAGCGCCAATCGTCGGTGCCAGGTACGTGTATTCGCGCGTACTGGCCAGGTAGATAGTCCAAATCGAGCCCTGCGCTTGAGGCATCGATATGCAAAATCGCGGTTCCGGCCGAGATCTTCTCAATTTTACAGACGTTTCCTTGCACCAGTTTCGTGCCCGCGGCCGAACAGAGCGTTGAGTCAAAGTTGAACGAAAAGGCAGCATCGCTTTGAATTCGCGTCTGACAAGTCAGGACTTTTCTCTCAGCGAGGTCGGCTTCCGACAGGGTGTCTTCATCGACGTAGTCTTGTGTGTAAACACCCGAGTCGCAACGACCCTGGCAGGTGCCACATACACCTTCTCGACAGTCGAGGGGAATCTTGATCCCGTTTCGAAGAGCGGCATCCAGCACGCTCTCGTTTCCATTCGTCGAGCAGAACAGCGTCTTGCCATCTGAGAAGCTAAAGGCAATTTTATGTGCCATGGTAATTCTCGCTAATCACAGATGGTAGAAATCGAGGACCGAGTTAATGGTGTCGTTAAGCAAAACCACATGCTTGCGGCGGATCCGCCAGCTGTCCCCAGTCGGAATGAGCGTGTACGTCGCTCGACCGAAGAACGACTCTGCAACGCCTAGCCGGTGATACAGCGTTTGCCAGTTCAGATTGACCTGCAGCTGGTCCGTAGCTTCGGAGGTAATGCGGACGTTGCTGATCATGTGCGCAGTACGAGGCATGGGAATAGTCGACGCCGCTTTGCCAGTACGGATGCGGAACACGCGGTCTTCCAGGCCGCCCCGATTGGAGTAGTAGATCAGCGACATGCCTTTTTTTGGATCAGTCGTGTAGACGTGCTCGGAGTCCCACTGCGGCAGGTGAAACTCGCTGTCCTCGGTGAAGAGGTCGATGTAGGCATCCCAGTCTTGGGCGTCACAGAAGGCCGAGAGCTGATAAAAGAACTGTTCGACTTTGTATTGGAGTTCATGGGAAGACATATCACACCTCACGCAATTTCAGTGGAGCCTGCTCGTTCGCCTGCTTTTCCAAGCCCTCCAGCAGGAACTTCTGCCAGAAGCTGTGTTGGTTGACGTACAGGCCCTCGTGCGTGAACTCGATGCCGGTCATTTTTGGATTGATACCGATGACCTCTGAATTCTTGGTGGAGCCGGTCTTCCAGCCCTGGTATCCGCGGGAAATATCGCTCCAGCGCTCAAGCCTTGCTTCGAAGCCTCGTTGGGCCTCGCGGAACTCCACCAGATCATCCGGTGTGCCCATTCCGGACACGTTGAAGAAATCCTCGAACTGCCGGATGCGGTTTTCACGGTCGGAGTCTGACTCCCCCTTGACCCCAATGCAGAAGCTGTGGATTTCGGTTTTGTTCCAGGCTACCGGTCGAATGATCCTGAGCTGGGAGCTGATCTGATCGAGGAAGAACATGCTTGGGTAAATGTTCAAGTTGCGCAGGCGGTGCATCATCCACTCAGCGCGTTCCTGACCGTGCTCTCCAACCACGCGAGGCATGATGGACGCATACCCTGGTCGAACTGCTGGGTTTGGCATGTCACTGAAAAGCAGACTGTGACCGTTCTCGAACGCGAACCAGCCGTCATCAGTGTCCTGATCGCCAGCGCCCAACTTGCTGTAGTCCAGAGTGCCGCTGGCGTTTAGACCTTTGGAGGTATTTACCTGCTGCCGATGCTGGACCGTGGCCACGTAGTTATAGTGGACAGTCGACACATGATAACCGTCGAGACCATTCTCATTCTGAAGCTTCCAGTTACCCTCGTAGGTGTATGCGGACTTACCCGGCAGCACCTCTAGCTCGCCGGTCGGCGACTGGGCAACCATCATGTCGAAGAAGACTTTGGCGTCACCGAGGAAGTCCTCCAGGGAGTCGGCTCCAGCGACGTCCAGGCTGACGAATACAAAGCCTTTGTAGCTTTCGATTCGTGCTTTCTTCAACCCGCGTGTAGCTTTATCGAAATCGGCCGGGTACTCGCTTGGCGCCTTGACCTTGACCAGACGACCATCGCTTTTGTAGCACCAGGCATGGAATGGGCAAGTAAACGTCGACTGATTGCCTTTACCCACCCGGGTCAGAGTCGTCCCCCGGTGCTGACATGCATTGATCAAAGCGTTCAGGCGACCCTCACCGTCTCGGGTGATGATCAACGGCTGCCGACCAATGCGAACGGTCACGAAGTCATGTTTTTGCGCGATTTCGCTCTCGTGACACGCGTAGATCCACTTCTTCTCAAAGATGTGCTCCATTTCGAGATCGAACAACTGAGGCTCGGTAAACATATCCCGCGCGATGCGGAATACTCCCTCAGCTGGACGGAAATCAACACAACTTTGAATGAATTCTTGCCATTGTTTGATATTGTTTTGGCTAATCATACTGTTCTCCATAGGAGGGTGCACGGGCATTCGTATACATTAAATGTTTAGATACAGAGACCGGTCTATCCAGATTTTTGCCAAAGAAGATCCTAATATTTTCCACTCTAATGGTTTCGATAATCATTATCAATTAAATGCAAAAGGTTGGGTGCTCTGGTAACAACCCGAAAAAATAGGTGTCACCATTAGGAAGGCAGGCGTGCGACACTTCATCGGAAACAAGCGGTTCGCTGATTGACTTAAAAAAAAGACTGTCCGAATATTTCGGTTCGAGTATCCAAATAATAAGGTTGAGCGTCGGGAATAGTTTTTGCTTGGAAGTGAAAAACAGCTGTAATGCGTTGAGGGTGCTTACGATGAGTCAGTGGGATATCAATAATACAGACGTGAATGCAGACCTGCATGACATGGCATCCGCTCAAAACTGGATGAGCCAGATCTGCGGGCCGCACCAATTGAGCGTGCGTGATCCCCAGCTTCGCTTTAGGCATCTTGCGTGTCGGCTTGAGAGCTTGACCATGGGCATGATCGAGTACGGGACGGATGCGACGATCACCATCGTGAAGGACAGGTCTCTAGGGTGTTTCAGCATCAGCCTGCCTTTTTTCGGGGAGCAGGAGCTTAAGCAGCGAGATGGCTTGATACTCTCCAATGTCGACACAGGAGTGATCGTTTCACCGGACGATGATCAAGAGCTGACGATTGGAGGTGACTGCCGAAAAATGCAGTTAATTATTCCCAAACAAGCCATGCTTGCCGTACTTCAAGAGCTTATTAGAGCCCCAATTCACGAGCCATTGAGGTTCAATCCCGCGATTGATGCCGTCAATGGTAATACCGGCGCTTGGTGGCGTTTAGTGAAACACACGTTTCACGAGATGCAGGAACATAGCTCTCTGTATTCGCAGGCCGGCATGTCAGGTTGCTTTTCATCGGTATTAATACGTTCACTGCTCCTAAATCAACCCAATAATTTCTCTCGTGAAATTGAAAACAAGTTTGGCAAAAAATATCCAAATTATTTAGTCAAGGCTAAGGACTTCATTGAGACCAATGCCCGGCTAGAAATCAGACTTCAAGATATTGAAAACGCGGCAGGAGTGACACGCTACAAACTATTTGAAAGTTTTGGCAAGTATCTCGACATGTCGCCTATGGCGTATTTAAAACAATACAGGCTTCTCGGGGCACGCCGCGAGATAATGGAAGACAAAAGCCATCGGAATGTGGCAGATATAGCGCTGGCTTGGGGGTTCAACCATCTGGGGCGATTTGCAGCCGACTACAAAAGTCTATTTGGGGAATCTCCTCGATCCACTGTGTCACGCAACTCGAAACGTGGGTAGGTGCCTTCGGCGTGAAGAAGGCACCTCTAAAACTATCGGGATTTTATCAGTTCAAGCGTCTTCTTGAATAAAGCGCTCGCTGGATCATTGAGCTCGTTTACGACCGAGTAATGGTCAACATTTGCGAACTCATGTTGCCAGTAGAGTTTTTTCTCGTGCGCTAATGCTTCGGCCATTTCTTTATTTTGCCTTACGAACTCTGGGCTTTCAGCGCCGCCCCATCCTACGATCACAGGCACTTTGACGCGGCTCATATGCTCCAAAGGGCTGAACTCGGAAATCTGCTTGTTATTGAGCTTAAGGTACTCACCTCGCGCAGACAGCATCGGACCTTTCAAATCACCCATGCCGCTGAGGACGACCCCACCTTTCAGCACATCAGCCGGGGCTCCTTGGGCTTTCCAGTCCGTTGTAAGCATCATCGCGGCGAGGTGGCCACCAGAGGAATGCCCGCTTACGAAGATTTTCGCTGGATCACCACCAAAGTCCCGAGCGTGTTCGGATACATACTTAATGGCTTCGCGGCATTGACTCACCATGCCTGGCAGATCGGTTTTCGGAATTACATCGAAGTCGAGCGCCACGTAAATCACCCCAGAATCCACAAAGCTAGGAGCCGGCCCCGCTGAGTCTTCCTTGCTGAGATGTCTCCATGCCCCCCCGTGAATGAAGATCATGACCGGCAGATCCTTCGTCTGAGCAGGAGCAAATACGTCCATTTTTTCTGACGGCTTGCTTCCATATGGGATGGTCAAGCGGGGGTATTCTGCTCGGACCTGGTCACTCTTG
>NZ_JBICLK010000054.1:0-210663 GCF_043105275.1 Pseudomonas sp. TYF_14
GCCCACCTGAACGGCCAGGTGCCGCTGCCGCCCTACGCTGCCAACGGCCTGATCCTGCAGCAACGCCCCTACCCGGATTTGAGCGAAGTGCAGGGCCAACTGGCAGCCAAGCGCGCCTTGCTGCTGGCTGCGGCCGGGGCGCACAACCTGCTGTTCACCGGGCCGCCCGGCACCGGCAAGACCTTGCTCGCCAGCCGCCTTCCCGGGCTGCTGCCACCGCTGGACGAGCACGAAGCGCTGGAAGTGGCGGCAATCCAGTCGGTCAGCGGGAAAGCGCCGCTGAACAGCTGGCCACAGCGACCCTTTCGCCACCCCCATCACTCTGCGTCCGGCCCGGCGCTGGTCGGTGGCAGTAGCCGACCGCAACCAGGTGAAATCACGCTCGCCCATCACGGCGTGTTGTTTCTCGACGAGCTTCCGGAGTTTGAGCGGCGCGTACTGGAAGTGCTTCGCGAGCCACTGGAGTCAGGTGAAATCGTGATTGCCCGTGCCCGCGACAAAGTGCGTTTCCCCGCGCGTTTCCAGCTGGTGGCAGCGATGAACCCCTGCCCTTGCGGCTACCTGGGCGACCCCACTGGCCGCTGCCGTTGCAGCACCGAGCAGATCGCGCGCTATCGCAACAAGCTGTCCGGGCCACTGCTGGACCGCATCGACCTGCACCTGACCGTGGCTCGCGAGAGCACTACATTGAACAACCAGCCTTGCGGTGAAACCAGTGCCGATGTCGCCGTCAGGGTGGCTGAAGCGCGGGAGCTGCAGCACAGGCGACAAGGGTGTGCGAATGCATTTCTCGACCTTGAAGGTTTAAGGCATCACTGTGGGTTGGTAGCGGCGGACCAAGTCTGGCTGGAAGGGGCCTGCGAGCGGCTGACCTTGTCGCTACGGGCGGCGCACCGGTTGTTGAAGGTGGCGCGGACACTGGCGGACCTGGAGGGATGCGAGACGATTGGCCGGGCGCACCTGGCCGAGGCCCTGCAGTACCGACCGGGGAGCAGTTAGATTGCCAGGGTTGTGATGCCCCCCTGCAGGAGCGGGTTCACCCGCGAAGAGGCCGGCACAGCCATACCTCACTGACCGCCAGCCAAAGCCTCTTCAACCACCTTCAGCAGCACCTCTTCAGAAAACGGCTTGCCCAGGCAGGCCAGTGCCCCAAGGCCCATCGCTGCCCGTACCGAGCCATCGTCCCAATGTGCCGACATACAGATCACCGGCAAGCGCCACCCCCGCTGTGCCAGCTCACGCTGTACCTCCAGCCCGCTCATCCCCGGCATTTTCAGGTCCAGCAACACACAGCCCGCCTCGCCCGCCAGTGGCGAAGCCAGGAATGCGTGCCCGGCGGAAAACGACAAGGTCTCGAACCCCGCCGAGCGCAGCAGGTTGGCCAGGCTTTTGCGCACCGAGGCATCGTCGTCGACGATGCACACCCCTCTGCTCATGCGCCGCCCAGGCTCGCAGACCGCGCTCCGAGGAGGTTGTGCATGGCCGCAAGCTCCAGCAGCGAGCGGGACTGCATCTTGTTCATGATGTTCTTCTTGTGCACCTTGGTCGTCACCTCGCTGGTGCCGATCTGCCTGGCGATCTGCTTGTGCGACAAGCCGCCTACCACCAGCGAGAAGACCTGGCGCTCACGCTGAGTCAGGCGCTGGTACTTTTCCTCGACCTGCCGCGCCTGCAGCCACTTGTGGCCTTCGGCCACGGCCCGGGCGCGCACTGTCTGCAACAGGGTCAGCAACTGGTCTTCATCGAACGGCTTGGTCAGAAATTCCACCGCCCCGGCGCGCATGGCCTGGACGGTCATCGGGATGGTGCCGAAACCAGTCATGAACACGATCGGCCAGGGCAGCGCCAGCCGGCACAGCGCATCCTGTACCTCCAGGCCACTTGTGCCAGGCAAGTGCATGTCCAGCAGCAGGCAGGCACAGGGGGTTTCCAGGCGGGCCTCGAACAGCGCCTCGGCACTGGCAAACAAGTGGTGCGGGATGTCCTGCGAGCGCAACAGCCGGCCCAACGCGGTGCGCACCGACGAGTCGTCATCCACCACCAACACCGGCACATTCACGCGCTCATCGAGCGGCTCGACAGTCTCGGCCAGGCTGCGCAGCAACGACCTGCCCAATGCCTCACCAGGCTCCTCGAGGCTGATCTGCGCGGCCAGGCGATAGCCCCGGCGCGGAACGGTCTGGATCAGGCCACGGTCGCCAAAGGCCTTGCGCAGCAAGGACACCTGAACCTGCAAGTTATTGTCCTCGACCACCGTGCCGGACCACACCTGGCTGAACAACTCGTCCTTGCCGACCACGCGGCCCTTGGCCCTGATCAGCGTGGCCAGCACGTCGAAAGCACGCCCACCCAACAGGATCGGCTTGCCGTCGACAAAGACTTCGCGCCGCTCCAGCGACACCTGGGCATTGCCTATTCGGATCATGGCTTCCTCGCGCGGGCACGGGCGTTTTCGCTGCCCTGGGCAGCCTAGGCCAGCGTTGGCGTTCAGACAATTATCCCGAGGGATAGGTTGGCCCAAGGACTATACAAAAGCCCGCCTGCCCCAAGGGGACGATAACGGACAACAGCGTGCCCGTTCCTGCCAAGCAGGCTGTAACCCGCATCCATGCTGGGCCCGCTGCGTATACTCGCGCCTCAGGATGTCGCTAGCGGGGGTGCTTTATGCTCGATGAACGCCTTGCCCACAGGCCCATCGATTACGACCAGTCAATCGACGAGGGCTGGCTGAAGCGGTGCGAGGTCAGCGCGCTGGGCCAGGAAGGTGAACTCAGCTATTTCCGCCTGCGCGACCCAGCCACAAATCAGGCCTGGATCGCCGTGCGCGCGCCGCTCGAGGCCCCTTCCGCCTGTCAGCGCCTGGAACGTGACTACCGCCTGCAACTGGACCCGCAGTGGGCGGTGATCCCCTCGGCGTTCGTGCGCTCGGCCGAAGGCCCGTTGCTGGTGTACCCGGCCGGGCGCTCAGTCGCCGACCTGATCGCTGAAGGCCCTGCTGCACTGGAGCCGTTTCTCGACATCGCGGTGAACGCTGCCCATGCGTTGGCGCAAGCGCACGAACGCAATGTGCTGCACGGTACATTGCAGCCTGAACATGTGTACCTGCGCGCCCACCAGCGGGTGCGCCTGGGCTTCTTTCGTGCCGACCCAGCAGAGCGGATCAGCGAACAGGGCACCCCGCTCGGCAACTGGGCCTACCTGGCGCCGGAGCAGGTTTGCCCGCACGGTAGCAGCAGCGACCGACGCAGTGACATCTATGCCCTGGGGGCAATCCTCTACCAGTTACTGGTAGGCGAACTGCCGCTGGCCGGGCGCGACACCCTGCACTGGCGACAGCTGCATGCTGGTGTGCAGCCGCGGGCGGCCAGCGAAGCGGACAGCAAGGTGCCGCACTCCCTCAGCCTGGTCCTGGCAAAGGCCTTGGCCAAAGAGCCGGACGCCCGCTACCAGAGCGCGCGCGCCTTTGCAGTGGACTTGGCTCACTGCCAGCGGCAGTGGGCCGCCCACAAAACCATGGCACCCTTCACCCCAGGCTGCGCCGACCCGGTAGCGCCCGGCCACGCGCGCCTGTTTGGCCGCGGCGCCGAGCAAAAGGCTATCACCCTGCTGCTCAAGGCCTTGAATCGCGATAGCAAACCACAAGCCCTGGTCATCAACGGCGCTGCTGGCATGGGCAAGTCGAGCCTGGTCGAAGCCGCTCTCAAGGCCAACGCCGAAGGTTACTGGGCCGTCGGCAAATGCAACAGCCACACCCAAGCAGTGCCCTACACGCCCTGGATCGAAATACTCAGTGCCCTGACTACCCAGTTGCTGGCCAAGAACAGTCAGGACCTCGTCACCCTGCGCCGCGAAATCCAGCGCCGCATCAAAAGTCATGGTCGTCTGCTCGGCAAACTGGCCCCGGACCTGCAACTGATTCTCGGCCCCCTGCCCCAATTACCCGCCAAGCCCACGCGCCTTGCGTTGCAGAAGGAACTGCACGCGATCATTGAATTCCTGCAGGTTTTCAGCCGGCCTGGCCAACCGCTGGTGCTGTTCTTCGACGACCTGCAATGGGCCGACGACGCCACCCGGCAACTGTTGGCCCAACTGCTGGCTGAAGCGCCGGCCAACCTGCTGCTGATTTTCACCCGGTGCAACGATACGCCCACCACCAGCGCACCGCTGGCCATACCCGCAGCGGTGCGCAGCACCACGCTGAACCTGCGGCCGCTGGCCGTTGGGGCGGTGGCCGAGCTGATTGGCGAGCGCTTCCATGTTGCCCCCGAGGCCGCATTTCAACTGGCCGAACGGGTGCATGGCAAGACGGCGGGCAACCCGTTTTTCATCAACCAGATCCTCAGGGCCATGGTCGAAGACCAGCTGTTCATCTTCGACACCCAGGCCATGCGCTGGTCTTGGTGCCTGCAGGCCGTGGCCCGGCACTGCTACTCCGACAATGTCGCCGACCTGATGGTCCACCGTCTGGAGCGCCTGCCGGCACCGCAACGCGACCTGTTGCGGGTCGTCAGCGCGGCGGGCAGCCACTGCGATGAACACCTGCTTCGGCAAGTGCTCGCCCAACCGCCAGGCGAACCCTTGAAAGCCTTGATTGGCGCTGGCTTCCTGCAACCGGGCCAGAACGGCTTGGGCTTCACTCATGACCGGGTGATGGAGGCCGCTTATGCACTCACGCCCGTGCACCAGCGCGCCTCGCTGCATGCACGTATCGCCCTGGCCATGCGCCAGGCTTGGCCAGGGCGAACGCACGAGGTGTTGTTCGAGCTCGCCAGCCAGCTACAACGCGCCAGCCCCTGCGGGTTTGCAGCGGATGACTGCGAAGCGTTCCTGCAGCTTTTACGCGAAGCCGCATCATGCGCACGCGACGCGGGCACCTTCGAGCAGGCCGCTGGTTACCTGCACACCGCCGAGCAGTTGCTGCAGCACAGCGCCACGCTGGAAAGCCGCGCCACGCATGGCTTTGCCATCGCCTGCATGGCGACGGAGTGCGACATGCAACTGTCACGCACGATCGCGGCCGAGGCCCGCCTCACTGAATGCCGCCAGCGTGCTCGCTCGGTGTTGGACCAGGCACGGGCGTGCCGGCTACAGGCGCTGCTGTACACCTTGCGCGGTGACTATCAGGCGGCCATCGACAGCGCCCTGGCCGGCCTGGACTTACTGGGTATCAGCCCGGTGCGGGGCCTCGACTGGCAGCAGGTCGAGGCCAGTCATGCCCATGTGCAGGCGTTGATCGAACAGAAGGACCGGCATTGCCTGGAGTCACTGCCGCGCACCGACTCGGAGGAAGTGACGGTTGCCATCAGCCTGCTGGCCACTCTGTCATCATCCTTCTTCGTGAAGGACGACATCAGCTTCCTGCACCTGGCCAAGCTCATGGAGTTGTCGCTACTGCACGGCGTTGCCCCTGGCAGCACCTACGGCATGGCCTGGTACGGCGTGATGATTGCCGAGCGTTTTGGCGCTTACCATGATGGCCATGCCTGTTGCCTGGCCGCGCTCAAGCTGATCGAACGGCACGGTTTCGACGCTGATCTGACCAGCGCGCTGCTGGCCCTGGATCAGGTCAGCGCCTGGACCTCGCCCATGGAATTCGCCCGACGTACCGCGCTGGACGCGGTCGACTCGGCGCGCCTGAGCGGTGACCTGGCGATGAGCTGCTATGCCTGCAACCACCTGGTTTCAGATTCGCTGTTCATGGGCCGCTACCTGCCGGACGTGGTCGAGGAAGTGGCGCAAGGCCTGGCCACTGTACGTCGCCACGGCTACGGCGATATCGAGCAGATCCTGCTGGCACAGCAAGCGTTCGTCGCCAACCTGAGCGGCACGCCCTGCCCCGCCCCGGCCACCGCCTCGAAGTCGCCCACCACGCGGTTCTTCCAACACCTGTTCGCCGCCATGTGCGCCTTCTACATGGGCAATATCCCAAAGACCATGCGCGACCTGGCATTGGCCGGCGACAACACCTGGGCCGCACCGGCGCACATCAACCTGGCCGACTATCACCTGTTCCGCGGCCTGGCCCTGGGCAGCCCCGAGGCCCACGGCAGCCTTGCCGACAAGCTGCGCGAGCTGCAGGCCCTGCGCGAGCGATTCAGCCGCTGGGCCGGCTTCAACCCGGCCACCTTCCGCAGCAAGCAGTTGCTAATCGAGGGCGTGATCGCCAAGCTCGAAGGCGACGGCCTGGCCGCGATCCGCTGCTTCGACCAGGCGCAAATCGCCGCCACCGCTGCCGGCTTCATCCACGAGCAGGCGCTGGCCCATGAACAGCTGGCCGAGGTGTGCATCCCCAGCGGCCTGATCTCGGGCGCCAACCTGCACCTGCGCATTGCCCGCGACTGCTTCCACATCTGGGGCGCGACCGGCAAGGTGCACCAGTTGGAGACGTTGCATCCGTTTTTGCGTACCCAGCCGATTCAGGAGACCTATCGCGCCACCCACCAGGCCAGGCTGGACCTCGAAGCCGGCATCGAAGCCGCGCGGGCGCTGTCCGAAGAAGTGCTGCTCGAAGGCCTGATCGAAACCCTGATGGGCCACCTGACCCAGCACTCCGGTGCCGACCATGGCGCGCTGCTGATTGTAAGCGGCGCCGAATTCCAGATGGCCGCCCTGGCCTACATCGACGATGCCGGGCTGCACGTGAGCATGGACAACTGCCAGAAGTTCATGACCCAGGCACCGTTGTCGGTCATCAACACCACCATGCGCACCCGCAAACCGCTGGTGCTCAACGATGCCCTCAGTGAGTGCCCGGAGGCCTTCCGCCAACAGCTGCAGGCGCGCAACGCCCGCTCGGTGCTGTGCCTGCCGCTGGTGATCCAGGGCGTGCTGATCGGCCTGGTGTACCTGGAAAACCGCCTCGTGCCCAACCTGTTCGGCAGTCAGCGCCTGGCCATGCTGGAAATCCTCGCCTCGCAGGCAGCGGTGTCGCTACAAACGGCCAAGTTCTACACGCGCCTGGCCGAGGAAAACCAGATCCGCACCCAGATGGAGGCCGAGTTGCGCCGCTCGCGTGCGGAACTGGCGCGCAGTGCGCACTTGCAGGCGATGAATGAGCTGTCAGCGTCCATCGCCCACGAGATCAGCCAGCCGCTCCTGGGCATCGCCTCCAATGCCGCGGCCAGCCTGCGCTGGCTGAAACGCACCAAACCCGACCTGGAAGAAGCGATTGCCGGCCTGGAAGACATCCGCAACGACAGCGAACGGGCCGGCAACATCGTGCGGGCGCTGCGGTCCCTGGCCAAGCAGTCACCGATGCAACTCAAGGCGGTGAAGCTGGACGAATTGATCCGCGAGGTGGTGCGCCTGACCTCGGCCGACGCCGCCAAGGGCAAGGTGGATGTGCAGACACGGTTGAAGGCCGGGGTGTGCGTGACAGCCGACCCGGTGCAGTTGCAGCAGCTGGTGTTCAACCTGATTACCAATGCCCTGGAAGCGTTGGCGGGGTATCGCTGTGACGGGGTGCTGAAGATTACGTCGGCGGTAGTCGAGGACGAGGTGGAAATCTGCGTGGACGACAACGGGCCGGGGATCGCGGCGGACGAGCGTGAGCGCGTATTCGATGCGTTTCATACCACCAAGACCGGTGGCATGGGGATGGGCTTGGCGATCTGTAGTTCGGTGGCTCAGGCCCACGGCGGGCAGCTGCAGGCGCTGGTGTCGCAGTTGGGTGGATGCCGGATTCGTGTCAGTCTGCCTTTGAATCACGCATAGCCTGTGCCGGCCTCTTCGCGGGTAAACCCGCTCCTACGGTCGGCTGTAGGGGCGGGTTTACCCGCGAAGAGGCCAGTACAGGTTTACATCAGCGCGAGGCCAGCGCTGCGTAGCTGTTCATCAGGTTGCGGTAGTTGGGGATACGCTGCGACAGCAGGTTACCCAGCCCTTCGATGTCGTTGCGCCAGTCGCGGTGCAGTTCGCAGGCCACCGAGAACCAGTTCATCATCTGCGCACCCGCCTGGGTCATGCGTACCCAAGCCGCTTGCTGCACGGTTTCGTTGAAGGTGCCCGAGGCATCGGTCACCACGAACACTTCAAAGCCTTCCGCCAGCGCCGACAGGGTCGGGAAGGCCACGCACACATCGGTCACCACACCGGCGATGATCAGTTGCTTGCGGCCCGTGGCCTTGATTGCCTTGACGAAGTCTTCGTTGTCCCAGGCGTTGATCTGGCCGGGACGGGCAATGTACGGCGCATCCGGGAACATCTCTTTCAGCTCGGGCACCAGCGGGCCATTCGGGCCTTGCTCGAAGCTGGTGGTGAGGATGGTCGGCAGGCCAAAGAACTTGGCCAGGTCGCCCAAGGCCAGCACGTTGTTCTTGAATTCGTTGGGCGAAAAATCCTGCACCAGCGAGATCAGACCGGTCTGGTGGTCGACCAGCAGCACCACGGCGTCGTCTTTGTTCAGGCGCTTGTAATCGGGTTGGCTCATGGGGTGACTCCTTGGGTTGGGATAACGGGCCGGCACTGTCCGCAGGGGTTATACCGGTGGATAGCATTGGCTTAAGAAAGTGTCTGCGCCTGCCGCCAGGCCTTGGGTGGCTGGCCGACCAGGCGGCTGAAAGCACGGGTGAAATGGGCCTGGTCACAAAAGCCGCATTCCAGGCTCACGTGGGTGATAGGCGCCTCGGTGGCAAGCAAGCGCTTGGCCTTTTCCATGCGCGCCAGCAGGCGCCAGGCCTGCGGCGAAAGGCCGGTGTTGACTTTGAACGCGCGGGAAAAATGGCTGCGGGTAAGGTTGCATACCGCGGCGATCTCGATGATCGACAACGGGCTATGCAACATCAGCTCCTTGGCCCGGCGCAGCCGCGCGGGCGTGAGTGCGCCGGGGGTTTGCAGCGGCGCTTCGGGCGTCCCAGGGTACATGGCGACTCTCCTGTTCAATGCAGAAAGTCTCGCCCCCGGCACATGACGAAGTCCTGAGCCAAACCTGAATTGTTGTTAATTGTGCGCTGCTGGCCCTGGGCGTTTTGCCGATACCTTAAGATGCGTTTCGTATTCAGCTTCTGGCCGCTACCCGCGGTCGGCATTCAAGGCGAAAGAGGTATGCAGGAAAAACCCGCCCACCGCACCGTGGCCATGGTGCTGTTCAACGATGTGTTACTGCTGGATGTCACCGGTCCCATGGATGCATTCGCCATCGCCAACCGGTTCTTGCCTGCAGCACGGCAATATCGGCTGCTGACCTTGGCCGAGGGGCAAGCAGTGGTACGCGGCTCATGCGGCCTGAAGGTAGTGGCCGACCGGCGCCTGGAAGACTTGCCGGAGGCCGTCGACCTGTTGCTGGTGCCGGGCGGCCCTGGGGCCTATGACATCGCCCTGCCAGGGATCGAGCGCTGGCTGCCCAAGGCCGTGCGCCAGGCAAAGCGCTTCGGTGCCATCTGCACCGGGGTGTTCCTGCTGGGGCGGGCCGGGTTACTGAATGGCTATCGCTGCACCACCCACTGGAACTACGTGGAGCGCCTGGCACAGGCGTTTCCCGAAGCCAAGGTGGAGACCGAGCAGATTTACGTGATGGACCGCTGCCTGATCACCTCGGGCGGTATCACAGCAGGGATCGACCTGGCACTGGCGGTGGTCGCCGAGGACCATGGCAAGGCGCTGGCCCTGGAAGTAGCCAAGGTACTGCTGGTAGCCCGCCACCGTCAGGGTGGGCAGACACCCTACGGGCCATTGCTGGCTGCGGTACCACGCGATGACTCGCCGATTGCCCGGGTGCAGGCCTATATCGTCGACCACATCGATCAGGCGTTCACCGTGCAGAAAATGGCCGAACTGGTGGCCATGAGCGGGCGTAACTTTGCCCGGACGTTTCTGCGCGAGGTGGGCATTACGCCGCTGCAGTACCTGCAGAATGCGCGCATCGACCGTGCGCGCAAGCTGCTCGAATGCGGTGACCTGCCGATGAAGGTGGTGGCGGCGCAGTGCGGGTTTGGCAGTGATCGACACATGCGCAAGGTATTCTTTGAGCGAATTGGCATGACGCCGGCGCAGTATCGGGCACAGTTTGGTGGCGGTGAACAGTCCGATTAGCGCTGCCTTCTTCGCGGGCGCGCCCGCTCCCACAGAGATAGCACAGGCCTTGAGCCCAGGTAAGCGCCGGCACCGATCGTCACTCTGAACAGGACAATGTTTCTTCCCGTCAGATGATTGTCTGACCCCACCCCACCCCTCAGAATTGTCCGTCAAACTGTTCGAACGCTGCCCCGGCAGCTCATGGAGTACGAGCCAATGCCACACGAAGGCAGCCTTCTACAAACCGCGGTGATCTTCCTGCTTGCCGCCGTCCTCGCCGTCCCTCTGGCCAAGCGCCTGCAACTGGGTGCCGTGCTCGGCTACCTGCTCGCCGGTGTGGTCATAGGCCCGCAAGCACTTGGCCTGATCCGCGACACAGAAAGCGTGGCGCACATTTCCGAACTGGGCGTGGTTTTGCTGCTGTTCATCATCGGCCTGGAACTGTCGCCCAAACGCTTGTGGCTGATGCGCAAGTCGGTGTTTGGTGTCGGCACTGCCCAAGTGGTGCTGACCGGCGCAGTCATCGGCGCCATCGCCCTGTTCGGCTTCAGCCAGACGCTACCAGCAGCCATCGTGCTCGGTCTGGGCCTGGCGCTTTCGTCCACCGCCCTTGGCCTGCAGAGCCTGGCCGAGAGCAAGCAGCTCAATGCACCGCACGGCCGTCTGGCGTTCGCCATCCTGTTGTTCCAGGACATCGCCGCGATCCCGCTGATCGCCTTGGTACCGCTGCTGGCCGCCAGTGGCCCGGACACCAGCCAAGGCGACAGCCTGCAACACGGCCTGAAGGTATTCGCCAGCATCGCCGTGGTGATCATCGGCGGTCGCTACCTGTTGCGCCCGGTGTTCCGCACCGTGGCCCGCACCGGCCTGCCAGAAGTGTCTACTGCCACCGCACTGCTGGTAGTGATCGGCACCGCCTGGCTGATGGAAGAAGCGGGTATCTCCATGGCCCTTGGCGCTTTCCTCGCCGGCCTGCTGCTGGCCGACTCGGAATACCGTCACGAGCTGGAATCGCAGATCGAACCCTTCAAGGGCCTGCTGCTGGGGCTGTTCTTCATCAGCGTGGGCATGGGCGCCAACCTGCGCCTGCTGCTGGAAATGCCACTGGTGGTGCTGGGCCTGACCCTGTTGCTGGTGGCCGTGAAGCTGCTGTTGCTGATAGGCGTCGGCCGCTTGGTCGGCGGCCTGAACAGCGCCAGCGCCCTGCGCCTGGGCATGGTGCTGGCGGCCGGTGGCGAGTTCGCCTTCGTGGTGTTCAAGCTGGGCAAGGACCAAGGCCTGTTCGATACCCAGACCTACGACCTGCTGCTGATGACCATTACCCTGTCAATGGCCATCACCCCGCTGCTGATGCTGGGTTGCGCCCGCGCCCTCAAACGCCCGCAACCGGCGCGTGAAGTGCCCGAGCAGTACAAGCAGATCCAGACGGATACACCGCGGGTGGTGATCGTCGGCATGGGCCGCATGGGCCAGATCGTCGCGCGCATCCTGCGGGCACAGAAGATCCCGTTCATTGCCCTGGAAACCTCGGTGGACACCATCGAGATGACCCGCATGTTCGAACAGGTGCCGGTGTTCTACGGCGACCCGCTGCGCCCGGAGGTGTTGCACGCCGCCAAGGTGGGTGAAGCGGAGTATTTCATCATCACCATTGATGACCCTGAAGCCGCCATTCATACCGCCGCACGGGTGAAGCGTCTGTACCCTCACCTGAAGGTGCTGGCCCGGGCGCGTAACCGCCAGCATGTGCACAAATTGGCGGATGTGGGCGCCGAGCCGATTCGCGAGACGTTCTACTCCAGCCTGGAAATGACCCGCCGGGCACTGGTGGGGTTGGGCCTGAGCGATGAACAGGCGGCGGACCGCATTGCACGGTTTACCCAGCATGACGAAGAGGTGCTGGAGGCCCAGGGGCAAGTGCGTGATGACCGGGCCAAGGTGATGCAGACGGCCAAGGAGGCGCGGGTGGAGCTGGAGCGGTTGTTTGATTCGGATGCGGACTGAGGCCTTTTGGCGCATGCCTTGAGGGTTGTAGTGCCTGTGAGATCGAGCGCCGCCCGCGCGGCGCTTCGCGAGCAAGCTCGCTCCTACATCTGTTTCGGGCCAGTATCGCCTGTGCCTGCGCGCGCGACCGCCTTGTTTGTACGACACGATATCGAGCCATGCGCCAAAGCGTTCGCGCGCAAATCCCACAGGAATAATTGGCCCGAAACAAATGTAGGAGCGAGCTTGCTCGCGATGCGCCGCGCGGGCGGCGCTCGATCTCATGGGCGCCCAAAAACTATCGCCAGGCACCTAGAAGCCATCATGCAATTTCCTGACGATCACCTCGCCGCCATTACGCACAAAAAACCATCACAAGATCGTCTAATTCTCAGCGGGGTCCTACTTCCCCGCGAACCATTTCCTACGTTCGCGCCAATCCCGAGGAATTATCCTACGCATCGTGTCGACGCCCGTCTGATTGTCCGGGAAAGGCCTGCTCTCTAGGCTGACCAGGTCGCTGTCGGTTCAGCGATCGGGTGTGGAAACCCGTCTGATCTGAGGTGCTGTCTTCAATGGCAGTTGTGCGCGGGAGGCCGTATGGCCTACCGGGTTGCCTCTCACCGGTTTTCCACCCCGCGTACAACTGCCACCCTTCGCGTGGAAACGGATGGTTGCAGTACAACCTAGAGAGCTTACTGCAATGAAAAAGATTGTTCCGGATCCCCCCCTCCCCAACACCACCCAACGCTCTTTCAGCCGCTGCGATGCCGGCCATCCTGCATTGTTTACCGTAAACCCCGGCGTCTCGGCCCACGATGCCCTGGTGCATGTCGCCCAATACCTGCGCGGCGCCTACGACTGTGGCTACAAAGCCCTGGAGCATCTGGATGACACAGGCAAGAGCCTGTTCTGGAGCAACCTGAACGCACTCGAAATGGCAGAAGGGTTGGTTGAGGCATTGCTGGATGGGATTGAGTCACAGCCCATGAACTGAGTCGCCTGCACCGACCCTTTCGCGGGCACGCCCGCTCCCACAGGTACTGCACTGGCGTTGAATCTTGCGCGATCCCTGTGGGAGCGGGCTTGCCCGCGAAGAGGCCGGTACAGCAAACAAGAAAGGCCGGCTCCCTACAGAGAGAGCCGGCCTTTGTGCACGTTGCTGGTGGTTGATTACTTACCCGCAGTCAGCGCGTTATAGCTGGTCATCAGGTTGCGATAATCCGGAATGTGGTTGGAGCAAAGTGCAGCCAGCCCTTCGACATCGTTGCGCCAGTCGCGGTGCAGCTCGCAGGCCACGCCGAACCAGGTCATCAGTTGGGCACCCGCCTGGCTCATGCGGTCATGCGCGGCATCACGGGTCATCTCATTGAAGGTGCCGGAAGCATCGGTCACCACGAATACCTCAAATTCTTCCTCCAAGGCCGACAGCGCCGGGAACGCCACGCAAACCTCGGTCACAACACCTGCAATGATCAGCTGCTTCTTGCCGGTCGCCTTCACCGCCTTGACGAAATCCTCGTTGTCCCAGGCGTTGATCTGGCCAGGGCGGGCAATGTACGGCGCATCCGGGAACAGGGCTTTCAGTTCCGGCACCAGCGGGCCGTTGGGGCCTTGCTCGAAGCTGGTGGTGAGGATGGTCGGCAGGTTGAAGAACTTGGCCAGGTCAGCCAGCGCCAGCACGTTGTTCTTGAACTTGTCTGGCTCGATATCGCGCACCAGCGACAGCAGGCCAGCCTGGTGGTCAACCAGCAGTACGGCAGCGTCGTCTTTGTTCAGGCGGTTGTAGGTGAATTTGCTCATGGTCTGTGCTCCTAAGGGTTATGAACTTTTCAGCAATCCGGGGTGTTTCGCGTTGATGGGCACAGATTAAAATCATCACCTTTGCGGCGGTAGTTAGCAGAATCTGGCTTTAGCGTTCTGATTTATGAACGATGGATTTGTAGGGGCTGTGTCGGCCTCTTCGCGGCTAAAGCCGCTCCTACGAGCGAAGAGGCCGGTACAGGCAACCCAATACCCGGAGACCGATCATTGGAAGACCTCAACTCCCTCTACTACTTCACCCAGGTCGTCGAACATGGCGGCTTCGCCCCGGCCGGGCGGGCGCTGGACATGCCCAAGTCAAAACTCAGCCGGCGAATCGCCGACCTTGAAGACCGCCTGGGTGTGCGGCTGTTGAACCGCACCAGCCGCCACTGCTCGCTGACCGAAATCGGCCAGGCCTATTACAACCGCTGCCTGGCCATGCGCGTGGAGGCCGAGGGCGCGGCGGAAATCATCGAGCGCAACCGCAGCGAACCGCGCGGCCTGGTGCGCATCAGTTGCCCGACCACCCTGCTCAACTCCTGGGTCGGGCCGATGCTGACCCGCTACATGCTCAAGTACCCGCAGGTGGAGCTGTTCATCGAAAGTACCAACCGCCGTGTCGACCTGTTGCACGAGGGCTTCGACATCGCTCTGCGGGTGCGCTTTCCGCCGCTGGAGAACACTGACATGGTGATGAAGGTGCTGAGCAACAGCACCCAGTGCCTGGTCGGCCAGCCTCAATACCTGGCGCAACTGCCCAAAGGGTTTGACCCACAGCTGCTGGGCACACTACCCAGCGTGCATTGGGGCAGTGCACAGCGCGAGTACCAGTGGGAACTGTTCCAGGGTGAGGACAACAGCCGCAGCATCGTCATCCCGCATACACCACGCATGGTGACTGACGACCTGTTTGCCCTGCGCCATTTCGTGGTGGCCGGAGTGGGGATCGCCCACTTGCCGCGGGTGGCGGTGCGTGAGGATCTGGCGGCGGGACGTCTGGTTGAGCTGATTCCGGACTGGCACCCGCGTTGCGGTATCGTGCATGCGATCTTCCCATCGCGACGTGGGTTGCTGCCTTCGGTGCGAGCGCTGATCGATCATCTGGCTGAGGAGTTCGCCATCAGCGACATGGCTTGAGTGCCTGGCTGGCTGAGCCGGCCTCTTCGCGGGCATGCCCGCTCCCACAGGTATTGCACAAGGCTCGGGGCCAGTGGCAAACCCGTAGGAACGCGCGCGCCCGCGAAAAGGCCGGCACAGGTAAACCGCTCCCCCAGCACACCCTTACAAGACCCCTGGCCTATCCTTGCTCCACAGTCCCGGATCATCCCCCGGAGCTCCCCATGATCCGCGCCACACACGGACCAGGCCGCGCCCTGCTCGCCACCCTCGCCCTCTGGCCGGCGCTGAGCCACGCCGAAGCGCCCGGCTGGTCGCTGCTCAGCCGCAACTATTTCCTGCACAGTGACTTCCGCTCGCCCTCCGGCAGCGGCCAGAACTATCGCCAGGAATGGGCCCAAGGCTTCATCGGCGAGGTGCGTTCCGGTTTCACCGAAGGCACTGTCGGCGTCGGCATCGATGCCCATGGCTTTCTTGGCCTCAAGCTCGACGGCGGCCGCGGCCATAGCGGCACCGGCCTGCTGCCACGCGACAGCGATGGCCGCGCCGAGTCCGAGTACTCCAGCGCCGGTGCCGCGCTCAAAATGCAGTTAGGCAACACCCAACTGCGCTATGGCGAGATGATGGTGGAAACCCCGGTGTTCGACACCGGTGACAAACGCCTGCACCCGGAATACGCCACCGGCTGGTGGGTGGAAAACACCGACCAGCCCGACTGGCGCCTGCAGGCCGGGCGTTTCACTGCCTTCAACAACCAGGACAACAGCTCCACCCACGACGACTTCAGCGGCTACGGCGCGACCACCCACAACCGGGCCATCAGCCTGGCCGGTGCCACCTTCGCACCCAACGGGCCGTTCGGCGCCGCACTGTATGCCGGGCAACTGGAAAACACCTGGCGACAGGCCTACCTCAACCTGAACCTGGCCCAAGGCAACTGGCGCCTGGACGGCAACCTGTACAAAACCCGCGATACCGGCAACGCCAGCGCCGGGGCGATCGACACCCTCGCCTATAGCCTGCTGGCCAAGTACAGCTTCGGCGCCCAGGCGCTTAGCCTGGCCTACCAGAAGGTCGAGGGCGACACCCCGTTCGACTTCGTCGGCGGCGACTCCATCTACCTGGCCAACGCGATCAAGTACGCCGACTTCAACGGCCCTGGCGAGCACTCGTGGCAACTGCGCTATGACCTGAACTTCGCCACCCTCGGCGCACCTGGCCTGAGCCTGATGGGCCGCTATGTCAGCGGCCGCGGCATCGACGGCAGCCATGCGCCTGCGGGCGGCGCCTATGTGAACCAGTACGGCGACGGCGGCAAGCACTGGGAACGCGACATCGACCTGAAATACGTGGTGCAGTCGGGGGCTGCCAAGGACCTGAGCCTGTCGTTCTCCCACGTCAGCCACCGCGCCAACCAAGCCCAGGCGGGCGATGATATCGACCGCGTCTACCTGATCATCGAATACCCACTCAAAGGCAGCTTCTGACATGAGTACATCCCCTTCAGGTGCCTGGAGCCCGTTGCGTAACACCACCTTCCGCATGCTGTGGATCGCCACCATCGCCTCCAACATCGGCACCTGGATGCACGAGGTGGGCGCCGGCTGGCTGATGACCACGCTGTCGGCCAGCCCGCTGCACGTGGCGTTGATCCAGGTAGCCGGCTCGTTGCCGATGTTCTTCCTGGCCCTGCCGGCGGGCGCAGCGGCGGACATCGTCGACAAACGCCGCTACCTGTTGCTGGTGCAACTGTGGATGTCTTGCGTAGCGGTTGTGCTGGCGGCCCTGACCTTGCTCGGGATGATGAACGTCACCTTACTGCTGGTGCTGACCCTGGCACTGGGCATCGGCACAGCGCTGATGATGCCGGCGTGGAGCGCACTGACACCGGAACTGGTGGGCAAGGAGGACCTGGCCAACGCGGTGGCGCTTTCCAGTGTCGGCATCAACGTGTCACGGGCCATCGGCCCGGCACTGGCGGGGGTGGTGGTGAGCATGGTCGGCCCGTGGCTGACCTTTGCCCTGAATGCCATCTCGTTCGCGGGTGTGATCCTGGTGTTGTTCCTGTGGAAGCGCGAGGTGAAGGAACCACTGCTACCGGCCGAACGCTTCGTTGGCGCCATGCGCACTGGGCTTCGCTTTGCCCGCAGTGCCAAGCCTTTGCAGGCCGTGATGCTACGCGCGTTGGCGTTCTTTTTCTGCGCCAGCGCCGGCACTTCGCTGCTGCCACTGATCGTGCGTGGCGAGATGCACGGCACTGCAGCGGACTTCGGCCTGCTGCTGGCGGCCATCGGTATTGGCGCAGTGGCGGGTGCCACCTTGCTGCCGCGCCTGCGTGAGCGCATCAGCCGTGACCGGCTGGTGTTACTGGCCAGCCTGCTGTATGCCCTGTTCCTGCTGGCCCTGGCGTTGGTGCGCAATTTCTATGCGCTGCTGCCCGCGATGCTGCTCAGCGGCGCGGCGTGGATCGCGGTGCTGTCCAACCTGCAGGTGGCTGCACAGACTTCGGTGCCAGCCTGGGTAAGGGCGCGGGCTTTGTCGGTATACATTCTGATTTTCTTCGGCGCCATGGCCTGTGGTGGCCTGCTGTGGGGCACGCTGGCCAGCCATGCAACGCTCACCTTCAGCCTGCTGGTGGCCGCAGGCGGCCTGGCGCTGGGTACCTTGCTGACCTGCAAGGTGGCGCTGCCGGAAACCGAGGCAGAGGAGCTGACGCCGTCGCTGCATTGGCCGGTGCCGGTGTTGAGCGATGATATGGACAAGGAAGCCGGACCGGTGATGGTCACCGTCGAGTACCACATCGCCCCCACCAAGGCCGAGGCCTTCCAGCAGGCGGCGCGGGAGCTGGAAGCGATGCGCAAGCGCAATGGCGCATTGTCGTGGGGGTTGATGCGGGACAGTGCTGATCCGGCGTTGTGGCTGGAGTTCTTCTTCGAGGAATCGTGGCTGGAGCATCTGCGGCATCACCACCGGGTGACCCGTGGTGAACTGAAGATCGAGGCGCGGGTCAGGATGCTGCAGACCGATGGGGTTGAAGTGCGGATTCGGCATCTATTGGCTGGTGGGGAGCATAAGGCACACCATTGATGCCGGCCCTTACGGCCCATTCGCGGGTGAACCCGCTCCTACACATGATCTGCGGTAGACACACACCGGACGTTGGAAACAGGCCGTTGTAGGAGCGGGTTTACCCGCGAAAGGGCCGGCACTGAAGACACAAGAAAGGGGCCAGTTATTGGCCCCCGTTCGTCACATCAGCTCAGCTTAGAAAGCGAAGCACGAACAGCCCAGCGCCCCCCAGAAGCCCTGGAAGTCATTTACCGGCACGCTCGAATGCCGCGCCTTTTCGTGGCTGTGCGCATGCACACCACAAGGCCCGCTGCACTGGTGCACCGCGGCTGCCAACGATGGCGTACCGACACGCCAGTGCCCAGGCACCTTGGTCACCGGCGACCACTCCGGCAGCACCGGCACCTGCGGTGGGCCAAACTTGTCGAACTCGCCAGCACCGTACACCACCTTGCCATCAACGATGGTCAGCACCGACTCGATGCCCTTGATCGCCTCTTCATCGACACTGAAGAAGTCCAGCGACAATGCTGCCAGGTCAGCCAGCTGGCCCACCTTGATCTGGCCTTTCTTGCCTTGCTCACTGGAGAACCAGGCGCTGCCCTGGGTGAACAGTTGCAGCGCGGTGTCACGGCTCAGGCCTTCCGGGTACAGCTCCATGCCACCGACCGTCTTGCCGCTGACCAGCCAGTACAGTGAGGTCCATGGGTTGTAGCTGGACACCCGAGTGGCATCGGTACCCGCGCCAACCGGCACGCCCATCTCGAGCATGCGTTTGATCGGCGGGGTCTGCTCGGCGGCCTTGGCGCCGTAGCGGTCGACGAAGTACTCACCCTGGAAGGCCATGCGGTCCTGGATGGCAATACCACCGCCCAGCGCACGCACGCGCTCGATGTTCTGCGGGGTGATGGTTTCGGCGTGGTCGAAGAACCAGGGCAGGCCGTTGAATGGAATGTCGCGGTTGACCTTCTCGAACACGTCGAGCATGCGCGTGATCGATTCGTTGTAGGTGGCGTGCAGGCGGAATGGCCAGCGCTGCTCGACCAGGTGGCGCACCACCGGCTCCAGTTCTTCTTCCATGGTCTGCGGCAGGTCCGGGCGCGGCTCGAGGAAGTCCTCGAAGTCGGCGGCAGAGAACACCAGCATTTCGCCCGCGCCATTGTGGCGCAAGAAGTCGGTACCGCTGTGCAGCTTGACGCTGGAGGTCCACTTCTTGAAGTCGTCCAGTTCTTCCTTGGGCTTCTGGGTGAACAGGTTGTAGGCGATGCGTACGGTCAATTGATCGTTGTCGGCCAGCTCCTGGATCACGGAGTAGTCGTCGGGGAAGTTCTGGTAGCCGCCGCCGGCGTCGATGGCGCTGGTCAGGCCCAGCCGGTTGAGTTCACGCATGAACTGGCGAGTGGAGTTGACCTGATACTCCAGCGGCAGCTTAGGCCCCTTGGCCAGCGTGGCGTAGAGGATCATCGCGTTAGGGCGGGCGATCAGCATGCCGGTGGGGTTGCCGAACTTGTCGCGCTGGATCTCGCCACCTGGCGGGTTCGGCGTTTCCTTGGTGTAGCCGACGGCCTTGAGCGCGGCGCGGTTGAGCAACGCGCGGTCGTACAGGTGCAGCAGGAACACCGGGGTGTCGGGTGCGGCCTGGTTGATTTCCTCCAGGGTGGGCATGCGCTTTTCGGCGAACTGGTATTCGTTCCAGCCACCGACCACGCGCACCCACTGCGGGGTAGGCGTGCGCGCAGCCTGGTCCTTGAGCATGCGCAGGGCATCGGCCACTGACGGTACCCCTTCCCAACGCAGCTCGAGGTTGTAGTTCAGACCGCCACGGATCAGGTGCAGGTGCGAGTCATTGAGGCCCGGGATCACCGTGCGCTGCTTGAGGTCGATGATCTGCGAGGCTGCGCCCTTGTGGGCCATGGCCTCGGCGTCGCTGCCCACGGCGATGAAGCGGCCGTCCTTGATGGCGACGGCGGTCGCGGTGGGCTTTTCGCGGTCAACGGTGTGCAGTTTGCCGTTGAACAGAATCAGGTCGGCGGTCATGGAACCTCCTTGCGTGGATGCGTGAGCGGAACCGGCTTGGCCGGTAAAAGGCAATGCGGACCAGAGTGCGCCAGCGGCACCAAGCACAGTGCTGGTGGCGAGGAACTGGCGACGGGTCTTGTCGTTGCGATCCTGGGACATGGGCTTCTCCGACTAGGGGCCGGCAGGGGGACTGCGAAGCATGCCGGTTGATGCAAGGCCTGGGCTTGAATGGATGTGCGGTGGGTTGAAGAAGGTTAGCCCTGGTCAAGCTTTTTGCTGCCTGGGCCGGCCTCTTCGCGGGTAAACCCGCTCCTACAACGTCTGTAGGAGCGGGTTTACCCGCGAATGTTTCCCACAATTACCGCTGAAGGAACGCCAGCAAGTCCTCATTCAGCTGCTGCGCATGAGTCACTGCAAAACCGTGCGGCGCCCCGGCATACACCTTCAGCTCGGCGCCACGAATCAGCTCCGCCGCCTGCTTGCCAGTGGTCTCGAACGGCACAATCTGGTCGTCATCGCCATGGATCACCAACGTCGGCACATCGACCTTGGCCATGTCCGGACGGAAATCGGTCTCCGAGAAGGCCGTCACACAATCCAGGGTGCCTTTGATGGACGCCATCAGCGCAATGTTCAGGGTCTGCGTCTGCACACCCTGGGACACCTGCTGCCCATGGTTCAGGCCGTAGAACGGCGTGGCGAAATCGGCGATGAACTGCGCGCGGTCGGCACGCAGGCCGGCCCGGATGCCCTCGAACACCGACAGGTCGACACCGTCAGGGTTATCGTCACGCTTGCCGAACACTGGCGTCACCGCGCCCAGCAACACCAGCCCGGCCACCCGCTCGCTGCCGTGGCGGGCGATATAGCGGCTGACATCACCGCCCCCCATCGAGAAGCCCACCAGGGTGACGTCGCGCAGGTCGAGGTGCTCGATCAACTGGGCAATGTCATCGGCGAAGGTGTCGTAGTCGTAACCGTTCCACGGCTGGCTCGAGCGGCCGAAACCCCGGCGGTCGAAGGCGATGGCGCGGTAACCGCGGCTGGCCAGGAACTCCATCTGCGAATCCCACATGTCGGCATCCAGCGGCCAGCCGTGGCTGAACAGCACGGGCTTGCCGCTGCCCCAGTCCTTGAAATAGATCGAAGTGCCATCGCGGGTAACGAACGTGCTCATAGCGGTATCTCCTTGAAAGTGTCGAGATGAAGGCGTCGGCTCAGCCGCGCAGCCAGTTGGCGCAGCGGCGGGTTACCCAAGGCATGATGTAGAACACCACGGGCAGGATGACGAACAGGTTGACGATCAGGTTGCCGGTAATCACGCCGCCCAGCTGCGGGAAGCGCGCAAACAGCGGCGCCAGCAGTTGCGGGATGACCATGGTCATCGGGCAGATCACCAGGTAGGTCAGCAGTGCCTGCTTCCAGCGCGGCGGTTGCGCTGCCGGGGTGCCCGGCGAGCCATCAAGCACCTTGTGTTGCAGGCATACGGTGACCACTTCGCGGTTGTCATGGAGTGCGGTGTTCATCGGCGTTCCTTGGGATGAGCTTGCCCGCATCCACTGTGCTACGGCGGACGGGCGCTGGATTGAATAGGTGTGCTGCCCTGGGCGGGCACCGATTGGCGGTGCCCGCGGCAATTGCGCTTACTTGTTGGCGTTGAAGGCGTTGTAGCTGGTCATCAGGTTGCGGTAGTCCGGGATGTGGTTGGAGCACAGCGCGGCCAGGCCTTCGATGTCGTTGCGCCAGTCGCGGTGCAGCTCACAGGCCACGCCGAACCAGGTCATCAGTTGCGCACCTGCCTGGCTCATGCGGTCGTGGGCGGCGTCGCGGGTCATGGCGTTGAAGGTACCGGAGGCATCAGTGACCACGAACACGTCGAACTCTTCTTCCAGGGCCGACAGGGCCGGGAAAGCTACGCACACTTCAGTCACAACGCCGGCGATGATCAGTTGCTTCTTGCCAGTGGCCTTCACGGCCTTGACGAAGTCTTCGTTGTCCCAGGCGTTGATCTGGCCAGGGCGGGCAATGTAAGGGGCGTCCGGGAACAGGGCTTTCAGCTCTGGCACCAGTGGGCCGTTGGGGCCTTGCTCGAAGCTGGTGGTAAGAATGGTCGGCAGGTTGAAGAACTTGGCCAGGTCGGCCAGGGCCAGCACGTTGTTCTTGAACGCGTCCGGCTCGATGTCCCGCACCAGGGACAGCAGGCCCGCCTGGTGGTCAACCAGCAGTACAGCGGCGTCGTCTTTGTTCAGGCGGTTGTATTTGAAGTGGGTCATGGGGGTAGCTCCTAAGGGTTTTGATGTTCAGTAAGTTGGGTGTTTCGCGTTGATGGGAGAAGATTAAAACCACCACCTTTGGAGCGGTAGATAGTGGTTTTTGCCTTTAGCGTTCTGTTTTAGGAACGATAGATTGGCGTTGGTTTTGCTGGCCTCTTCGCGGGCACGCCCGTTCCCACAGGGATCGCACAAGATTCAAAACCAGCGCTTTACCTGTGGGAACGGGCAAGTCGCGAAGGGGCCAGCACAGGCTTGCATTGCCTGCCTGGCAAACCTGCTCTATTACTACCCACAGCCCTCCCCTCACCCCCGAGATCACCATGCTGGCGTTCATCCAGTCGTCCCCGTTGTTGCTCGGTTGCGCCTTGATCCTGCTCGACCTCGTGCTTTGGCAACTGATCCCCATTCAGCACCATGCCTGGCGCATCAGCGCGCGCCTGGTGATCTTCCTGCTGTTCAGCTCAGTGCTGATGGCCGCTGGCATGAGCCCGCTGCAACCACCGCCGTGGCCCGACGATGTCTCGCGCAACCTGATGGCCACGGTATTGGCCATCGGCTGGTGGCTGTTCGGTGCGCGCACGGTAACCGTGGTATTCGGCCTGTTGCTGGTGGCCCGTGGCAGCCATGGCGGGCGCTTGCTGCAGGATGTGCTGGGGGCGTTGATCTTCCTCGCCGCCGTGGTCGCGGCCGCAGGCTACGTGCTGCAACTGCCGGTAAAGGGCCTGCTGGCCACCTCCGGGGTAATGGCCATCGTCATCGGCCTGGCGCTGCAGAGCACACTGGCTGACGTCTTCAGCGGCATCGTGCTGAACACCACGCGGCCCTATCAGATTGGCGACTCAATCTCCATTGACGGCACCGAAGGCAAGGTCCTGGATATCGACTGGCGCGCCACGCGCCTGCTGACCGGAACCGGCAGCCTGGCGGTGATCCCCAACTCGGTAGCGGCCAAGGCGCGGCTGCTCAACCACAGTCGCCCGGCCGATGTGCACGGGGTATCGATCAGCGTGGTGGTCCCGGCCAAGGTGCGGCCCAAGCGCGTGTTCGATGCGCTGGAAAAAGCCTTGCAGGGCGTCAGTGCCATCCTTGCAACCCCGAAGCCGAAGGTGACGGTAAAGGCCTCGACTCTGGAGTCGGTGGAGTACGAGGCCAGCGGCTTCGTGGCCGATGCGGGCGCCAAGGGCGATGCACGTAACCAGCTGTTCGACCTGGCGCACCGGCACCTGGAGGCCAGCGGGGTGATGTGGAACGTCGACCTGGCCGTGCCGCCGCGCAGCCGCCAGCGCGAGGTGCTGGATGAGGTGCGAGTGTTCCGCTCGCTGAGTGACGAAGAGCGCGATGCGTTGAGCCAGCGCATGACTGCAGTCGAGTACCTGGCGGACCAGGTGATCCTGGGGGTGGGCGAGCATTCCGATCATCTGCTGGTGATTGGCAGCGGTGTGGTATCGGCCTCGGTGCGCGACGGAGACAAACTGTTGGAAGCCGGACGCATGGGGCCGGGTGAGGTGCTGGGGATCGAGGGGATCATCGACGAAGAAGATTCGCTGGCCGAATTCCGCACGCTGACCAGTTGCGTGCTGTACCGGATCGACAAGGAACAGGTGAAGAGCTGTTTGCAGCAGCGTGGCGAAGTGCAGACGGCGTTGAGCAAATTGCAGCGGTTCCGGCGGCAGAGCCGGGAGTCGTTGTTGTTGCAGAAGCCGGCTTCAATCAAGAAGGGTGGCTTCCTGAGTTGGTTGCACAAGTGAGCCTGTGCCGGCCTCTTCGCGGGTAAACCCGCTCCTACAAGTAGTGCACCGCCTGAGAGGGCTGTGGTGAACCTGTAGGAGCGGGTTTACCCGCGAAGAGGCCAGTACTTACAACACAACCCTCAGGCACTGCCCCGCGTGGTACAGCGAAAAACCGGACTCATAGAACGCTGTCCGCAGCGAAGGCGCGCTCACACCGCTCATCGGCGAAAACGGAATCGGCAGGCTGTCCGCCTCGCCCTTGAGCAGGAACTCGGCAAACGCCCGGCCAATCACGGTGCCGGTCGTGTTACCCCGCCCGTTGTACCCAGTCACCGCCACCAACCCAGGCGCCGGCTCGAACAGGCGCATCAGGTGGTCAGGGGTGAAGTCGATGCAGCCGGTCCAGTGCATTTCCCACTCGACCTTGCCCAGCTCCGGGTAATAGTGGCTCTGGATGCGATCGGCCCAGCTGCGCACGAACCAGGCTGGCTTGTTGTCGACCCGGCCCAGGCTGCCGAGCAGCAGGCGGCCCTGATCGTCGCGGCGGATGCTGCTGAGCACGGTGCGGGTGTCCCACGAACCTTGGCCATGTGGCAGTACCTTGTCGGCTGCGATGCCCTGCAGCGGTTTGGAGGCTACCTGATAGTAATAACCGCGGAAGAACTGCTTCTGCAGGTTGCTCCAGTCACCTTCGGTGTAGGCGCCGGTGGAAATCACCACCTTTTCGGCGCGCACAGCGCCACGCGCAGTCTTCACTCGCCAGCCATCACCTTCACGCTCCAGGCCTTCGACCGAAGACTGCTGGAAAATCTTGCCGCCCAGGCGCGTTACAGCAGCCGCCAGGCCCTGGGTGTAGCCCATGGGGTTGATGGTGCCAGCACGGCGATCAAGCAGCGCAGCGGAAATCTTGTCGGTACCGCAGTATTCCTGGCACTGGGCACCGGTCAGCAGCTCGACGTCGGCACCTCGGCGGCGCCATTGTTCGTGACGCGCTTCGAGGTCGGCGATACCGGTGGCGTTGTGCGCCATGTGCAGCGTGCCTTTGTGCTGGGCCTGGCAGTCGATGCCGAGGCGCTCGATCATGGCGAACACTTCAGCCGGGGCTTCGCCAAGCACCTTGTTCAGGCGGCTACCCTGCTTCTGGCCAAGGGTGGCCTCGACGTCGTCGGGGCGGATCCACGTGCCGGCGTTGACCAGGCCTACGTTGCGCCCGGAGCCACCGTGGCCGATCTTCCAGGCCTCCAGCACGATCACCGACTTGCCCTGTTCGAGCAGGTGGATGGCCGCCGACAGGCCGGTAATACCGCCGCCGATCACACAGACATCGGCCTTGTGCTCACCGGCCAGGGCCTGGGCGGCGACGGTCGGTTTGCTGACGTGTTCCCACAAGCATTGTTGACGCAGTTCGGACATGGCCGGCTCCAGCAATTTGTTCTTGTTGGGGCCGCAGGGCGGCCCTTTCGCGGGTAAACCCGCTCCTACAGGGGTCGGTGTCGCTTGGACGAACCCTGTAGGAGCGGGTCTACCCGCGAACCGGGGGCCAGGCCCCCGGCCATGCAGCATCAATACATCAGTCGAACACGATACCCTGCGCCAGCGGCAGCTCGCGCGAGTAGTTCACGGTGTTGGTCTGGCGACGCATGTAGCCTTTCCAGGCATCCGAGCCCGACTCACGGCCACCGCCGGTTTCCTTCTCGCCACCAAACGCACCACCAATCTCGGCGCCGCTGGTACCGATGTTGACGTTGGCGATGCCGCAGTCGCTGCCCGAGGCGCTCTGGAAGCGCTCGGCTTCACGGATGTCGGTGGTGAAAATGCACGACGACAGACCTTGTGGCACTTCGTTGTTCAGGCGCAGGGCCTCCTCGAAGTCGTCGTAGGCCAGCACGTACAGGATCGGTGCGAAGGTTTCGTGGCGCACCACGTCACTTTGCGCCGGCATTTCAGCAATGGCTGGCGAAACGTAGTAGGCGTTCGGGTACTGGTCGGCCAGCTGACGCTCGCCACCGAATACCTGGCCACCTTCGTCGCGGGCCTTGGCCAGTGCGCCCTGCATGGCGTCGAACGACTGCTTGTCGATCAGCGGGCCGACCAGGTTGTCTTTACGTGGGTCGCCGATGCGCACTTTGCCGTAGGCGGCTTTGACGCGGGCAACCACTTCGTCCTTGATCGAACGGTGCACGATCAGGCGGCGCAGGGTGGTGCAACGCTGGCCGGCAGTGCCGACAGCCGAGAACAGGATGCCGCGCACGGCCAGGTCCAGGTCGGCGCTCGGGGCCAGGATCATGGCGTTGTTGCCGCCCAGTTCCAGGATGCTGCGGCCGAAGCGGGCAGCAACGCGTGGGCCGACTTCGCGACCCATGCGGGTGCTGCCGGTGGCGCTGACCAGCGGTACGCGCGGGTCGTCGACCATGGCTTCGCCAGCTTCACGGCCGCCGATCACCAGTTGTGCCAAGCCAGCCGGAGCATCGCCGAAGGCTTTCAGGGCTTTTTCGAACAACGCCTGGCAGGCCAGGGCGGTCAGCGGAGTCTTCTCGGACGGTTTCCATACCACCGAGTTGCCGGCCACCAGGGCCAGGGCGGTGTTCCAGGCCCACACGGCAACCGGGAAGTTGAAGGCGCTGATCACGCCGACCACACCCAGCGGGTGCCAGGTTTCACGCATGTGGTGGCCTGGGCGCTCGGAAGCGATGGTCAGGCCGTACAGCTGGCGCGACAGGCCAACGGCGAAGTCGCAGATGTCGATCATTTCCTGCACTTCACCCAGGCCTTCCTGGGTGATCTTGCCGGCTTCGATCGAGACCAGCTCGCCGAGGTCGGCCTTGTGCTCACGCAGCACTTCGCCGAACAGGCGCACCAGTTCGCCACGGCGCGGAGCCGGCACACTGCGCCAGGCTTCGAAGGCGCTCTGGGCCTGATCGATGCGGGCGATGGTCTCGGCCTTGCCGAGCAGTTTCACCGAGGCGATCTGGCTGCCGTCGATCGGCGTGTGAACAGGGTAGTCGCCCTGGGTGTAAGCCTCGGCGGCAACGCCAAGGCGCTCGAGCAATCCAGCAACCATTTGTGCATCTCCTACATCGGTGATGGGGTGGAAAAATGATGTGGATCAGTATTAATCCGATCACATAGGTACAACAAACGACCTTTATTCCGCATATCATTCCGTCAGGTAATGATTTGAGCCGCAGAGACCGCTATGTCAAAACGCCTGGTACCCTCCATGACCGCCCTGCAGTGCTTTGAAGCTGCAGCCCGCCATCTGAGTTTTACCCGTGCCGCCGAAGAACTGCACCTGACCCAGAGCGCGGTCAGCAAGCAGGTGGCGCAGCTGGAAGACATGCTGCGCCACCACCTGTTCCTGCGCATCCGCCGGCGCTTGCAGCTGACCCCGGCCGGCAGCCTGTACCTGGCCGAGGTCAACAAAATCCTGACCCAGGTGGATATGTCCAGCCGCTATGTGCTCACCTACGGCGAGCAGACCGAGATATTGAAGGTAGCCACTCAACCGAGTTTTGGCGTGCGCTGGTTGATCCCGCACCTCAAGGGGTTTGGCAAACGGCACGGCAATATCCACCTGGACATTCGCAACGAGATGGAGCCGTTCGCCCTGCTGCAAGGCTCGGCTGACGTGGTGTTCTTCTATGGCCAGGGCACCTGGCCGGGGGCCACTTGCGTGGAGTTGTTTCGCGAGGAGGTGGTGCCGGTGTGTGCGCCAGAGCTGCTGGCCGGGCGCAAGCTGGCCGGTGCCGAGGAGCTGGCCGAGCTGGTGCTGCTGCAAAGCACCTCGCGCCCGGAGGCCTGGCATGAGTGGTTCCTGGAGCAGGACCTGCAGAGCGTCAGCGCTTACCACGGGCCGCGCTTCGATACGTTCTATATGGCGTTGAGTGCAGCACAGGCCGGGTGCGGGGTAGCGCTGGTGCCGCGCTACCTGGCGGCGAAGGAACTGGCCGACGGTAGCCTGGTGGTGCCGTGGAACCATGCAATGCGCAGTGCCGGAGCGCATTACCTGGCGTATGCCGAGCATGCGGCAGAGGTGCCAAAGGTGCGGGCGCTGGTGGAATGGATTGGCGAGCAGTTGCAGGTTTGACGGCCTCTTCGCGGCTAAAGCCGCTCCTACGGGGACCGCGTAGGCGCGGCTTTAGCCGGGAAAGGGCCGTCGAGGTCGATCAAAAAAGGAATGACACACTCACTTTTTTTCGCTTGTGAGCAAAGTGCATTCCCAGCTTTCATGTAAGCGTCCGAACCCAACCAGGAAGCTAGCGATGCCCGCCAACGATTTCGTCAGCCCAGACAGCATCCGCGCGCAGTTCTCTGCCGCCATGTCGCTCATGTACAAACAGGAAGTGCCGCTGTACGGCACGCTGCTGGAGCTGGTGAGCGAAATCAACCAGCAGGTGATGGCCCAGCAACCCGAAGTGGCAGAGGCCCTGCGCTGGACCGGCGAAATCGAGCGCCTGGACCAGGAACGTCACGGCGCCATCCGCGTCGGCACCGCCGAAGAACTGGCCACCATCGCCCGCCTGTTCGCCGTCATGGGCATGCAACCGGTCGGCTATTATGACCTCAGCTCCGCTGGCGTACCGGTGCATTCCACTGCCTTTCGCGCGGTGCACGAGCAATCGCTGCATGTCAGCCCGTTCCGTGTGTTCACCTCGCTGCTGCGCCTGGAGCTGATCGACAACCCGCAGTTGCGCGAGCTGGCACAGAGCATCCTGGCCAAGCGCCAGATCTTCACCTCCCGCGCCCTCGAACTGATCGCCCAGTGTGAGCGCGAGGGTGGCCTTGACGCCGCGGATGCAGAGACGTTCGTGCAGGAAGCGCTGCACACCTTCCGCTGGCACCAGGACGCTACCGTCACGGCCGAGCAATACCAGCAGCTGCACGACCAACACCGCCTGATCGCCGATGTGGTGGCCTTCAAGGGCCCGCACATCAACCACCTGACCCCGCGTACCCTGGATATCGATGCAATCCAGCTCGGCATGCCTGCCAAGGGCATCCCGCCGAAGGCCGTGGTTGAAGGCCCGCCCACCCGCCGCCACCCGATCCTGCTGCGCCAGACCAGCTTCAAGGCCCTGCAAGAAACGGTCGCCTTCCGCGACCAACAAGGCCGCGAAGGCAGCCACACCGCGCGCTTTGGCGAAATCGAGCAACGCGGCGCGGCGCTGACGCCGAAAGGTCGCCAGCTTTACGACAAGTTGCTCGACGCTACCCGCGCTGCGCTGGGTGGCGCTCCGGCCGAAGCCAATGCCGAGCGTTACATGGCGCTGCTACAGGCAAACTTTGCCGAGTTCCCGGATGACCTGGCGCAAATGCGCGAACAGGGCCTCGCATATTTCCGCTACTTCGCCACCGAGAAAGGCCTGGCCGCACGCGACCAGGAAGGCCGCCCGACCACCCTGCAAGGCTTGATCGACGCGGGCCACGTGCACTTCGAGGCGCTGGTGTACGAGGACTTCCTGCCGGTGAGTGCGGCGGGGATCTTCCAATCCAACCTGGGCGACGATGCGCAGGCCGAATACGGCAGCAACGCCAACCGCGAAGCGTTCGAAGCGGCGCTGGGGTTGCAGGTACAGGATGAGCTGGCGCTGTATGCGCAAAGCGAGCGCCGGTCGCTGCAGGCCTGTGCACAGGCGTTGAACCTGGGTTCGATGTAAATCTGTACCGGCCTCTTCGCGGGCTCGCCCGCTCCCACAGGTACAGGGCATACGACCTGTGGGAGCGGGCGAGCCCGCGAAGAGGCCGGTGCAGGTGATCAAAGACGCGGCAGGATTTCCACATCCGGCAAATCCATTGCCGCCACCTCGCCTTCCAGGAACGCACTCAACCGCCGCAACCGCTCGCCGCCTCGCCGGGTGCGCGGCCACACCAGGTAGTAATCCATGCCGCTGGGCACCGCCGTCGGCCATGGCAGGCTCAAGCGCTTCTGCGCCACATCTTCGGCCACCATCAGCAGGTCGCCCATGGATATCCCGTAGCCACGCGCCGCGGCAATCATGCCCAGCTCCAGGGTATCGAACACCTGGCCGCCCTTGAGCGACACCTGGTCGCCAAGCCCCATCCGCTCCAGCCATTCCCGCCAGTCACGCTTGTCCACCGTGGGGTGCAGCAGTTCGACAGAGGCCAGCCTGCAAACATCCCAGGGCTCCTCGTCGAGCAGGTCCGGCGCGCCGACCGGGATCAGTAGCTCAGGGAACAGCTTGCGCACCTCCCACTCCGGCGGGAATACCCCGTCGCTGAGCAACACCGCGCAATCGAATGGCTCCTGGTTGAAATCCACATGGTCGACATCCATCCAGGCGCTGGTCAGCTGCACTTCATTGCCCGGCTGCAGATGCCGAAAGCGGCTAAGGCACGCCAGCAACCAGCGCATGGTCAGGGTCGAGGGGGCTTTCATGCGCAGTATGTCGTCTTCACCACACAAGGTTTCACAGGCCCGCTCAAACGCCGCGAAGCCCTCGCGCACGCCCGGCAGCAGTACCCGCCCCGCTTCGGTAAGTTGCAGGCTGCGGCCACTGCGCACGAACAGGCGGCAGGCAAAATGCTCCTCCAGCGTACGGATATGCCGGCTGATGGCGCTTTGGGTGATAGAAAGCTCTTCGCCCGCACGGGTGAAGGAGCTTAGCCGCGCGGCAGCTTCGAATGCGCGCAGGGCATACAGCGGTGGTAGCTGGCGTGGCATGAGGCACCTGCAATATGGGCGTGTGAGGCAAATCACCGAGAAGCCTATATACATGAGTTCAACTCATGCCAACTATCGCTTTTATCCTTTTGTGCAAAGTTGACCGAAGCCTCAGAATCGCCCTTCGTTGATCACCCCAGAATGAAGGACTGCCCCCATGCACGTCGCGCCCACCACAGAACTCAAGGCTTTGCTGCGCCTGGCCGGGCCGCTGATTGCCTCGCAGTTGGCGCACATGCTGATGGTGCTGACCGACACCCTGATGATGGCCCGCATCAGCCCTCAGGCTTTGGCGGGTGGTGGCCTGGGGGCAGCCAGCTATTCGTTCGTATCGATCTTCTGCCTGGGCGTGATCGCCGCCGTCGGCACGCTGGTGGCCATTCGCAAGGGTGCCAACGACATCGAAGGCGCCACCCGACTGGCGCAGAACGGCCTGTGGCTGGCCTGGGCCTTGGCGCTGTTCGCCGCGCTGGTGTTGTGGAATCTTGAACCTGTGCTGCTGCTTTTCGGGCAGAAGCCCGAGAACGTGGCCTCGGCCGCCGAATTTCTCACCCTGCTGCCACTGGCCCTGCCCGGTTATCTGACCTTCATGGCCTTGCGTGGCTTCACCAGCGCGCTGGGTCGCTCGACCCCGGTGATGGTCATCAGTTTGTTCGGCACGGTGCTCAACTACCTGTTCAACGTGGCACTGATCGAAGGCATGTTCGGCTTGCCCAAGCTGGGCCTGATGGGTATCGGTCTGGTCACCGCAGTGGTGTCGATGGGCATGGCCACTGCCTTGGCGTTGTATATCCGCTGGCATCCGGCCTATACCGCCTACCCGCTGCGCAAGGGCCTGTCACGCCCATCACTGGCGGCCCTGCGCGAGCTGTGGCGGCTGGGCCTGCCGATTGGCGGTACCTACATGGTGGAAGTGGGCCTGTTCGCCTTCGCCGCGCTGTGCATGGGCGTGCTGGGCAGCACCGAACTGGCGGCGCACCAGATTGCCCTGCAGATCGTGTCCACGGCATTCATGGTGCCGACTGGCTTGTCCTATGCGGTGACCATGCGCGTCGGCCTGTACTACGGCGCTGGCAACCTGCTGGCGGCGCGCAGCGCCGGGCGGGTGGGCATCGGGTTTGGGGCCATGATCATGTTTGCCTTCGCCACGCTGTTCCTGCTGCTGCCCGAAGCACTGGTAGGCCTGTTCATCGACCGTAATGACCCGGCCTTTGCCGCGATCTTCCAGGTGGCCGTGCAGTTGTTGATGGTGGCGGCGTGGTTCGAACTGTTCGACGGCATGCAGACGATTGCCATGGGCTCGATCCGTGGGTTGAAAGATGCCAAGACCACCTTCCTGATCGGGCTGGTGTGCTATTGGCTGGTGGGGGCGCCGAGTGCCTGGCTGTTCACCTTTACGCTGGGCGGTGGTGCAGTAGGGATCTGGTGGGGGCTGGCGCTGGGGCTGGCATGTGCGGCGGTGGCGCTGACCTTTGGTTTTGAGTGGCGGATGAAGCGGTTGTTGGGGAAGGCTTGGGCTACCGGGAAGGCGACGGCTTCGGCCTGACGTGGGGGCCTATTCGCGGGTAAACCCGCTCCTACAGGACGGCCTCCAACTGGCGTCCGGGCGCCTGCAGCAAATACGCCATCAATTCCCCTATCGGTAGCGGTTTGCTGACCAGGAAGCCTTGCACCTGGTCGCAGCCAAACCCGCGCAACAACCCCAGCTGCTCTTCACTCTCCACACCCTCGGCCACCACCTCGAGGTTGAGGTTGTGCGCCAGGTTGATCATGGCGTGTACCAGCTTGCGGTTCTCTTCGCGCATTTCCATTCCCGCAACAAAGCTGCGGTCCACCTTGAGCAAGGTGATCGGCAGGCTGTTGAGGTGCACGAACGAAGAAAACCCGGTGCCGAAATCATCGAGCGAGAAGCGCACGCCCAGGCGGCCCAGCGCGTCCATGGTCTGGCGCACCACCTCGTTGCGGCGCATCACCGCTGTCTCGGTCAGCTCGAACTCAAGCCAGCGGGCATCCACACCGTGCTCAAGGATCAGGCGACTCAACGTGGCCAGTAGCTGGCTGTCCTGGAACTGACGGAAACTCAGGTTGACCGCCATGTGCAGCGGTTCCAGGCCACGCTCGCACAATGCCTGCATGTCGCGCAGGGCACGGGAAATAACCCAATAACCCAAGGGCACGATCAGGCCGCTCTGCTCGGCCAGTGGCACGAACTCACTGGGTGGCAGCAGCCCACGCTCGGCATGGCGCCAGCGCACCAGCGCCTCCAGGCCAACAATGCGCCCGTCAGCCAGGTTCAGGCGGGGCTGATAGTGAAGCTCCAGTTCGTCGCGGCGCAGGGCGCGGCGCAACTCGCTTTCCAGGTCGGCAAGGCTGCGGGCGTTGCGGTTGATGCGTTCGTTGAACACATGGAAGGTGCAGCCCTGGCTGCCCTTGGCCTGACGCATGGCGATGTGCGCGTGCCACATCAACGGATCGGCGCCGCTCTGCGCGCGAGCATGTGCAAGGCCCAGGCTGCAGCCCAGCAGCAGGCTCTCGCCGTCGATCCAGTAGGGCTCGGCCAAGGCCTCGACGATGCGCTCGGCAATCCATTCGGCGCGATTGGCATCGCGACGGGTGTCGATCAGCAGGGCGAACTCGTCGCTACCCAGACGTGCCAGCTGGTCACCCGCCTCCAGCTGATGCTTCAGCCGTGCCACCACCTGCAGGATCAACCGGTCACCGCTCTGGTGGCCCAGGGCGTCGTTGACGTGGCGGAAGTTGTCCAGGTCCAGGTGGCCAAGCGCGACACCACGGCCTTCGTTTTCGGCCAGGCGTGCATTGAGCAAAGCCTGGAAGCCCTGGCGGTTGGCGATGCCGGTCAGCGGGTCCTGCTCGGCAAGGCGCTGCAAGGTGGCGACCAGCACCCCTCGCTCTCGCACATGGCGCAGTGAGCGGCGCAGGGTATCGGCGTTGAGCTGGTCGCGCACCAGCCAGTCACTGACAGCGCTGGGCGCTGCCTCAGGCTCGTGTTCAAGCAGCAGAATAGTCGGCAGCTCGCAACGCCCGGGGGCGGGCTGCAAGGCGGGTGTTGCCAGCACGACGGCCTGGCGATCATGGCTGAACAGGCTGTCGACCGCCTCCCAGTTTGGCGCAGTCAATAGCACGGCGCTGCCACCGAGTGCAGGCATGCACGCGTGCAACGAGGCAGCCCATTCCGGCTCATCGGCCAACAGCAGCAAACGCAGAGGTTCGACAGGCGTGGACAAGCGGGCTCCTTAGGGCTTGACGGTGCAACGAGATCTGGCGGGCATGCTACTGCATTCAATGAAAATGATTTTCAATTTTATGCATGTTTTTTCGATCGTAGCATTCCGACGTATTTTGTCGTGCATCCTGCGCGAAACGAATCAAACCGGCAAATATGATTTTTTCAGCTACTAGCATTAGTGACACTAATAATTAGATGGACAAAAGTCTGACTCAGACGTCAGACGGTCGCGCCACAACGGCCCCATGCCTGTTAGAATGCGCGGCTATTTTCTGGCGACCCCCGGTTTCTAGCATGTCCCGACTCAATCCCCGGCAGCAGGAAGCCCGTGACTATGTCGGCGGCCCTCTTTTGGTGCTCGCCGGTGCAGGTTCGGGCAAGACCAGCGTGATCACGCGCAAGATTGCCCACCTCATCCAGAACTGCGGCATCCGCGCCCAGTACATCGTGGCGATGACCTTCACCAACAAGGCCGCGCGCGAGATGAAGGAGCGGGTCGCCACCTTGCTGCGCCCGGGGGAAGGCCGTGGCCTGACCGTGTGTACGTTCCACAACCTGGGCCTGAACATCATCCGCAAGGAACACGAGCGCCTGGGCTACAAGCCGGGTTTCTCGATCTTCGACGAGTCCGACATCAAGGCGTTGCTGTCGGACATCATGCAGAAGGAATACTCCGGCGACGACGGCATCGACGAGATCAAGAACATGATCGGTGCCTGGAAGAACGACCTGGTCCTGCCGCCAGAAGCCCTGGAAAAGGCGCGCAACCCACGCGAGCAGACCGCAGCCATCGTCTACACCCACTATCAGCGTACGCTCAAGGCGTTCAACGCAGTGGACTTCGATGACCTGATCCTGCTGCCAGTCAAACTGTTCCAGGAGCACCCCGAGGTGCTGGAACGCTGGCAAAACCGTGTGCGCTACCTGCTGGTAGACGAATATCAGGACACCAACGCCAGCCAATACCTGCTGGTGAAGATGCTGATCGGCATGCGCAACCAGTTCACCGTGGTGGGCGACGACGACCAGTCGATCTACGCCTGGCGCGGCGCACGCCCTGAGAACCTGATGCTGCTCAAGGAGGACTACCCCTCCCTGAAGATCGTCATGCTCGAGCAGAACTACCGCTCCACCAGCCGCATCCTGCGCTGCGCCAACGTGTTGATCGCCAACAATCCGCATGCGTTCGAAAAGCAGCTGTGGAGCGAAATGGGCGTGGGCGACGAGATCCGCGTGATCCGCTGCAAGAACGAGGAAGCCGAGGCCGAACGCGTGGCCATGGAAATCCTCACCTTGCACCTGCGCACCAACCGCCCGTACAGCGACTTTGCCATCCTTTACCGCGGCAACTACCAGGCCAAGCTGATCGAACTGAAGTTGCAGCACCACCAGGTGCCGTATCGCCTGTCGGGCGGTAACAGCTTCTTCGGCCGCCAGGAGGTCAAGGACCTGATGGCCTACCTGCGCCTGCTGGTGAACCCGGACGATGACAACGCCTACCTGCGGGTAATCAACGTGCCGCGCCGCGAGATCGGCTCCACCACCCTGGAAAAGCTCGGCAACTACGCCACCGAGCGCGGCATTTCGATGTACGCCGCCAGCGAAGAGCTGGGCCTGGGCGAGCACCTGGACGCGCGCTACACCGAGCGCTTGCAGCGTTTCAAGCACTGGCTGGACGGGGTGCGCCACAAGGTTGCCCTGGAAGACCCGATTGCCGCACTGCACGAGATGATCCGCGACATCGACTACGAGAACTGGATCCGCCAGCAGACCGCCAGCGACAAAGCTGCCGAGTTCCGCATCAGCAACGTCTGGTTCCTGGTCGAAGCGCTGAAGAACACCCTCGAGAAGGACGAAGAGGGTGACATGACCATCGAGGACGCCATCGGCAAGCTGGTGCTGCGCGACATGCTCGAGCGCCAGCAGGAAGAGGAAGAGAACGCCGAGGGCGTGCAGATGATGACCCTGCATGCCTCCAAGGGCCTGGAATTCCCCTACGTGTTCATCATGGGCATGGAAGAGGAAATCCTCCCGCACCGCTCCAGCATCGAGGCCGACACCATCGAAGAGGAACGCCGCCTGGCCTACGTGGGCATCACCCGCGCGCGCCAGACCCTGGCCTTCACCTTCGCCGCCAAGCGCAAGCAGTACGGTGAAATCATCGACTGCACGCCCAGCCGGTTCCTCGACGAACTGCCACCGGACGACCTGGCCTGGGAGGGCCTGGACGATGCGCCGGTCGAGGTGAAGGCCGCTCGCGGCAACAACGCCCTGGCCGATATCCGGGCAATGCTCAAACGCTGATCAACCATTACTCTTTAACTTTGCCGCCTCCAGCGGCAACCTTTGTTACATCGAGGAAATCACAGTGGAAGCACTGCATCAGAAGATTCGCGAAGAAGGCATCGTGCTTTCCGATCAGGTTCTCAAAGTCGACGCGTTTCTCAACCACCAGATCGATCCGGCGCTGATGCAGCTGATCGGTGACGAGTTTGCCCGCCTGTTCGCCGATGCCGGCGTGACCAAGATCGTCACCATCGAAGCCTCGGGCATTGCCCCAGCGGTGATGACCGGCCTGAAACTGGGTGTGCCGGTCATCTTCGCTCGCAAGCACCAGTCGCTGACCCTGACCGAAAACCTGCTGACCGCCTCGGTGTATTCCTTCACCAAACAGACCGAGAACACCGTGGCCATTTCGCCGCGTCACCTCAACAGCAGCGACCGCGTGCTGGTGATCGATGACTTCCTGGCCAACGGCAAAGCCTCCCAAGCGCTGATCTCGATCATCAAGCAGGCAGGTGCCACCGTGGCGGGCCTGGGTATCGTGATCGAGAAGTCGTTCCAGGGCGGCCGTGCCGAACTGGACAGCCAGGGTTACCGCGTTGAATCGCTGGCCCGGGTGAAGTCGCTGGAAGGTGGTGTGGTCAGCTTCATCGAATAAACGCGACACCTGCTTCGCGGGCACGCCCGCTCCCACAGGTGCAGCACAGGTCTCGAACGCTGTGCCGTACCTGTGGGAGCGGGCGTGCCCGCGAATGGCCGCAACCCTTTTATCTGGTTGCCGCCAGCCCCGCCAACAACAAGCGCTGGTAAAGTTCTTCTTTAAGCCCCTGCGGCTGCCCCAACTGCATCCGCTCCAGGTGGCTTTCATACCCCTCCGGCCCCGGTGCATCCAACGCTGCCTTGCCCAGCTCCAGCACCTCGCTCAGCTTGAACTTGCTCTTCAACCAGTTCAGCGCCCGCAACAGATCCCGCTCCTCGGCCGTAAAGTCCGTGCCCATCGGATACTCCGGGAACAGCCGCGCATGCTGTGCCCTGATGGCCTCCAGGCGTTGCGGGGTATTGTCGGTAAAGCGCGCCTCCAGCTGAAAGTCGTCGGCAAGCTTGCCAGCGTCTTTGGCCTGCTTGATCAGGCCCGGCTGAAACCGCGAATCGCTCACCGCCAACAACCGCGCAATCACTTCGCTGTCAGTCTGCCCACGCAAGTCCGCAATGCCGTACTCGGTCACCACGATATCGCGCAGGTGCCGGGGAATGGTGCAGTGGCCATAGGTCCAGAACAGGTTCGAGGTCACCTCCCCGCCTGCCTCGCGCCAGCTGCGCAAGAGCAGGATCGAACGCCCGCCCTCCAGCGCATGGCCCTGGGCAACGAAGTTGTACTGCCCGCCCACGCCACTGAGCACGCGGCCGTCTTCCAGCTGGTCGGCCACCCCGGCGCCGAGCAGGGTCATGCCAAACGCGGTGTTGATGAAGCGCGCATCACGACGTTGTCGGCGCTTGAGTGCCTCCTGCCCATAGAGCTCGTTGATGAAGCTGATACGGGTCATGACAAACTGCGCGCGCTGCTCCAGCGGCATCTCGCGCAAGCGCTGGTAGAACGCTTGCGGGCCGAGGAAAAAGCCGCCATGCAGTATTGCGCCTTGCTCGTCCGCCGGGCGTCGTAGCAGTCCTGCTTCGGCCAGCACCAGCAAGCCGTTGACGAACATCTCGCTGCAGCCGTACAAGCCGTGGGTAAGGGTGTCCAGGCCCCCTTCTCGCTCGATCAACGCCTGCCACGGTCCGACATCCAGCGCCTTGAGCACCGCACGGTAACCGGCGTTGTCGCCCTGACGTGCCAGCAATGCCGCGGCAACCGCATCGCCCATGGCACCAATGCCGATCTGCAGGGTGCCGCCGTCACGCACCAGGCTGCTGGCGTGCAGGCCGATGCAGTGGTCCTGAATGCCAACCGGCATGTTTGGTGTGGAAAACAGCCGACGTTGCTCGACTTCATCGAGCAGCAGGTCGAAGGCATCGATGGGCAGCTCGGCATCGCCTGGCATGTAGGGCAGTTCGGCATGCACCTGGCCCAGCATGAGGATGGTTTCGCCTGCAGCGCGGCGCTTGGCGATCATCGGCAGCAGGTCGAGGGTGATGTCTGGATTGCAGGCCAGGCTCAGGTGCACGGGCTTTTCGGGGGTGGCGGCCACCAACTGGGCTATCAGGTTCAGGCCCTTGGCGTTGATATCACGTGCGGCGTGGCTGTAGTTGCTGCTGACGTAGTCCTGCTGGGCCGATTCGCTGTGCAGCAGGCTGCCGGGCTGCATGAAGAACTGTTCGACCCGAATATTGGGTGGCAACGTGTCGTTGCGCAGGTCTGCGAGGTAACTGAGCTCTTCGTAGTCAGCAAAGACACGCTCGACGAAGGGTTCGAGAAAGCGCCGCTGCAGGCCATCGCCCAGTGGCGGGCGGCCGAGGGAAAGTGCAGTATAGATGGTCAGGCGCCGTTCGGGCAGCTCGCGTACGCGGGCGTAAAGCGCGTTGACGAAGGCGTTGGGTTTGCCCAGGCCCAAAGGCAGGCCCATGTGGATATGGGTTGGCAGCCGGGACAAAACCTGCTCGACAGCCTGGTCGATGGCGCAGAGGTGCATCAGAGCCTCCTGAAACATCGGTGGGTTCAGGGGTTGGACATGAGCTCAAGCGGGTTGGTTGCCTAGGGCAAACTCTGGTCACCACCTTACTTTAAGCGTCTTACTAATTAAAAATGGAAATACCACTTCTTCGCTCACATGAACCTTGTGATACGCGCTCTTATCGATCGCTATCGCATTTTTATGAACATACCAATAGTCCTTACCGCGAACCCAGGACTCAGACTCATGCACGTAAAACCCTACTAAAGATCCGTCCTGACCTGTGAAGTTGCTGGCCCCATAAATATTCGTTGTTCCATAAACGTGCGCGCCGTAAGATCCATCCTTTGTATAGCCAGAATCGAGCCCGCTCAACAGTGATTGAACATGCTCTTTCTGAGTACCATGCACCATTCTCAATACATAGCCATCCGGCACACTTTTCGGCGATTTGACCACCTTGATCTTTGTATCGGAAGTTATATCACTGTATGTCTTGGTAATCACTTCGGTTTCAAAAATAATCGCCCGGTGCAACTTACCATACGTCGTAGGCTTTTTCTTTGGAAAAAAATACCTGAACAATCGCGAGACAAATTTGAAGAAAGAGAAATAACCGCTCGGGTCTTCCCGGTTAACCGGGTCTCCTAGGCAGTAGGCATAAGAGTTCAGACCACCCGCTGCGAACGGGCTCATGCTGTCCGGGCTAATAAAGCGCATCAATGATGGGTTAAATGCTCGACGACCGTTACCCAGTAGATAACAGCCGGTAGCAGGGTCCTGTCGGCCACCATTAAAACCGAGCATGCTCTGGGACGTCGAGAGATAGCCATAAGGCGAATAGGCCAGAGGCCGAAGGGCGCTGCCGGGGATCAGCTTTTGCGGCTGTGTTCGACCGGCTGCATGTTGCTCGGGACAGTTATCGCCCAGATCCATTGTTAGCCACCACTTCAATCAGAAGCGTCAGTGTTCTTCAGAACCCTGAAAAATAGAACTGGTAAAAATGCTAGTTCTCATGGAATCAGGCTCAGCCCGATTGGGGCTTCTGGAGACATCCATGGACATGGCTCTAGCGGGTTGGTTGCCTGTGCTGGACCTTTCTCGGGCACCACAAAAACAAAGCCCGCCATCAACGGCGGGCCTCATGCAATTCAGCTGTAAATCACAACCCGGACATTTTCTTGATCGCCCCTTTCAGGTCTTCATCCGAGCAGTCTGCACAGGTGCCCTTTGGCGGCATGGCGTTGATACCAGTAATGGCCTTGGCCAGGATGCCATCCAGACCGCCCTGGTGGTCGGCGCGTTCTTTCCACGCGGCGGTGTCACCAATTTTAGGCGCGCCGAGCAAGCCGCTGCCATGGCAGGCATTGCAGTGCTTGGCGATGATTTCATCCGGCGTCTTGGCTCCCCCGCCACCCGCTGCAGCGGCCACTTCCATGCCTTTGCACTCCTGGCCCTGGACGCACACCTGGCCAACCGGCTCCAGGCGTTTGGCAATGTCGTCATTGGTCGCAGCGGTTGCGCTCATTGCCCAGAGGGCGAATACGGCTGCTGGTACGGCCAGCATCTTCTTGATTTGATTCACGCGAACACCCTCATGGTGGCTAATCACGCTCGCGGCCACGGATCGGCGAGCGTTGAAAAGTATAGCGGGAACCCAGAGGCCGTGAAACGACCCCACACAGGAAAGGGGTATTGCCGAATCAATGCACTGCGCTGGATCAAAAGTTTGAAGGCGTCGCCGCACTGATCAGCCGCGCCGGCTGGTCGAATGGGTTGCGGAAGCGGTGCGGGCGGGTGCTTTCGAAGTAGTAGCTGTCGCCTTCTTCGAGAACGAAAATCTCGTTGCCGACCACCAGCTCCAGGCGGCCTTCAAGCAGGATACCGGTCTCCTCGCCGTCGTGGGTGAGCATCTCGGCACCGGTGTCCGCACCTGGCGGGTACACCTCGGTCAGAAAAGCGATGGCACGGTTGGGGTGCGACTTGCCCACCAGCTTCATGGTCACAGCACCGTCTGAGATATCGATCAGCTCATGGGCCTTGTAGACGATCTGAGTGGGGCTTTGGGGCTCCAGCTCGACCGAAAAGAATTCGACCATGGACATGGGAATGCCGCTAAGCACTTTGCGCAGCGAGCTGATAGAGGGGCTTACGCTGTTCTTCTCGATCATCGAGATGGTGCTGTTGGTCACGCCAGCACGCTTGGCGAGTTCGCGCTGCGACAGGCCCTTGAGCTTGCGGATGGCTTGCAGTCGTTCGCCGACGTCCAAAGCTGGAGCCTCCTGAAACGGTGAAAGGGGGGTGGATGTGAACGATATCATGGCAATGCCGTTCAGTATTTACAACACACCGCCCCCAACCTGTCCGCTTCAGCGTCTCATTCGCCGATGTAGTCCCGTGGTACCCGCTTCAGGTTACAGAAGATCTGATAGGGAATAGTGCCCGCATGCGCGGCCACTTCACTGGCCAGCACCTGCTTGCCCCAGAATTCGACCGGGCTGCCGACAGTGGCTTGCGGTACGTCGGTGAGGTCGATGCTGAGCATGTCCATCGACACCCGGCCGATCAGCTGGGTGCGCTTGCCAGCGACCAGCACCGGGGTGCCGTTAGGCGCCTGGCGCGGGTAGCCATCGGCATAGCCCATGGCGACCACACCCACGCGGGTCGGCCGAGGGCTGACGAACTTGGCACCATAGCCAACCGGCTCGCCGGCAGGCAGCTCGCGCACGCTGATCACCCGCGATTGCAGGGTCATCACCGGTTGCAGGCGTGCGGCCTCGGCCTGCGCCACTTCGAACGGCGTGGCGCCGTACAGCATCAGGCCTGGGCGCACCCAGTCGCTGGGCGCTTGCGGCCAGCCCAGCACGCCGGGCGAGTTACGCAGGCTGCATTCGGCGGCCAGGCCCTGTCGGGCAGCTTCGAACACGGCGATTTGCTGGGAGGTAGCGTCAGCGTCCAGTTCGTCGGCGCGAGCGAAGTGGGTCATCAACACGATGCGCGAAACCTTGCCGCTGGCCAGCAGTCGCTGGTAGGCATCGTGGTAGTCCTTGGGGTGCAGGCCAACGCGGTGCATGCCACTGTCCAGCTTCAGCCAGACGTTGAGCGGTTTGTGCAGCGGGGTTTTCTCGATGGCTTCCAGTTGCCACAGCGAGTGCACCACGCACCACAGGTCGTGCTCGGCGATCAGCGCCAGTTCGCTGGCTTCAAAAAAACCTTCCAGCAGCAGTACCGGGGCTTTGATACCGGCGGCGCGCAGTTCCAGCGCCTCTTCGATGCAGGCCACGGCAAAGCCGTCGGCTTCGGCCTCGAGGGCCAGGGCGCAGCGCACGGCGCCGTGGCCGTAGGCATCGGCCTTGATCACGGCGAGGGCTTTGGCACCCGTCAGTTCACGGGCCAGACGGTAGTTGTGGCGCAGGGCCTGGAGGTCGATCAGGGCGCGGGCGGGACGCATAGCGGCTGCCTTATGGTGGTTCGGGTTGAAATCGGTGGTGGATTATTCGCGGGCTTGCCCGCTCCCACAGGTCGTGCACAGCTTTCAAAAGCGGTGGTGTTCCTGTGGGAGCGGGCAAGCCCGCAAATGGGCCGGCACAGGCTGTTACTGCTGGTGAGCCGGCGCGCTTTGCCCGTGCTTGGCCACTTCCCGGCTATTGCCATAACGGGAGATATCCAGGCCTTCGGCACTGATCTGCGGCTTCTTGCGCGCAATCAGGTCGGCCAGCAGGCGGCCGGAACCGCACGCCATGGTCCAGCCCAAGGTACCGTGACCGGTGTTCAGGAACAGGTTGCGGAACGCCGTGGCACCCACGATCGGTGTGCCGTCCGGGGTCGCCGGGCGCAAGCCGGTCCAGAAGCTGGCCTGGCTCAGGTCACCGCCGCGAGGATAAAGGTCGTTGACGATCATCTCCAGCGTTTCGCGCCGACGCGGGTTCAGCGACAGGTCAAAACCAGCGATTTCAGCCATGCCCCCAACGCGGATGCGGTTGTCGAAACGGGTGATGGCAACCTTGTAGGTCTCGTCGAGAATGGTCGAAGTCGGGGCCATGTCGCTGTTGGTGATCGGCACGGTCAGCGAATAGCCTTTCAGCGGATACACCGGAGCCTTGATGCCCAGCGGCTTGAGCATCTGTGGCGAGTAGCTGCCCAGCGCCAGCACGTACCGGTCTGCCGTTTCCAGCTTGCCGTCGATCCACACGCCATTGATGCGGTCACCCGCGAAGTCCAGGCGCTGGATGTCCTGGCCGAAGCGGAACTCCACGCCCAGCTTCAACGCCATGTCGGCGAGCTTGGTGGTAAACAGCTGGCAGTCGCCAGTCTGGTCGTTCGGCAGGCGCAGGGCGCCGGCCAGGATATCTTTCACGCCGGCCAGGGCGGGTTCGACGCGGGCAATGCCGTCGCGGTCGAGCAACTCGTAGGGCACACCGGACTGTTCGAGTACGGCAATGTCCTTGGCCGCAGCATCGACCTGGGCCTGGGTGCGGAACAGCTGGGTGGTGCCCAGGCTGCGGTTTTCGTAGTTGATGCCGGTTTCGGCGCGCAGCTCGTCGAGGCAGTCACGGCTGTACTCGGACAGGCGCACCATGCGCTCCTTGTTCACCGCGTAGCGGCTGGCAGTGCAGTTGCGCAGCATCTGTGCCATCCACAGGTACTGGTCGACATCGCCCGTGAGCTTGATGGCCAGGGGAGCGTGACGCTCCAGTAGCCATTTGATGGCTTTGAGCGGTACACCAGGGGCAGCCCAGGGCGAGGCATAGCCGGGCGAGATCTGGCCGGCGTTGGCAAAGCTGGTTTCCATGGCCACCGCTGGCTGGCGGTCGACCACCGTGACTTCGAAACCTTGCCGGGCCAGGTAGTAGGCACTGGCGGTTCCGATTACACCGCTACCAAGTACCAGAACTCGCATCGTTTTATCCCTCACACGCGGCGCGCCGCACACTTTTATTGAAATGGCATGAATGGGCGCAGTATAGGAATTTGAGACCAGTGCAATTCACTATATAAAAGCCTATTATTGGCGAGAATTCTCGGCAAAATCGCCTTTCACGGAGGGGCATCCCCTATGAGAACCCAGCACCAGACCAAGCGTGAACTGGACAAGATCGACCGCAACATCCTGCGTATCCTGCAGAATGACGGGCGTATTTCCTTCACCGAACTGGGCGAGAAAGTTGGGCTGTCCACCACCCCTTGTACCGAGCGGGTTCGCCGCCTTGAGCGCGAGGGCATCATCATGGGCTACAACGCCCGCCTGAACCCGCAGCACCTCAAGGGCAGCCTGCTGGTGTTCGTGGAAATCAGCCTGGACTACAAGTCGGGCGATACCTTCGAGGAGTTCCGCCGCGCGGTCTTGAAGCTGCCCCACGTGCTGGAATGCCACCTGGTGTCGGGTGACTTCGACTACCTGGTTAAAGCGCGTATTTCGGAAATGGCCTCATACCGCAAGCTGCTCGGCGACATCCTGCTGAAACTGCCGCACGTGCGCGAATCGAAGAGCTACATCGTGATGGAAGAGGTGAAGGAGAGCCTTTGCCTGCCGATCCCGGACTGAGGCTAGACCAGCACCTGGCGGGTGGTGGCAATGAACTGGTGGACCAACTGTTCAGCGGCGGGGTCGATCATCGGTTCAGGGCCACGACCACGCGGGCAGGCCATGCGCGGGGTGGTACCGAACAACCGGCAGATCATCGGCCGCTCTTCATACACCGTGCAGCCGTTGGGGCCCAGGTGCACGCAGTCCAGACGCTCCAGAGCAGCGTCCTGCTCGGCCTGGGACTTGCGCGGCAGGCGGGCCATTTCCTCCGCCGAGGTAGTGACCGGGCCGCAGCAGTCGTGGCAGCCGGGCTCGCACTCGAAAGAGGGGATGAGTTCGCGCAGGAAGTGAATCTTGTGGCGGTTGCAGGACATGGCTGTAATATTTGCGTAACGCTTGTGCTGGATGGAAGCAGTGGACCTGATAATTTTGGCAGTTGTGGGAAAGCCTACTCATTCTACAAACTGACGAGACATCCCCCTTCAGCTAAGCGAGCACCAGCTGATGAAGAACCACATTCTGTTCTTTTACAGCGGACTGAAGCTTACCGTGCTGAAAAGCACTCGGGAAACACAACGCATCTTCCGGGCATCAGATTTCTCCCTCGCCGAAATTAAGCCCACAGTCACCCATCTGCAAGCTATTGATCATCGGAAAACACCTTTGATGGGAAACTCGGATGGTGCGGGTCGACCATTCACCTTTACTCCTTTTGGCCATATTTTCGCTCACTGCTCAACAAACATTGGCTTCACCGGGGAACGTTTGGATCTTGCCAGTGGATGCTATCCGCTCGGCGCCGGTCGCCGCAGCTATAGCCCTGTGTTGATGCGCTTCCTTAGCGGTGACTCACAGAGCCCGTTCTTCAAAGGTGGGACCAATGCTTATGCCTATTGTTTGAACGACCCCATCAACTACACCGACCCGTCGGGGTGCGCTGGAGAGTTCAGGAACTGGATCAGTTCAAAAGTCCTGCGCCGCCATCACCGGGCCCCGGCTACTCCGCCTCCCTACTCACCAACCCCTCCCGGCGTCCCAGCTCAACCGCTTGGGGCCGCAAACAATGAACAAGCTCCTCCTTCCTACTTTGGCTGGGGGGAAGCTCCCCCCCTGTACGATCAAGATGCGCCGCCCATCAACAGCAACAATCGATCACGGCCATACAGCAGTACACCGCAGCCAAGGGAGTCGGTTCTGGAACTGCGTGAAGGCAAACTGATAATGGTCAACTCACTCGCCGAGATTACTCAGGCGAAGTCGCAAGCCAATGACCCAGCGCTTTCACCGACTATCCGCCTCAGTGCGTCAAACACGCTGATACGCATGAGTCGCAACAATCTGCCCGCACAAACCGACAGCGGAATACTTGCCGCAATCCGTACCGCTCATCAGCTATACGACATTCGTGGTGCCGGCACTATGGATGCGCCTGAGCCAACGCAGGCCTTTGCCTTGCCGGTTGAGAGAGCCAGACGCCCCTGAATGGGCCGTTTGGTTGCCCCCTTCTTGATCCCGAGCTTATCCTCCATTTTTGGCCGATAACAACTCAGGACCTACCCAATGATCCACAGCGCGCAGCACGCCGCCTCCTATTACGCCGCCAGCAGCGCGCCACACCCCGACCACGCCTACCTGCAAGGCGAACACAACGCCGACGTGTGCATCATCGGCGGCGGCTACTCCGGCCTGAACACCGCCATCGAGCTGGCCGAGCGTGGTTTCTCGGTCATCCTGCTGGAAGCGCGCAAACTTGGCTGGGGCGCCAGTGGGCGCAATGGCGGTCAACTGATCCGAGGGGTCGGCCATGGTCTGGAGCAGTTCCTCCCGGTCATCGGCGAAGAAGGCGTGCGCACCATGAAACTGATGGGCCTGGAGGCCGTACAGATCGTGCGCGAGCGGGTTGAAAAGCATACCATCGCCTGCGACCTGGCCTGGGGCTACTGCGACCTGGCCAACAAACCCGCCGAGCTGCTGGGCTTTGCCCAAGACGCCGAGGACCTGCGCAGTCTGGGCTATGCACATGAGCTGCGGCTGGTCGGCAAGGACGATATCCACAGCGTGGTGGGTGCCGACTGCTATGTGGGCGGGTTGGTCGACATGGGCTCCGGGCATCTGCATCCGCTCAATCTGGCATTGGGTGAAGCCGCCGCAGCCGCCCGCCTGGGCGTGAAGTTGTTCGAGCAATCCGAAGTCACCCGCATCGACTACGGCACTGAAGTGCAGGTGCATACTGCCCAAGGCCGGGTACGCGCCAAGACCCTGGTACTGTGCTGCAACGCCTACCACAACGACCTCAACCGCGAGCTGGGCGGCAAGGTGCTGCCGGCCGGCAGCTACATCATCGCCACCGAGCCGCTGGGCGAAGAACGCGCACGCACATTGCTGCCGCAGAATATGGCGGTGTGTGACCAGCGTGTGGCGCTGGACTACTACCGCCTGTCCGCCGACCACCGCCTGCTGTTTGGCGGTGCCTGCCACTATTCAGGCCGCGACCCGAAGGACATCGCCGCCTACATGCGGCCGAAGATGCTCAAGGTGTTCCCGCAGCTTGCCGACGTGCGCATCGACTACCAGTGGGGTGGCATGATCGGCATTGGTGCCAATCGCCTGCCGCAGGTTGGCCGCCTGGCCAGCCAGCCGAACGTGTATTACGCCCAGGCCTACTCGGGCCATGGGCTCAACGCCACCCACCTGGCCGCGCGCCTGCTGGGTGAAGCCATCAGTGGCCAGGAAAGCGGGCGCTTCGACCTTTTCAACAAGGTGCCGCACATCACCTTCCCTGGCGGCAAGCACCTGCGCTCGCCACTGCTGGCGCTGGGAATGCTGTGGCATCGCCTCAAAGAGCTGACTTGAAAGTCCCCATCCTTGTGGCAGCAACTGTCTTGCTTAAAATCTAAAAGCTGACGCGCCCCCTGTGGGAGCGGGCGTGCCCGCTCCCACAGGGTCGGTGCAAGTTTCAAGTCTGGGGCACAACAGGCCCTCCAGCGACCACCGTGTCAGTCCTTCCAGAAGGGTTTCCGCCCTTCGATCCGGGCCTGCTCCCAGCTCAGCCCGACATCGCGCAACTCGTCATCGGTCAGCTGCAGCAACGCCCTGCGGGTATGCCAGCGATGCAGCATCAGCCCCCAACGCCCCAAACCCTCTGGCGCGTTGAACACCTTGGCCTGCTGCCCGGCTTCCAGTTCCTTGGCCAACAGTTGCAAGCGCACATCGCTCATGCCACCCATCACCGCATCCTCCCGTTCAGTTGTTACCGTGGAGAAAGCATGCGCGTCGGCACCCTCGACAATACAGATCCAATACAGCCTTATTATTCCCATACAGAATTGGCCGCTGGCCGACTGAATGCTGTATTTTCAGCCCAACTGTACCGGTCGCTATGCCAATGCAGCGCAGGAGTATGCCGTGACCCTCTACCTGAATCTCGCCGAAATACTCGGCGCCCGCATCGAGCAGGGCCTCTATCGCCCTGGCCAGCGCCTGCCGTCCGTGCGCGCACTGAGTGAGGAGCATGGGGTCAGCCTGAGCACCGTGCAGCAGGCCTATCGCATGCTCGAAGACAGCGGTATGGTCTCGCCGCGGCCCAAGTCCGGCTACTTCGTCAGCGACCAACGGCAGTTGCCGGCACTGCCCGCAGTCAGCCGCCCGGCCCAGCGCCCGGTGGACATCTCGCAGTGGGAACAGGTGCTGGAGCTGGTGCGCAGTACGCCGCGCCAGGATGTGGTGCAACTCGGCCGCGGCATGCCCGACATCGACAGCCCTACCCTGAAGCCGCTGCTGCGCAGCCTTGCCCAGTTGAGCCGGCGCCAGGACATGCCTGGCCTGTACTACGACAACATCCACGGTAACCTGGCCCTGCGCGAACAGGTGGCCCGGCTGATGCTCGACTCCGGCTGCCGCCTGGGGCCGGCCGACCTGGTGATTACCACCGGCTGCCATGAGGCGCTGTCATGCAGCATCCGCGCAGTCTGCGAGCCAGGCGACATCGTCGCGGTCGACTCGCCCAGCTTCCACGGCGCCATGCAAACCCTCAAGGGCTTGGGCATGAAAGCGCTGGAAATCCCCACCGACCCGGTCACCGGCATCAGCCTGGAGGCGCTGGAGCTGGCCCTGGAGCAGTGGCCGATCAAGCTCATCCAGATCACCCCCAGCTGCAACAACCCGCTGGGCTACATCATGCCCGAGGCACGCAAGAAGGCCCTGCTGAGCCTCGCCCAACGCTATGACGTGGCGATTCTGGAAGACGATGTGTACGGCGACCTGGCCTATACCTACCCACGCCCACGCACCCTGAAGTCGTTCGACGACGATGGCCGCGTGCTGCTCTGCAGTTCGTTCTCCAAAACCCTCGCGCCCGGCCTGCGGATCGGCTGGGTGGCGCCCGGGCGCTACCTGGAGCGCGTGCTGCACATGAAATACATCAGCACCGGCAGCACCGCCAGCCAGCCTCAGCTGGCCATCGCTGACTTCATCGCCGCCGGGCACTACCAGCCCCATGTACGGCGCATGCGCAGCCAGTACCAGCGTGGCCGCGACCTGATGGGCGACTGGGTGACCCGCTACTTCCCGGCGGGCACCCGGGTCAGCCGGCCCCAGGGCGGCTTCATGCTGTGGGTGGAATTACCCGAACATCTCGATACGCTTCGGCTGAACCGCGCTTTACTGGAGCAGGGCGTGCAGGTTGCCGTGGGCAGCATCTTTTCGGCCTCGGGCAAGTTTCGCCACTGCCTGCGCATGAATTTCGCCGCCAGGCCAACGCCGCAAATCGAAGCCTCCGTGCGCAAGGTTGGTGAAACCGCCCTTCGTCTAGTGGATGACGAAAGCGCCGACGCGTAACTTTGCGCCGCCCGTCACGGTCAAACCCCTAAAGCCCTTGCTGCACAGGACGGTTCACCCTTGAGACTCCAGCGAGCCTTGCCTCTGCTGCTGGTGTTGTTGCTCGGCGTTGCCGGTTGCACAAGCATCAGCGCGCCCCGCGAAACCAGCCAGGCGTTGCCTGCCCACGAATCGGCCTTTGGCCGCTCGGTGCTGCGCCAGGCCGCGCCCTATGGCGGCCGCTCGGGCTTTCGCCTGCTGCCCAACAGCAACGAGGCATTTCGCGCCCGCGCCGAACTGATACGCAACGCCCAGGCGAGCATCGACCTGCAGTACTACATCGTCCACGACGGCCTCAGTACCCGCGCCCTTGTGCATGAACTGCTGCGCGCCGCCGACCGTGGCGTGCGCGTGCGCATCCTGCTCGACGACACCACCAGCGACGGCCTGGACACCGTCATGGGCACCCTCGATGCCCACCCGAACATCCACATTCGCGTGTTCAACCCACTGCATCTGGGGCGCAGTACCGGCGTTACGCGCGCCGTGGGCCGGCTGTTCAACTTGTCGCGCCAGCACCGGCGCATGCACAACAAGCTGTTCCTGGTGGACAACAGCATGGCCATCGTCGGCGGGCGCAACCTGGGCGACGAGTATTTCGATGCCGAGCCCAACCTCAACTTCACCGACATCGACCTGCTGGGCGTGGGCCCGATAGCCGAGCAACTGGGGCACAGCTTCGACCAGTACTGGAACAGCGCCCTCAGCCGGCCGATCACCGACTTCCTCTGGCATGACCCGGATGCCAACGACCTGCGGGCCAGCCGCCAGCGCCTGGAAGTGTCGCTGGCCAAAGCCAGGACCCAGCGCAAGGCCCTGTACGACCGCTTGATGGCCTATCAGTCGCAGCCGCGCCTGGATGTGTGGCGCAACGAGCTGATCTGGGCTCACGCACAGGCCCTATGGGATGCGCCCAGCAAGGTGTTGGCCGAAGACGAACCGGACCCGCAATTACTGCTGAGCCAGCAACTGGCTCCGGACCTGGCTAACGTGCACCGCGAGTTGGTCCTGGCATCGGCCTACTTTGTACCGGGCGAACCGGGGCTGCTGTACCTGACCGGCCGCGCCGACGCTGGCGTTTCGGTGAAGCTGCTGACCAACTCGCTGGAAGCCACCGACGTGCCGGCAGTGCATGGAGGCTATGCACCCTATCGTCGTGCCTTGCTTGAGCACGGGGTGCAGCTTTACGAGCTTCGCCGCCAGCCAGGCGACCCCAGCGCGGGGCGACTGAGTTTCCGTGGCAGCTCGGATTCGAGCCTGCACACCAAGGCGATCGTGTTCGACCGGCGCAAGACCTTCATCGGCTCGTTCAACTTCGACCCGCGCTCAGTATTGTGGAACACCGAGGTCGGGGTACTGGTGGACAGCCCGGAGCTGGCCGAATACACCCGCGAACTGGCCCAGCAGGGTATGGCGCCTGCGCTGAGCTATCAGGTGAAACTGATAGGTAACAAGCTGGTGTGGGCGACCGAGGACAATGGCCAACGGCACGTGCTGACGTCTGAGCCGGGCGGGATCTGGCGACGCTTCAATGCCTGGATCAGCAAGGCGGTTGGCTTGGAGAAGATGCTATAGCGGCGATTCCGGGGCCTTGCGGCCCCCAAAATCATCAGGCAGAAACCGGCTCAAAGACTCCGCGCCGCCGGGTCAATACCACCAACCCCGCAGCCCCGGCCGCCATCAGGAACAGCAACGCATGCCCGCTGATCCACTGGCTCCCCGCCCCCGCCAACAACGGCCCGAGCAAACAGCCAATACCCCACAGCTGGGCCACGTGGGCATTGGCCCGTACCAACTCATCATCGCGGTAGCGCTCACCGATCAGCACCAGCGACAAGGTGAACAAGCCGCCGGCACTGGCGCCGAACAACACCCACAACGGCCAGATAACCGGGGTGTGCAACAGCAGCGGGATCGCCAGACTGGACACCAGCAGGGTCACCGCACAGCCAGTGAACAGGGTACGTCGCGACATATGGTCGGCCAGCGCGCCGATGGGCAATTGCAGCACCGCATCACCCACCACCACGGTACTCACCATGAACAAGGCGATTTCGGTGCTGAAGCCCTGCTGCAGGCAATACACCGGCAGCAAGGTGAGGATCATCGCCTCGAACGAGGCGAACAGGGCAATGGCCCAGGCAATTACCGGCAAGCGTCGGCAGAAGGCGAACAGGTCGCCAAAGGTGACACTGCAGGCTTCCGTGCTCGGCGCTCCACCACGCCCCAGCAGAACCAGCGGCGCGGCCAGCAGCAGGCCGGTCGCCGCCCAGAAGCCGAAGTCGTCATCAGAGCCGAGGAAACCCAGCACCAACGGCCCGGCCAACTGGCTCAGGGCGTAGCTGCTGCCATACAGCGCCACCAACCGGCCACGCCACTGTTCGACCACCAGTTGGTTGATCCAGCTTTCGCCAAGGATGAACACCACGGTCAGGGACATGCCGATCATCAGCCGCAGCAGCAGCCATAACGGGTAACTAGGCAGCAGCGCGAGCAGGCCAATCGACAGCGCCCCACCCCACAGGCACAGGCGCATCGCCGACGGTACGCCAACCCAACCTGCCAGGCGGCTGGCCAGGCTGGCGCCGGCCAGTACGCCCAACGCCGGCATTGCCGCCATCACGCCGATGGCGAAGCTGCCGTAGCCCCAGGCCTCCAGGCGCAGGGACACCAGCGGCATGCTCACGCCAAGCGCCAGCCCGACACTGAGCACCGATGCCAGTACGGCGAAGTAGGTACCCCAACGCATTACAGCCTCCCAGCCAATATTTCCAGGGGCCCATTTGCGGGCAAGCCCGCTCCTGCAACGGTCGCGAAGACCTGCAGGAGCGGGCTTGCCCGCGAAAAGGACCTACCGGGTTACAGCTTGATCCAGGTCGCCTTCAGCTCGGTGTACTTCTCCAGTGCGTGCAGCGACTTGTCACGGCCGTTGCCCGACTGTTTGAAGCCACCGAACGGCGCGGTCATGTCGCCACCATCGTACTGGTTGACCCAGACGCTGCCTGCACGCACGGCACGGGCGGTCTTGTGGGCCTTGGAAATGTCCGAAGTCCAGATACCAGCGGCCAGGCCATACGGGGTGTCGTTGGCAATGGCCACGGCTTCTTCGGCGGTGTCGAAGGCAATCACCGACAGCACCGGGCCGAAGATTTCTTCCTGGGCAATGCGCATGGCGTTAGTCACGCCGTCGAAGATGGTCGGCTCGACGTAGGTGCCGCCGGTCTCTTCCAGGGTGCGTTTGCCGCCGGCCAGCAGCTTGGCGCCGTCCTTGTGGCCAGCCTCGATGTACGACAGCACGGTGTTCATCTGCTGGGTATCGACCAAGGCACCGACAGTGGTCTGCGGGTCCAGCGGGTTGCCTGGCTTCCAGCCCTTCAGGGCCTCTACCACCATCGGCAGGAACTTGTCCTTGATCGAACGCTCGACCAGCAGGCGGGAGCCTGCAGTGCACACTTCGCCCTGGTTGAAGGCGATGGCGCTGGCTGCGGCCTCGGCGGCTGCTTGCAGGTCCGGGGCGTCGGCAAAGACGATGTTCGGGCTCTTGCCACCGGCTTCCAGCCAGATGCGTTTCATGTTCGACTCGCCCGCGTAAACCATCAGTTGCTTGGCGATCTTGGTCGAACCGGTGAACACCAGGGTGTCCACGTCCATGTGCAGGGCCAGTGCCTTGCCCACGGTGTGGCCATAGCCTGGCAGCACGTTCAGCACGCCAGCGGGGATACCGGCCTCGATCGCCAGTTGGGCGATGCGGATGGCGGTCAGCGGCGATTTTTCGGACGGCTTGAGCACGACCGAGTTACCGGTGGCCAGTGCAGGGCCGAGTTTCCAGCAGGCCATCAGCAACGGGAAGTTCCACGGCACGATGGCACCAACCACACCCACGGGTTCGCGGGTAACCAGGCCAAGCTGGTCATGCGGGGTCGGGGCAACTTCGTCGTAGACCTTGTCGATGGCTTCGGCAGTCCAGTGAATGGCTTGGGCCGCACCTGGGATGTCGATGCTGGAGGAGTCGCCGATCGGCTTGCCCATGTCCAGCGTTTCCAACAGCGCCAGCTCTTCGACGTTCTTGCGCAGCAGGTCGGCGAAGCGGATCAGCTTGGCCTTGCGCTTGGCGGGGGCCAGCTGCGACCACACGCCGGAGTTGAAGGTGGCACGGGCGTTTTCAACAGCGCGGTTGGCATCGGCCAGGTCGCAGCTGGCAACCTTGGCCAGGAAGCGTCCGTCGACCGGGCTCAGGCACTCGAAGGTTTCACCGGATACGGCATCGGTGTATTCGCCGTTGATGAAGGCACGGCCTTCGATCTTCAGTTGCTGGGCACGTTGTTCCCAGTCCGCACGGGTCAGGGTGGTCATACGAAACTCCTCCTCTTGTTTAGGTGCAACGCCGCACTGAGGACTCACAGGCGTTGTCAGAATTCTGGCCGGGCGCCAAGCGCACACTGGCAAGCGATACCCTAAACCAGCCGGTGTAAACTATCAATATATTTGACATGAGAGGCTCAAAAGCCTACTGATGTTCATTTTATTAAACAACAACAGGAGCCGAACCATGAGTATTGATAGCATCATCGACTTCGCGCAGGTCATCACCGAGGCCGAACGCTACCGCCCGGCTGCAGAGAAAATCCTCAAGGGCGAGCCGGACCAGGCGGTCTACAACCACTATTCCAGCCCGTGCGGGCAGTTTGCCGCTGGCGTATGGGAAGGTGAGGTGGGCCAGTGGACAGTGAACTACACCGAGCACGAATACTGCGAGATCGTCCAAGGCGTTTCGGTGCTGCGCGACGAGGATGGCGGGGCGAAAACCCTGCGTGCCGGCGATCGCTTTGTAATCCCCGCCGGCTTCAAAGGCACTTGGGAGGTGCTGGAGCCTTGCCGCAAGATCTATGTGATGTTCGAGCAGAAGTAACCACAGCAGTATCTATGTAGCGCAGGCAATTCGCAGGCATGCGTGAGGATGGCCCTGCCCATGTCGGGCCATCCAACTTCAACAGGAAGAACACCATGACCAACGAAGAAGTGCTGCGAACCCTCGCCCACCTGGTCGGCACCCCTTACGCGCCAGCGCTCAAAGACACCATCCGCACCCTTACCGGCCGCACCCGGGTGGTCGGCCCCAACGAAATGTGCACCCGCGAGTACGACGTCGAGCGCATCCAGATCAAGGCCGGTGCCGACCTGCTGATCCAGGGCTTCGACTTCAACTGACCCTGCAACAGCCAAAAAAAAAACCCGCCTCCTTTCGGATGCGGGTTTTTTTCAGGTCGCCGATCAATTACTTGATCTTGGCTTCCTTGTACACCACGTGCTTGCGAACAACCGGATCATATTTCTTGATCTCGATTTTGTCCGGGGTGGTGCGCTTGTTCTTGTCGGTGGTGTAGAAGTGGCCGGTACCGGCACTCGAAACCAGACGGATCAATTCACGCATGATGCTCTCCCTTAAACCTTGGCGCCAGCTTTACGGATGTCAACCAGAACGGCGTCGATGCCGCGCTTGTCGATGATACGCATGCCTTTGGCGGAAACGCGCAGACGCACGAAACGCTTCTCGGATTCAACCCAGAAACGGTGGTGCTGCAGGTTCGGCAGGAAACGACGACGGGTTTTGTTGTTTGCGTGGGAAATGTTGTTCCCGGTTACTGGACCCTTACCAGTAACTTGACAGACTCTCGACATGACTCAGCCCTCTAAAACCACATGCCCAACCCGGCATGGGTTGGCCGCTTAATCTCTCAGTCTTTGGCGCCTGGGCGCCGTGATTCTGGAGGCCTTATCGACCGGATCCGCTTATGCGACAGGCCGAGCCCCTAGAAAAGAGCGCTGCTTTATACCAGAAAGACTTGGCTGCAACAACAGTAGATGCACATTACCGCTAGCCAGAACGCGCCGGGCCAGCATAGCGGCAGGCCCCGCCAGTCGTCGACCGCTCGTCGCAAGATTTGCAAAAAAGGGTGTGGTCATTTGCCGGCGGGCGCACTAGGGTAAGCCTTTTCCAGACTGCACTGGCAGATGGGCCACTGACAGCCAAGGAGCCACCATGCGTGTCGCCGCACTTTCCTTATTGTTCACCACCCTGTTCGCCGCTGGCGCTGCCCAGGCCGCTCCGCTGAGCGTTTGCAGCGAGGCCAGCCCCGAAGGTTTCGACGTGGTGCAGTACAACTCGCTCACCACCACCAACGCCACCGCCGACGTGCTGATGAACCGCCTGGTGGAGTTCGATGCGGCGCAAGGCAAGGTGGTGCCGAGCCTGGCGACCAGCTGGACGGTATCGGCCGACGGCCTGGTGTATGACTTCACCCTGCGCGATGACGTCAAGTTTCACAGCACCTCCTATTTCAAGCCAAGCCGCAAGCTGAATGCCGACGACGTGCTGTTCAGCTTCCAGCGCATGCTCTACCCGGCCCATGCCTGGCACAAGACTGCGCCGGGCGGCTACCCGCATGCCCAATCGCTGCAGCTGGGCAGCCTGATCAAGGCGATCGAGGCACCGTCGCCGAACACCGTGCGCTTCACCCTCAGCCACCCGGACGCCACCTTCCTGGCCACCCTGAGCATGGGCTTCGCCTCGATCTACTCCGCCGAATACGCCGACAAGCTGCTCAAGGCCGGTACGCCGGAGAAGCTCAACAACCAACCGATCGGCACCGGGCCGTTCGTGTTCCAGCGCTTCCAGAAAGATGCCGTGGTGCGCTACCGCGCCAACCCGGACTACTTCGCCGGCAAGCCGGCGGTCGACCCGCTGATCTTCGCCATCACCACCGATGCCAACGTGCGCCTGCAGAAGCTCAAGCGTGGCGAGTGCCAGGTTGCCCTGTCGCCCAAGCCGTTGGACATTGCCGAAGCGGGCAAGGACGGTAACCTCAAGGTGGCCACTACCCCGGCATTCATGACTGCCTTCGTCGCCATCAACAGCCAGCACCCGCCGCTGGACAAGCCGGAAGTGCGTCAGGCAATCAACCTGGCCTTCGACAAGCAAGCCTACCTCAAGGCCGTGTTCGAAGACTCTGCGGTGGCTGCCAATGGCCCCTACCCGCCCAATACCTGGAGCTACGCCAAGGACCTGCCCGGCTACCCGCTGGACCTGAAGAAAGCCAAGGCCCTGTTGGCCAAGGCCGGCCTGGCCGAAGGCTTCAGTACCACCATCTGGACCCGGCCCTCGGGTAGCCTGCTCAACCCCAACCCCAGCCTTGGCGCGCAGATGCTGCAAGCCGACCTGGCGAAGATTGGTATCAAGGCTGAAATCCGCGTGATCGAATGGGGCGAGCTTATCCGCCGCGCCAAGGCCGGCGAGCATGACTTGCTGTTCATGGGCTGGGCGGGCGACAACGGCGACCCGGACAACTTCCTCAGCCCGCAGTTTTCCTGCGCGGCGGTCGAGTCAGGGACCAACTTCGCACGCTTCTGCGACAGCCGCCTCGACCAGCTGATCAGCGCCGGGCGCACCACCAACGACCAGAGCGTACGCAGCCGGCTGTACCAGCAGGCGCAGACACTGATCCAGCAGCAGGCGCTGTGGGTGCCACTGGCGCACCCGACGGCGGCGACCTTGCTGCGCCAAGGCGTCGAGGGGTACCAGGTGAGCCCGTTCGGGCGGCTGGATTTCAGCAAGGTGACGGTGACCAAGTAAGTTCTGGTGCCCGCCTTGAGGTTTGTGGCGCCTGGGAGATCGAGCGCCGCCCGCGCGGCGCATCGCGAGCGAAGCTCGCTCCTACATCTGTTTCGGGCCAGTTATTCCTGGTAGAGAGACGCGCGGCGCCTTGGTGTCCACCTCGATATCGTGCCGGACAAACAAGGCGGTCGCGCGCGCTGGCGCAGGCGTTACTGGCCCGAAACAGATGTAGGAGCGAGCTTCGCTCGCGATGCGCCGCGCGGGCGGCGCTCGATCTCCCAGGCACCACAAACCTCAAGACAGGCGCCTGCTAGCCCTGACCGCATTGACCTGCCTACGCCACAATCCACCCATGCTCGACCATCGACAACGGCTCCCCGTCGCCGATGATGATGTGGTCCAGCACCCGCACGTCGATCAACGCCAACCCCCGCTTCAACGTCAGCGTCAAATGCACATCGTCCTGACTCGGTTCACTGATCCCTGAAGGATGGTTGTGGCACAGGATCAATGCCGCAGCGTTGTGCACCAGCGCCCGCCGCACCACCTCTCGCGGATAGACACTCGCCCGATCTATCGTGCCCCTGAACAGGATCTCGAATGCCAGTGGCCGGTGCTTGGTATCGAGAAACAGACACCCGAACACCTCGCTGGCCTCATGCCTGAGCATGGCTTTCAAGTAGCGTCGCACCGCTGCCGGGCTGTCCATGGCAGACTCCCGCTCAATCGACGTTGCAAGGTGCCTGCGGCCTATCTCAAGCAGTGCCTGCAGCTGGCTGTACCTCACCGGGCCCAACCCAAGCTCGCCGACGAAGGCTTCGCGGTCAGCCTCCAGCAACCGACGCAAGCTGCCGAACTTCACCAACAAGCCTCGCGAAAGCTCCACGACATTACGCCCACGTACGCCTGAGCCGAGAAAAACGGCCAGCAGCTCCGTATCTGTCAGGCTCCCTGCCCCTCGCTGCAACAACTTCTCCCTAGGCCGTTCTTGCGCCGGCCACTCCCTGATGTTCATTCCACCCCTGCCTTTGCTGCGGCCCATTTCGGCCCTGTGTTAATCTATTTCGCCTCGTACATGCGACGTTCCGCCGCAGGCATTTCAAACGTCGTCGCCCGCTCTCACTGGAAAAAGGCAAGCCTATGCAGCGGCTGTATCGCAAGCGCATCGTTCTCGGCGTGGGTGGCGGCATTGCCGCCTACAAAAGCGCCGAGCTGATTCGCCGTCTCCTGGAGCACGGCGCGCAGGTGCGCGTCGTCATGACCCGGGGTGGTGCAGAATTCATCACCCCGCTGACCCTGCAGGCGCTGTCGGGCCACCCCGTACACATGGACCTGCTCGACCCGGCCGCCGAAGCTGCCATGGGCCATATCGAACTGGCCAAGTGGGCGGACCTGGTGCTGATCGCCCCAGCTACCGCCGACCTCATGGCACGCATGGCCCAGGGCATGGCAGACGACCTGCTGACCACGCTGGTGCTGGCCACTGACGCCACCGTCGCCGTGGCGCCGGCGATGAACCAGGCCATGTGGCGTGACCCGGCCACCCAAGCCAACCTCGAGCTGCTCAAGAGCCGTGGCATTCAGGTGTTCGGCCCGGCATCCGGCAGCCAGGCCTGTGGCGACGTCGGCCTGGGGCGCATGCTCGAAGCCACCGACCTGGCCTGGTGCGCCGCGGAAAGCTTCAAGCGCCAGGCACTGACCGGCAAGCACGTGCTGATCACCGCCGGGCCGACCCAGGAAAACATCGACCCGGTGCGCTACATCACCAATCATAGCTCCGGCAAGATGGGCTTCGCCCTGGCCGAAGCGGCCGCCGAAGCAGGGGCTCGGGTGACCCTCGTCACGGGCCCTGTGCATTTGCCAACCCCTGACCGGGTCAGCCGCATCGACGTCGTCAGCGCGCGGGACATGCTCGCGGCCTGTGAAGCGGCCATGCCGTGCGACCTGTTTATTGCCTCGGCAGCGGTTGCGGACTACCGCCCCGAAGTGGTTGCCACACAAAAACTGAAGAAAGATCCTACGACCGGCGACGGCATGCTGCTGCAGATGGTGCGTAATCCCGATATCCTTGCCACCATTGCTGGCCGCGCCGACCGCCCGTTCAGCGTCGGCTTTGCCGCCGAAACCGAGCACCTGCTCGATTACGCCACGCGCAAGCTCAAGGACAAGAACCTCGACCTGATCGTCGCCAATGATGTGGCCAACCCCAGCATCGGCTTCAACAGCGAAGAAAACGCCTTGACCGTGATCGACCGCCAGCAGCACCAGACCCTCTTCGCGCAGACCAGCAAGGGCAAGATCGCCCGGCAACTGGTCGCCTTCATCGCCGAACGGCTCAACCAGGTTCAATAAGTTACATGCACGCTCTTCAAGCCAAGATCCTCGACCCACGCCTGGGCAGCGAATTTCCGCTACCCGCATACGCCACCCCCGGCTCCGCCGGCCTCGACCTGCGCGCCCTGCTCAAGCAAGACACCATCCTCGAACCGGGCCAGACCGTTCTGATTCCTACCGGCCTGTCGATCTACATCGGCGACCCGGGCCTGGCGGCAGTCATCCTGCCGCGCTCGGGCCTGGGCCATAAACACGGCATCGTGCTGGGCAACCTGGTCGGCCTGATCGATTCGGACTACCAGGGCGAGCTGATGGTGTCGTGCTGGAACCGCGGCAACACGCCGTTCACCATCGCGGTTGGCGAGCGCATCGCCCAGCTGGTGCTGGTGCCGGTGGTGCAGGCTCACTTCGACATCGTCGAAGCGTTCGACGAAAGCCAGCGTGGCGCTGGCGGCTTCGGTCACTCCGGCAGCCACTGAGCCGGCAAATGACCGTTCAGGCCAAGGATGGCGAACTCTCTGGCGAAACCACCGTCCAAGCGTTCAGTTTGCGCCTGCCCAGAAAGCCTTTGACTAATGGAGCTTCCAGAGATGAACGACATGGCCCACCTGGTCCCCGCCGCATTGCCCGACAGCATTTTCCGCGCATATGACATCCGCGGCGTGGTCGGCAAGACCCTTCACGCCGAAACCGCCTACTGGATCGGCCGCGCCATCGGCGCGCAAAGCCTGGCCCAGGGCGAACCGCAGGTTTCGGTAGGGCGCGATGGCCGCCTGTCGGGCCCGATGCTGGTGGAACAGCTGATCAAAGGCCTGGTCGATGCGGGCTGCAACGTCAGCGACGTCGGCCTGGTGCCTACCCCGGCGCTGTACTACGCAGCCAACGTGCTGGCCGGCAAGTCCGGTGTGATGCTGACCGGCAGCCACAACCCGTCGGACTACAACGGTTTCAAGATCGTCATCGCCGGTGACACCCTGGCCAACGAACAGATCCAGGCCCTGCTGACCCGCCTGAAAACCAACGACCTGACCCTGGCCCAAGGCCGCGTGGAAAAGGTCGAGATCCTCGACCGCTACTTCAAGCAGATCGTCGGCGACGTGAAGCTGGCGAAAAAGCTCAAAGTGGTGGTGGACTGCGGCAACGGCGCCGCTGGCGTGGTTGCACCGCAACTGATCGAAGCCCTGGGCTGCGAAGTGATCCCGCTGTTCTGCGAGGTCGACGGCAACTTCCCCAACCACCACCCGGACCCGGGCAAGCCGGAAAACCTCGAGGACCTGATCGCCAAGGTCAAGGAAACCGGTGCCGATATCGGTCTGGCCTTCGACGGTGACGGCGACCGCGTCGGCGTGGTGACCAACACCGGCAGCATCGTCTACCCCGACCGCCTGCTGATGCTGTTTGCCCAGGACGTGCTGTCGCGCAACCCGGGCGCCGAGATCATCTTCGACGTCAAATGCACCCGCCGCCTGACCCCGTTGATCGAACAGCACGGTGGCCGCGCCTTGATGTGGAAAACCGGCCATTCGCTGATCAAGAAGAAGATGAAGCAGACCGGTTCGCTGCTGGCAGGCGAGATGAGCGGTCACATCTTCATCAAGGAACGCTGGTACGGTTTTGACGACGGCATCTATAGCGCCGCGCGCCTGCTGGAGATCCTCAGCAAGACCGAGCAGAGCGCCGAAAACCTGTTTGCCGCCTTCCCGAACGACATTTCCACGCCGGAAATCAATATTGATGTGACCGACGAGGGTAAATTCAGCATCATTGATGCACTGCAACGCGACGCCGACTGGGGCGAAGCCAACCTGACCACCATCGACGGTGTGCGGGTCGACTACGCCAACGGCTGGGGCCTGGTTCGCGCCTCCAACACCACCCCGGTGCTGGTACTGCGTTTCGAGGCCGACAGCGACGCCGAATTGCAACGTATCAAGGATGTTTTCCGCACCCAGTTGCTGCGGGTAGAGCCTGAGCTGCAACTGCCGTTCTGACCGACTATCTGTTCCTTACAGGAGCCCTGCATGACCCTCGATCGCGATGCCGCTTCCCATGTAGCCGAGGTTTTGTCCGAAGCACTGCCTTACATTCGCCGCTTTGTCGGCAAGACCCTGGTGATCAAGTACGGCGGCAACGCGATGGAGAGCGAGGAGCTCAAGACGGGCTTCGCCCGTGACATCGTGCTGATGAAGGCTGTGGGCATCAACCCGGTGGTAGTCCACGGTGGTGGCCCGCAGATCGGTGACCTGCTCAAGCGCCTGTCGATCGAAAGCCACTTCATCGACGGCATGCGCGTCACCGATTCGGCGACCATGGACGTTGTGGAGATGGTGCTGGGCGGCCAGGTCAACAAGGACATCGTCAACCTGATCAACCGCCACGGCGGCAGCGCCATCGGCCTGACCGGCAAGGACGCGGAGCTGATTCGCGCCCGCAAGCTGACTGTCAGCCGCCAGACGCCTGAGATGACCACTCCGGAAATCATCGACATCGGCCACGTGGGCGAAGTGGTGAGCGTGAACACCGACCTGTTGAACATGCTGGTGAAGGGCGACTTCATCCCGGTCATCGCGCCAATCGGCGTGGGTGCCAATGGCGAGTCGTACAACATCAACGCCGACTTGGTGGCGGGCAAGGTGGCCGAAGCGCTGAAGGCCGAGAAGCTGATGCTTCTGACCAACATCGCCGGCCTGATGGACAAGCAGGGCCAGGTGCTGACTGGCCTGACCACCGAGCAGGTCAACGAACTGATCGCTGACGGCACCATTTATGGCGGCATGCTGCCGAAGATCAAATGCGCGCTGGATGCGGTGCAGGGCGGCGTGAACAGCTCGCACATCATCGATGGCCGCGTGCCGAATGCAGTGCTGCTGGAGATCTTCACCGACAGCGGCGTGGGCACCCTGATTACCAACCGCAAGCCGCGCTGATCGTTGACCTGTCCCGGCCTCATCGCCGGCAAGCCAGCTCCCACAGGATCCTCATAGCGCTCAAAGGCAGCGCGGTCCATACCTGTGGGAGCGGGCAAGCCCGCGAAGAGGCAGGAACTGGCGGCACAAAAAAAGGCGACCTTCACACGAAGGTCGCCTTTTTATTTACCCGGCCAGGATCAGATCCCGTACTGCGCCCGGTAAGCCTCGACAGCCGGCAGATGCTGCTTGAGCTGTGGGTCATCGGCCAGGAACTCCAGCACCTGGGTCAGCGAAACAATGCTGACCACCGGGATACCGAAGTCGCGTTCCACTTCCTGGATCGCCGACAATTCGCCATTGCCGCGCTCTTCACGGTTCAGCGCGATCAGTACACCAGCGGCCTTGGCCTGCTGGGCGTTGATGATCTGCATGACCTCACGAATGGCGGTACCGGCAGTAATCACGTCGTCGATGATCAGCACGTCACCGGCCAGCGGCGCGCCGACCAGGCTGCCACCTTCGCCATGGTCCTTGGCTTCCTTGCGGTTGAAGCACCATGGCACGTCCAGCTGATGCTGGTCGGCAAGGGCCACGGCGGTAGTCGCCGCCAAAGGGATACCCTTGTAGGCCGGGCCGAACAGCACATCGAACGGGATCTTGCTATCGACGATGGCGGCGGCGTAGCAACGCCCCAGCTCAGCCAGTGCGGAGCCGGTGTTGAACAAGCCGGCATTGAAGAAATACGGGCTGGTACGCCCCGATTTCAGGGTGAATTCACCGAAACGCAGTACCCCGCGATCGATGGCAAAACGGATAAAGTCGCGCTGATACGGCTGCATGAATAGTCCCGGACACCACGGATTTAGCTAAATGGGTTGAGCTCGGGTATCATACACGCACGAGATTTATGGGGCCATTTATGCGGATCATCAGTGTGAACGTAAATGGCATTCAGGCTGCGGCCGAGCGTGGTTTGCTCAGCTGGCTGCAAGCCCAGAATGCCGACGTCATCTGCCTTCAGGATACCCGCGCCTCGGCCTTTGAACTCGACGACCCAGCTTTCCAGCTCGATGGCTATTTCCTTTATGCCTGCGACGCGGAGGTGCCTGCCCAAGGTGGTGTGGCCCTTTACTCGCGCATGCAGCCCAAGGCAGTCATCACCGGCCTGGGCTTCGAGACAGCCGACCGCTACGGGCGTTACCTGCAAGCAGATTTCGACAAAGTCAGTATTGCCAGCCTGCTGCTGCCTTCGGGCATGAACGGCGACGAAGACTTGAATCAGAAATTCAAGTTGATGGACGACTTCGCCAAGTACCTGGACAAGCAGCGTCGCAAGCGTCGCGAATACATCTATTGCGGCTCGTTCTACGTGGCGCAGCAGAAGCTCGACATCAAGAATTGGCGTGACAGCCAGCAGTCGCCGGGCTTCCTGGCGCCAGAACGCGCCTGGATGGATGCGATCACTGGCGAGATGGGGTATGTCGATGCCTTGCGCGAAGTCAGCCGTGAAGGCGACCAGTACAGCTGGTGGCCGGACAACGAGCAGGCCGAGATGCTCAACCTGGGGTATCGGTTCGACTACCAGATCCTCACCCCGGGCCTGCGCCGCTTCGTGCGCAACGCTCGCCTGCCGCGTCAGCCACGCTTCTCCCAGCATGCGCCGCTGATCGTCGACTATGACTGGACGCTGACCATCTAAAAGGCCATTGGGGCTGCGTTGCAGCCCCAATGGTTATTTGATCGGCCGCCAGATCATCGGGTAGCGATAAGGCTTGCCCTCATTCGCCCGCACCGCCGCGATGATGATCAATATCATCACTGCCACCGTGAGCATGGCAAACAGCACCAGCCCGATAAACACGAACATCAGCAGGAAGCAGATGAACCCGGCAATGGTCACGCTGATCTGAAAGTTCAGCGCCTCTTTGCCCTGGGCGTCGATAAAAGGGTCTTGCTCGCGCTTGAGGTGCCATAGCACCAGCGGGCCCAGCAGGTGCCCAAGCGGCACTACCAGGCCCAACAGCGCGGAGAGGTGGCAGAACATCGCCCATTGCCGGATTTCGGCATTGGGCGGGGTGATCGACAGGTTCGAATCGCTCATGCCCCGCACCTCCTTGGCCGGTTTCAGTCAGCCAGTGCTGCCTGCTGCAGCTCGAAAATCTCGTTCATGCCCTTCTGCGCCAAAGCGAGCATGGCGTTGAAATCTTCCGGCTGGAACGGTGCGCCTTCAGCAGTACCCTGCACTTCGATGAAACCACCAGCGCTGGTCATGACCACATTCAGGTCGGTCTCGGCTGCGGAGTCTTCCAGGTAGTCCAGGTCGAGCACCGCTTCGCCCTGATACATGCCTACCGACACGGCAGCGATCATGTGCTTGAGCGGGTTGCCGCCCTTGAGGCCGCCGCGCTTCTTGATCACTGCCAAAGCGTCGCACAAGGCAACCATGGCGCCGGTGATGGACGCGGTACGGGTACCGCCATCGGCCTGGATCACGTCGCAATCGACGTACAGGGTGATGTCACCGAGCTTGCTCATGTCCAGCGCGGCGCGCAGCGAACGGCCGATCAGGCGCTGGATTTCCAGGGTGCGGCCACCCTGCTTGCCACGGCTGGCTTCGCGCTGGTTACGTTCGCCGGTGGAGCGCGGCAGCATGCCATACTCGGCGGTCAGCCAGCCTTGGCCCTGGCCTTTGAGGAAGCGCGGTACACCGTTTTCAACGCTGACCGTGCAGATGACTTTGGTGTCACCGAACTCGACCAGTACCGACCCTTCGGCGTGCTTGGTGTAGTTGCGGGTGATGCGGATCGAGCGGAGCTGATCGGCAACGCGACCACTTGGACGTTTCATCTGGGATACCTGTACTGGGACTTTGAATCTGCCGAGCATTATAGAGCCCGCAGCCCGGGGAAGACATGCCTATTGTCGCGCCCGGCACAGCCCGTCGCCTTTTCCTACCGCAGTAGCCACCCGTCAGTAACATAGGCGGATTGGGCGCCACGGCGACACTGCGCTACAATCCTGCGCCTTGCAGCCGAGAGGCTCCCACCGTTCATTCATTACGCGAGGTACTCCCCATGGTGCACAGCATGACCGCTTTTGCTCGTGTCGAGCGCGCCGGCAGCCAAGGCACCCTGGTCTGGGAGCTGCGTTCGGTCAACCACCGTTACCTGGAGCCGCACCTGCGCCTGCCCGAGGCCCTGCGCGACCTCGAAGGCGGCGTACGTGAAGGCCTGCGCCAGGGCCTGTCACGCGGCAAGGTGGAATGCACCTTGCGCCTCAACGAAGACAGCAATGGCAAACCGCTGAAAGTGGACCATGAGCGCGCCGCGCAACTGGTTGCCGCCGCCGAGGAAGTGGCTGGCCTGATCAAGCAGCCGGCCCCCCTGAACCCGCTGGAAGTGCTGTCATGGCCAGGCGTGCTGGTGGCCGACACCAGCGACCCCCAGGCACTGAACGCCGAAGCCATGGCGCTGTTCGACGAAGCGCTGGCCGAACTCAAGGCCGGGCGCCAGCGCGAAGGCCAGGAACTGGCCCGGCTGATCAACGAACGCCTGGACAACATGGCCAGCGAAGTCACTACCCTGCGCGCCCTGGTGCCGCAGATGCTGGCGGCGCAGCGGCAGAAGATTCTCGACCGCTTCGGCGACATGCAAGCCGAGCTGGACCCACAGCGCCTGGAGCAGGAGATGGTACTGCTGGCCCAGAAAAGCGACGTGGCAGAGGAACTCGACCGCCTCAGCACCCACGTCACCGAAGTGCGCCGCGTGCTCAAGGGTGGCGGCGCCGCTGGCCGGCGCCTGGACTTCCTGATGCAGGAACTCAACCGCGAGGCCAACACCCTCGGCTCCAAGGCCTTCGACCCACGCAGCACGCAAGCGGCGGTCAACCTGAAGGTATTGATCGAACAGATGCGTGAACAAGTACAGAACATCGAGTAAGGCCACCCCGACCATGAACCACAGCAGCGGCACCCTCTACATCGTTTCGGCCCCTTCGGGTGCCGGCAAGACCAGCCTGGTCACCGCCCTGACCAAAGACGACCAGCAGATCCGCGTCTCGGTCTCGCACACCACTCGCGCCATGCGCCCGGGCGAGCAGCACGGGGTGAACTATCACTTCGTGGTCCACGAGGAATTCAAGGCGCTGATCGCGCAAGGTGACTTTCTGGAGCATGCCGAAGTGTTCGGCAACTTCTACGGCACTTCACGCAGCGCGCTGCAGCAGACCCTGGACCAGGGCTACGACCTGATTCTGGAAATCGACTGGCAAGGTGCACAGCAAGTGCGCAAGCTGATGCCACAGGCGCTGTCGGTGTTCATCCTGCCTCCAAGCCAGGAGGCGCTTCGCCACCGCCTGGACGGACGCGGGCAGGACAGCGAAGAGATCATTGCCGGGCGCATGAAGGAAGCGGTCAGCGAGATGGTGCACTACGACGAGTATGACTACGTCATCATCAATGATGATTTCGACACGGCGCTGGCAGACTTGAAAGCAGTGTTCCGCTCGAATCGGCTGCTGCTGAAGAAGCAGCAGCAGCGTCATGCGGCATTGCTCAAGCAAATGATCGGCTGAAGATCGATGGGGCTGCATTGCAGCCCCAATGGTTTAGTCCTGCAGCGGCAAGGTAGCCTGCTGACGCAGGGTAGCCCCGAGGAAGTACGCCGGCGCACGCATGCGCGACAGCATCATCAGGCCGATGCCAAGCACCGAGATGATCGCGGCAATCACGAACACCAGCCCCAGCCCGCCCACATGCGAGCCGCTGCCAAAGTCCGGCGAAGCACTGTCGATGGCGGTGCGCACGAAGATCACCGACAAGATAACACCCCCCACCAGCGGGCACAGGCCGCGCATGATGAAGTGGCGCAGGCTGTCGAACAGGCTGCCGCGGAAATACCAGACGCAGGCAAACGCGGTCAGCGAATAGTAGAAGCAGATCATCATGCCCAATGCCGTGATGGTATCTGCCAGCACGTTCTCGCTCAGCGTACGCATGGTCACGTAGAACAGGCCTGCGGCCAGGCCGGCGCAGATGGTGGCATAGCGCGGCGTTTGCGAGCGCGGGCAGACGCTGGCGAACTTCTGCGGTACCGCACCGTAATAACCCATGGCCAACAGGGTGCGCGCCGGCGCCACGAAGGTGGACTGCAGCGACGCCGCCGTACTGGCCAGCACGGCGATGGACATCAGGATCGCCAGCGGCCCCATGACCGGGCCGGCCAGGTGGGCAAAGACGTTCTCCTGGATGCGCGGGTTGTTCAGGCCCAGACCCGTTTCACTGATACCGGCAAACTGCAGGGTGGCGATGGCGGTGAACAGGTACAGGCCCAGGATCAACATCACGGTCCAGGTAGCGGCCTTGCCCGGCACCTCTTCGCTGCCCACCGACTCTTCACTGACGGTCAGACAAGTGTCCCAGCCCCAGAAGATGAAGATCGACAATGACAGGCCAGCGGCAAAGGCCGAGAACGACTCGACACCGAACGGGTTGAACCAGGCGAAATCGAACGCCAGCGGTGGCGGCGCGGTAGTGCCGCCGAAAGCGGCGAAAGCAAAGCCGATCAACACCAACAGCTGCAGGGCCACCAAGCCGTACTGCACGGTCATTGTGGTGGCGATACCCCGACAGCAGATCCACACTGCCAGGCCAATGAACACGCAACAGGTAACGATGTTGATCAACAGGTTGTCGGCCAACGCTGCCAGCTCATGCTTGCCGGTGATCTGGCCAAGGAACAGGTAGAAGAAATCCACCGCCACACCTGCCAGGTTCGACAGCACGATCGTGGTGGCAACCACCAGTCCCCAGCCGCCGATCCAGCCGATCATCGGGCCGAATGCACGCGCCGACCAGGTAAACGAAGTACCGCTGTCAGGCTCCGCCGAGTTCAGCTCGCGATAGCCCAGGGCCACCAGCAGCATCGGCAAGAAGCCCACGATGAACACGGCCGGCAGGTGGGCGCCCACCTCACGCACGGTAGGGCCAAGGGCGCCGGTCAGGGTATAGACCGGGGCGATGGTGGAAATGCCCAGCACCACGCTGGCCAGCAGCCCCAAGCGGCCCTTGGCCAGGCCTTTGCTGCGCTGAGTGTTGCCCGCGTCGGCCGCCACATCGGGTGGGCGGCCGGCTTCTGTGTAATTGCTCATGAGTATTTGCCGTAAATTTTGGAATTGTTTTAACAAGCCTTGGGTACAAGGCTTGCTTTCACTCATTGAAAGCTTGCTATCGGGAACGAGTCATCCGAGACCTTCGGCTGACGTCAGAATCATTCCTGCCGTAAGCCCTCCCGTGCTGCGTAGGCATTGCAGGCCTCGCGAAACGCCTGAAACAGACGCAGCGAGACCGGGTTTTCGTTGAAGCGCCACTCCGGGTGCCATTGCACCCCGAGCACAAAGCCCGGTGCCGCAGGCATGGACACCGCCTCGACCAGGCCATCCGGGGCCCGTGCCTCGACGCGCAGGCCCGGGGCCAGACGGTCGATGCCCTGGCTGTGCAGCGAATTGACCTCGAACTGCGCCCCCAGGCCCAGGCGCTCGAACAACCCGCCAGGCTCGATACTGACCGAGTGGCGAGGGCTGTATTGCACCTCCAGGGGGGCATCCTCGGGTTCGCGGTGGTCAAGGTAGCCAGGCAGCTCCTGCACACGCTGGTGCAGGCTGCCGCCAAGGGCCACGTTCAGCTCCTGGTAGCCTCGGCAGATGCAGAATACGGGCACACCGACGGCAATGGCTGCCTGCAGCAGCGGCAGGGTCAGGCGATCACGCGCCAGATCATGCCGGGTACCCGCCACACTGGGGGCGCCATTGTAATGATGCGGCTCGATATTTGAAGGCGAGCCGGTAAAAACAATGCCGTGCAGGCGAGCCAGCAGCGCTTGCGTGTCGCTGCCGCCATCACGGGCCGGCAAGATCAGTGGCAAGCCGGCAAAGCCGGCCGCCTCGACATACTTGTCGCCGACCGTGTGCGAGGAGTTCTTCCCTACCTGCTGACGGCAGGCGCTGACACCGATCAAAGGGACCGCATTTGCGCTCATGGGCTTACACCGTGTGCAGGTACCAGTTGTACTCAAGATCGGAAATCGACACTTCGAACTCGGCCAGTTCGCTTTCCTTGCAGGCCACGAAGATATCGATGTAGTCCGGGCTGATGTATTGGTTGAGGACTTCGCTGTCATCCAGCGCGCGCAGGGCATCGCGCAGGTTGTTCGGCAGGCTTTGCTCCAGCTGCTCGTAGGAGTTGCCTTCGATCGGCGCCTCGGGCTCGACCTTGTTGGTCAGGCCATGGTGAACGCCGGCAAGGATCGCCGCGAGCATCAGGTACGGGTTGGCATCGGCGCCGGCTACACGGTGCTCAAGGCGCACGTTTTCGCTGCTGTCGGTGGGCACGCGTACGGCCACGGTGCGGTTGTCCAGGCCCCAGCTCGGCGCATTGGGCACGTAGAACTGCGCACCGAAGCGGCGGTAGGAGTTGATGTTGGGGCACAGGAAGGCCATCGACGCCGGCATGGTTTCCAGCACGCCACCAATGGCGTGGCGCAGCGTATCGCTTTGCAGCGGATCGTCACTGGCGAAGATGTTCTTGCCGGTTTTCTTGTCCAGCAATGAAATGTGCACATGCAGGCCGTTGCCTGCCTGGCCCGGGTAGGGCTTGGCCATGAAGGTGGTGTCCATTTCATGGTCGTAGGCGATGTTCTTGATCAGGCGCTTGAGCAGGATCGCGTAATCGCAGGCCTTCAGCGGATCCGCCACGTGGTGCAAGTTGACCTCGAACTGCGCCGGGGCGCTTTCCTTGACGATGGCGTCGGCGGGCAGGCCCTGTTCCTTGGCCGCTTCGAGCATGTCCTGCAAGCAGTCGGCGTACTCGTCGAGGTCGTCGATCAGGTACACCTGGGTCGACTGCGGGCGCTTGCCGGAGATCGGCGAGCGCGGCGGCTGTGGGCGGCCGTTGAGGTTGTCCTGGTCGATCAGGTAGAACTCCAGTTCGAACGCGGCGCAGATAGTCAGGCCCAGGTCGTCGAACTTGCTCACCACCTGGCGCAGCACTTCACGCGGGTCGGCGAAGAACGGCTGGCCATCCAGCTCGTGCATGGTCATCAGCAGCTGGGCGGTGGGGCGCTTTTGCCACGGCTCGTCCGACAGCGTGCCGGGGATCGGGAAACAGAAGCGGTCGGCGTCGCCGATGTCCAGGCCAAGGCCGGTGCTTTCGACAGTGGAACCGTTGATATCAAGGGCGAACAGCGATGCGGGCAGGTTGATGCCCTTCTCGTACACCTTGTGCAGGCTGGCCCGCTCGATGCGCTTGCCACGTACCACGCCATTCATGTCGGAGATCAGCAGGTCTACGTACTGCGTGTCCGGATGGGCCTGGAGGAAGTCATTCATCTCGCTGGAAGAACTGGCGCACGGGGTTACCGACGTCATGGTGTACATCCTTTGATGTGCTGCGGCGATGTGGGGATACGGCTGGCGCCTCACGGGCGACGATGGTTGCAGCTGTTGTTGTTTTCACTTTCCCATCGTGGGGACTGGTTACCCGACCGGGCGCATTGATTCCGGGGGGCCGTTTCACTATAAAATGGCCCAGACGCAACAGACATTGGCAATTTGGCAAGCAGAGCGTGCATCAATGCAATATCAGATAACCCACGCAGACCTCTCTCTGGTCCTGGCACTGGAACGTGGCCGCTCGCTGGCCAAAGCCGCCGAACTGCTCAAAGTCGACGTTTCGACCGTATTCCGCTCGATCCGCCGATTGGAGTCGGCGCTGGGCACCGCCTTGTTCGTCAAGAGCCGAAAGGGCTATCTGCCGACTGACACCGCCCAGGCCTTGGCCGAGCAGGCCGAACGTGCCGAGCAGGCGCTGGAAGCGGCGCGCATTGCCATGACCAGTGGCGAGCAAGTGGTCAGCGGCACGGTGCGCCTGACCTGCACGGAGGCGGTGATGCACAGCCTGTTGCTGCCCGCACTGGCCGAGTTCATGTCCAACTACCCGGCCTTGTCGCTGGAGATGGGCACCTCCAACACCTTCGCCAACCTCAGCCGGCGCGACGCCGACATCGCCCTGCGCCTGACCAATACGCCACCGGAGCACCTGGTGGGCCGCAACCTGGGTTCGACCTCCTATGTGGTCTGCGGCCAGCCACAGTGGCGCGAGCGCCTCAGCGAGTCCCCCGCCAGCGTGCCGTGGATCGCACCAGACGACTCGATGCAGGACCACCCTACGGTGGTCTGGCGCAACCAGCAACACCCGGGCCTGAGCCCGCGCTACCAGTGCAGCAGCATGTCGACCATCGCCCAGTTGGTAATGGCCGGCCTGGGCGTGGCAGCACTGCCGGACTACATGGTGCATGCGCTGCCCGGGGTGGATGCACTCAGCGGCCCCCTGCCCGGCTGCGACACTCAGCTGTGGTTGCTGACCCGGCCGGATTGCCGGGCGTTGCGCTCGGTGCAGACCTTGTTCGAAGAGCTGACCCCGCGGTTGCGTGACGCGATGCTCTGAGGTTATCGTCAGGCTCATGCACTGAGGGTGTCTGTTCCGGCCCTTTCGCGGGTAAACCCGCCGCTACAAGCTACGCGGCCCCTGTAGGAGCGGGTTCACCCGCGAAGAAGGCATCGCTGGTTTTGCAGGTACCGCCCGGCAAAACAGCGCTTCCCTATTGGCTGGTGAATTTTTATACTATCGAGTCCGCCTGCCCATTAATGGGCTGCACGCCCACCGCAATTGCTACTGAGGAAGACCATGGCCCGCGTAACTGTTGAAGACTGCCTGGAACACGTGGATAACCGCTTTGAGCTGGTCATGCTCTCGACCAAGCGCGCTCGCCAGCTGGCGACCGGCGGCAAAGAGCCACGCGTTGCGTGGGAAAACGACAAGCCAACCGTTGTTGCCCTGCGTGAAATTGCCGAAGGCATCGTCACCAACGAGTTCATCGCCGCTGAAGAGATCGTCACCGAGGATCCGGTGTTCGCCGCGTTCGAGGACGAGAACAACGAGGCTGTCTGATTGATGCCAGGTCGACGTCGTACGGCGCAAGGCCCTCTTCCTCGGCAGGAGGTGAACCCATGCCGGGTATAGAAGCCTTGGCCGAACGGCTTTCGACCTATCTTGGCCCCGAACAGGTCAACCTGGTTCGGCGTGCCTATTTCTACGCCGAACAGGCCCACGATGGGCAACGCCGCCGCAGTGGCGAGCCCTACGTGACCCACCCGCTGGCCGTGGCCAGCATCCTCGCCGACATGCACATGGACCATCAGAGCCTGATGGCGGCCATGCTGCACGATGTGATCGAAGACACCGGCATCGCCAAGGAAGCCCTCAGCCAGCAGTTTGGCGAGACCGTGGCCGAATTGGTCGATGGGGTCAGCAAGCTGACCCAGATGAATTTCGAGACCAAGGCCGAGGCGCAGGCGGAAAACTTCCAGAAGATGGCCATGGCCATGGCCCGCGATATCCGCGTGATCCTGGTCAAGCTGGCCGACCGCCTGCACAACATGCGCACCCTGGAAGTGCTGTCTGGCGAAAAGCGCCGGCGCATTGCCAAGGAAACCCTCGAGATCTACGCCCCCATCGCAAACCGCCTGGGGATGCACACCGTGCGCGTAGAGTTCGAAGACCTTGGCTTCAAGGCCATGCACCCGATGCGCTCGTCGCTGATTCATCGTGCAGTGAAGAGCGCGCGCGGCAACCGCAAAGAGATCGTCGCCAAGATCGAGCACTCGCTGGCCAACTGCCTGGCCGCCGACGGCATCGAGGGCGAAGTCAGCGGTCGGCAGAAACACCTCTATGGCATCTACAAGAAGATGCGCGGCAAGCGCCGTGCCTTCAACGAGATCATGGACGTGTATGCCTTCCGCATCATCGTCGACAAGGTTGACACCTGTTACCGCGTGCTCGGCGCCGTACACAACCTGTACAAGCCGCTGCCCGGACGCTTCAAGGATTACATCGCGATCCCCAAGGCCAACGGCTACCAGTCGTTGCACACCACCCTGTTCGGCATGCACGGCGTGCCCATCGAAATCCAGATTCGCACCCGCGAAATGGAAGAGATGGCCAACAACGGCATCGCCGCGCACTGGCTGTACAAGTCAAACGACGACGAGCAGCCCAAGGGCAGCCACGCGCGTGCCCGCCAGTGGGTCAAGGGTATCCTCGAACTGCAGCAACGTGCCGGCAACTCCCTGGAATTCATCGAGAGCGTGAAGATCGACCTGTTCCCGGACGAGGTCTACGTGTTCACGCCCAAAGGCCGGATCATGGAGTTGCCCAAAGGCTCCACGGCCGTCGACTTCGCCTACGCGGTGCACACCGACGTTGGTAACAGTTGCATCGCGTGCCGCATCAACCGCCGCCTGGCGCCGCTGTCCGAACCGCTGCAAAGCGGCTCGACAGTGGAAATCGTCAGCGCCCCGGGCGCTCGGCCAAACCCGGCATGGCTCAACTTTGTGGTCTCGGGCAAGGCACGCACGAATATCCGCCACGCGCTCAAGCAACAGCGCCGCTCGGAGTCCATCAGCCTGGGCGAGCGCCTGCTGAACAAGGTACTCACTGGCTTCGACAGCAGCCTGGAGAAAATCCCCCAGGAACGCATCCAGTCTATTCTCGCCGAGTACCGCCTGGAGCTCATAGAAGACCTGCTCGAAGACATCGGCCTGGGCAACCGCATGGCCTACGTGGTCGCGCGCCGCCTGCTGTCGGCCGAAGGCGAACAGCTGCCGGCGCCAGAAGGCCCACTGGCGATCCGCGGCACCGAAGGCCTGGTGCTCAGCTACGCCAAGTGCTGCACGCCGATCCCGGGTGACCCGATTGTCGGCCACCTGTCGGCCGGCAAGGGCATGGTCGTGCACCTGGAGAACTGCCGCAACATCAGTGAAATCCGCCACAACCCCGAAAAGTGCGTGCAACTCTCCTGGGCCAAGGACATCACTGGCGAGTTCAATGTCGAACTGCGTGTCGAACTGGAACACCAGCGCGGGCTGATCGCCCTGCTGGCCAGCAGCGTCAACGCCGCCGACGGCAACATTGAGAAGATCAGCATGGACGAACGCGACGGCCGTATCAGCGTGGTCCAACTGGTGGTCAGCGTGCACGACCGCGTGCACCTGGCGCGTGTGATCAAGAAGCTGCGTACCCTGACCGGTGTGGTCCGCATCACCCGCATGCGTACGTAGTCCGCCAACCGCAAGGAGTCATCATGAGCAAAACCGTCATCAACAGCGACAAGGCCCCTGCCGCCATCGGCACCTACTCGCAGGCGATCAAGGCCGGCAACACCGTGTACATGTCGGGCCAAATCCCTCTGGACCCGAAGACCATGGAGCTGGTCGAAGGCTTCGAAGCCCAGACCGTGCAGGTGTTCGAGAACCTCAAGGCCGTGGCTGAAGCTGCTGGCGGTTCGTTCAAGGACATCGTGAAACTGAACATCTTCCTCACCGACCTGAGCCACTTCGCCAAGGTAAACGAGGTGATGGGCCGCTACTTCGAACAGCCCTACCCGGCCCGCGCCGCCATCGGCGTTGCCGCACTGCCGAAAGGCGCCCAGGTCGAAATGGACGCCATCCTGGTCATCGAATGATGCCCTGGTGACGGGCCCTGCCCGTCACCCTCCTTCCTCTGCAAGGTTACCCCGTCATGCGTCAAGCACTGCCCTTCGCGCTGGCAGCCCTGCTACTGGGCGGCTGCACCAGCCACAAACCCGAAGATTTCAACGGCATCTGGATCAACCAGGAAGCCATCACTGCGGCGGTCAAAGCCGGCAGCCTGCGCCAGGCGCTGAATGAGCACGGCCCAGTGTTCGAGTGGAAGCTCGACGTGGCCAATCAGCAAGCTAGCTATAGCAATGGTTTCGAGGCCGCCGACGGCCAGCTGAGCGCCAATGAAAAGCAATGGCAGGCCCGTTTCCAAGGCGGCCAGACCGAGCAGCTTTCGCTCGATGGCGACGAGCTGCTGGCCGTCGACCAGAACGGCACCAAGCAAACCTTCGTGCGCGCCAAGGCGCAGGCTGCAGCCAATGCACCACTGGGCAGCAGCTTCGAGAAAGCGCTTTACCAGGCCTACCTGGGTGGTAACTGGAAGATCGTCGAAGGCCAAGGCAAGGGCGCCAGCGTGCGCTTCAGCGACACCGGCAACGTCACCGGCCTACCGGGGCCGGACCGCTTCGCCCTGTGCCTGGCGGGTGATTGCGCGACCATGGGTGGCAACAATGACAGCCTGTGGCTGGAGCGCAACCAGCGTGGTGCACCGTTCATCATCAAGCGCGATGGTGACAAGCTGGAGATTTTCCAGGCAGTGAACCGTGCACAGCCGGATGAAATGCCAGAGCTGGCAGCGGGCAAGCGTCAGTGGACGCTGGAGCGCAGCTGAGATGATGCGCGGTCCCTGTAGGATCGGGTTTACCCGCGAAGAAGACACCGCGGTGGATGGCACGGGCTTCGCCCGTGTTCGCGGGCAAGCCCGCTCCCACAGGGATCGCGCCAGCTTTTAGAAATTGAGCAAGACAGTTGCTCCCACAAGGCATCGCGCCAGTTGCCAGCTAGGCTTTTCCTGCCAGGATCGCGGCGTAGCCTTCCTTGTAGCTCGGATATACCGGCGCCCAACCCAGCGCCCGCGCCCGGGCATTGCTGCAACGCTTGCTACCAGTACGCCGCACCCGCTGCTCATCGGACCATTCGGTAACGCCCATATACGCCCGCAGCCAGGCCACCACATCGGCCAGCGGCGCCGGGTCATCATCGACGCCAATGTAGCAGTCGTCTAGAGCCTTGCCATCAGCATCGGCCTGCAGCAGAAACGCCAGCAGGCTGGCGGCATCTTCGGCATGAATGCGGTTGCCATACAGCGGCGGCTCCTCGGCAACGCGGTAACCCTGACGCACCTGGCTCAGCAACCACTCGCGCCCTGGGCCATAGATACCGGTCAGGCGGACCACGCTCGCCGGGATGCCGCTGGCCAGTGCCAACCGTTCAGCCTCCAGCATCACCCGTCCGGAATAGCCCTCGGGCTCGGTGGCAGCGCCCTCAGCTATCCACTCGCCGTCCTTCTGCGCATACACGCTGCTGCTGGAGACGAACAATAGCCGGCGCGGGCGTTGGCCACGCTCGGCCAACCAGGCCAACACATGGCGCAAACCATCGACATAGGCTGCCTGGTAACCCGCCTCATCGTGCTGGCTGGCCGCCACGCAGTACACAAGGTAGTCCAGCGGGCCCTGTGGCCAGGCCTGCGGTATCGACGGTTCGGCCAAATCTGCGGCAACCGGCTGAACCCCTGCGGGCAGCTGACCAACAGAACGGCGCAGGCCGCTCACCTGCCAGCCTTTAGCCAACATCTGCCTGGCCAGACGCCCACCCACATCACCACAACCCACCACCATCACGGAAAGGTCTGACATCTCTAAACTCCCTAGACCAATTAATCAGCTTGGCCACGCTACACGATGGGCGGCTAGACCATAGGCGAAAAAAGCTACAATATTACTTTTGTTAACAAGAATTACTTGCAATAATGACCGCCAAATTGTTCTCGGCCTACATCGAGGCCTTGGAGAACGCTCACTTTTTTCTTCATCAGGTCCGGCCAGCATGACACGTACTCAACCTTCCGCTTCGCCAACCCCGTCGCGCGCCTGGCGCGCCATCGCCGCGCTGACAGTTAGCCTGGTGCTGGCCCCGGTGGCCATGGCCGATGAGCCAACCACCAACGCCGCCACACCTGCTGCTGCCACTGCCCCGGCCGCACCTGCTGCTGCCCCGGCGGATGCTCCGGCGCCTGATGCCACTGCCAGCAACCCGGCCGCAGCAGACCCGAGCGTTCAAGCCCTGGTCGAAGACACCTCGCTGGGAATGGCCCATGACCTGTCCCCATGGGGCATGTACAAGAACGCCGACATCGTGGTGAAGATCGTCATGATCGGCCTGGCCATCGCCTCCATCATCACCTGGACCATCTGGATTGCCAAAGGCTTCGAGCTGATGGGCGCCAAGCGTCGCCTGCGTGGTGAAATCGCCCAGCTGAAGAAGTCCACCACCCTGAAAGAAGCCAGCGAGGTCACCAACAAGGAAGGCACCCTGGCCCACACCCTGGTCCACGACGCCCTCGAAGAGATGCGTCTTTCGGCTAACGCTCGCGAAAAAGAAGGTATCAAGGAACGCGTCAGCTTCCGTCTGGAGCGCCTGGTGCATGCCAGCGGCCGTACCATGAGCAGCGGCACCGGCGTCCTCGCGACCATCGGTTCCACCGCGCCGTTCGTCGGCCTGTTCGGTACCGTATGGGGCATCATGAACAGCTTCATCGGCATCGCCAAGACCCAGACCACCAACCTGGCCGTCGTTGCCCCAGGTATCGCCGAAGCGCTGCTGGCCACTGCTCTGGGCCTGGTCGCGGCAATCCCGGCCGTGGTCATCTACAACGTCTTCGCCCGCTCCATTGCCGGTTACAAGGCGCAGGTGTCCGATGCCTCCGCCCAGGTACTGCTGCTGGTCAGCCGTGATCTGGACCACCAGGGTAGCGAGCGCGCCGCCCCGCACATGGTGAAAGTGGGGTAAGCCATGGGCCTGCATCTCAACGAAGGTGGCGACGACCTCGCCGAAAACCACGAAATCAACGTTACGCCGTTCATCGACGTGATGCTGGTGCTGCTGATCATCTTCATGGTCGCAGCCCCCTTGGCCACGGTCGACATCAAGGTCGACCTGCCGGCCTCAACCGCCAAACCGGCGCCAAGGCCGGAGAAACCGGTGTTCGTCAGCGTCAAGGCCGACCAGAAGCTGTATGTCGGCGACGATCAGGTTGCTGCACCCGACCAGCTTGGCCCGATGCTCGACGCCAAGACCAAGGGTGACAAGGAAACCACCATCTTCTTCCAGGCTGACAAAGGCGTGGATTACGGCGACCTGATGGAAGTGATGAACAACATGCGCGCGGCCGGCTACCTGAAAGTCGGTCTGGTAGGTCTCGAGACGGCAGCCAAGAAATGATGAAAACGCGCTCTAACATGGCGCGCTACGGTGGCAGCCTGGCGATCGTGCTGGGTGTGCACGTGGTCGCCGTGCTGCTGACGCTCAACTGGTCGGTGCCACAGGCCATCGAGCTGCCCCCGGCAGCGATGATGGTCGAACTGGCACCGTTGCCGGAGCCTGCGCCACCACCACCCCCAAAGGCAGCTCCGCAGCCACCGGCCCCGGTCGAGGAACCACCGTTGCCGAAGCTGGCAGAAGCGCCCAAGCCCAAGATCGCCATCCCCAAGCCGCCCAAGCCGAAGGCCAAGCCCCAGCCGCCCAAGCCCGAGAAAAAGCCTGAGCCGCCGAAGGAAGCACCGCCCACCGAGCAAACGGTGGACGCACCGCCCAGCAACTCGCCACCGCAGAAGTCCGCGGCACCGGCACCGAGCATTGCGTCCAACAGCAACGCCTTGCCAACCTGGCAGAGCGACCTGCTGCGCCACCTTGCCAAGTACAAGCGTTACCCGGAAGACGCGCGCCGTCGCGGCCTGCAAGGCATGAACCGCCTACGCTTCGTGGTCGACGCCGAAGGCAAGGTCGTGTCGTACTCCATGGCCGGTGGCTCAGGCAGTGCCGCACTGGACCGGGCGACCCTGGAAATGATCCGTCGGGCCGGCACGGTACCCAAGCCGCCACCCGAGTTGCTGAACAATGGCACGATTGAAGTCGTGGCACCGTTCGTCTACTCACTGGACCGCCGCTAAGACTTTTGCTTCTGTCACAATTCGGCAAGTCTGATAACGTGCGTCTATCGATTGCAGCCGCTATGCTGGGCCCGCAACTTCATGGACGCACGTTATGACCCTTACAGAATTACGCTACATCGTCACACTCGCCCAGGAACAGCACTTCGGCCATGCCGCCGAGCGCTGTCACGTGAGCCAACCCACCCTGTCGGTCGGTGTGAAGAAGCTCGAGGACGAGCTTGGCGTTCTGATCTTCGAGCGCAGCAAAAGCGCAGTACGCCTGACGCCGGTCGGCGAAAATATCGTCGCCCAAGCGCAGAAGGTACTGGAGCAGGCCCAGGGCATTCGCGAGCTGGCCCAGGCCGGCAAGAATCAGCTGACCGCTCCGCTCAAGGTCGGCGCCATCTACACCGTCGGCCCCTACCTGTTCCCGCACCTGATCCCGCAGCTGCACCGCGTAGCGCCGCAAATGCCGCTGTACATCGAAGAAAACTTCACCCACGTACTGCGTGAAAAGCTGCGCAACGGCGAACTGGACGCGGTGATCATCGCCCTGCCGTTCAACGAAGCCGACGTGCTGACGCTACCGCTATACGATGAACCGTTCTGCGCCCTGATGCCTGCCGACCACCCATGGACGGCGAAAAAGACCATCGACACCGCCATGCTCAATGACAAGAGCCTGTTGCTGCTTGGTGAGGGCCACTGCTTCCGTGACCAGGTACTGGAAGCCTGCCCTACCCTGAACAAGGGGGGTGAAGGCTCAAGGCACACCACGGTCGAGTCCAGCTCACTGGAAACCATCCGTCACATGGTGGCTTCCGGCCTTGGCGTATCGATCTTGCCGCTGTCGGCAGTGCACAGCCACCACTATGCCCCCGGCGTCATCGAAGTGCGCCCGTTGACGGCACCGGCACCGTTCCGCACGGTAGCCATCGCCTGGCGCGCCAGCTTCCCGCGGCCAAAGGCCATCGAGATCCTCGCCGATTCGATCCGCCTGTGCTCGGTCGCCAAAAACCCTGCGGAACAACCGGCCTGAGTCATGAGTGAGCTGTCGAAGGTCCCGGTCACAGTACTGAAAGGTGTGGGCGAGGCGATGGCGGAGAAACTCGCCAAGGTCGGCCTGGAAAACCTGCAGGACGTGTTGTTCCACCTGCCCCTGCGCTACCAGGACCGCACGCGCGTGGTGCCAATCGGCCAGCTGCGTCCCGGCCAGGATGCGGTTATCGAGGGAGTGGTCAGTGGTGCCGATGTGACCATGGGCAAGCGCCGCAGCCTGGTGGTGCGCCTGGGCGACGGCAGCGGTGTGCTGACATTGCGCTTCTACCACTTCAGCAACGCGCAGAAAGAGGGCCTGAAGCGGGGCACCCACCTGCGCTGCTACGGAGAAGCCCGCCCCGGCGCTTCGGGCCTGGAAATCTACCACCCGGAGTACCGTGCGCTGAACGGCAACGAGCCACCACCACCGGTGGAGCAGACCCTGACGCCAATTTACCCGTCCACCGAAGGCCTTACCCAGCAACGCCTGCGCCTGTTGTGCCAGCAGAGCCTTGCGCTGCTTGGCCCGCGTAGCCTGCCCGACTGGCTGCCTGACGAACTTGCCCGGGACTACCAGCTGGCACCCCTGGACGAAGCCATCCGCTACCTGCACAACCCGCCGGCCGACGCTGACCTCGACGAGCTCGCCGAAGGCCAGCACTGGGCTCAACACCGCCTGGCCTTCGAAGAGTTGCTGACCCATCAGCTGTCGCAGCAACGCCTGCGCGAAAGCCTGCGCAGCCTGCGTGCGCCGGTACTGCCCAGGGCCACGCGCCTGCAGGCGCAATACCTGGCTAACCTGGGCTTCCAGCCGACCGGCGCGCAGCAGCGGGTAGCCAACGAAATTGCCTACGACCTTAGCCAGCACGAACCGATGATGCGTCTGGTGCAGGGCGACGTGGGTGCCGGCAAGACCGTTGTCGCTGCACTGGCGGCGTTGCAGGCGCTGGAGGCGGGCTACCAGGTGGCATTGATGGCACCCACCGAGATTCTCGCCGAGCAGCACTACATTACCTTCAAGCGCTGGCTGGAACCGCTGGGCATCGAAGTCGCCTGGCTAGCCGGTAAACTCAAGGGCAAGGCCCGGGCCGCCTCCCTGGAGCAGATCGCCAACGGCGCACCCATGGTGGTCGGCACCCACGCACTGTTCCAGGAAGAGGTAAGGTTCAAGCACCTGGCCCTTGCGATCATCGACGAACAGCACAGGTTCGGCGTGCAGCAACGCCTGGCCCTGCGCAGGAAGGGCGTGTCCGGCGAGCTGTGCCCGCACCAACTGATCATGACCGCCACGCCTATTCCGCGCACCCTGGCCATGAGCGCCTACGCCGACCTGGACACCTCGGTGCTCGACGAATTGCCGCCAGGGCGTACGCCGGTGAACACCGTGCTGGTGGCCGACAGCCGCCGCTTCGAAGTGGTCGAGCGGGTACGCGCCGCCTGCGCCGAGGGGCGCCAGGCCTATTGGGTATGCACGCTGATCGAAGAGTCCGAAGAACTCACCTGCCAGGCCGCCGAAAGCACCTATGAGGAGCTTGGCAGTGCGCTGGGTGAACTGAAGGTGGGGTTGATCCATGGGCGCATGAAACCGGCAGAAAAAGCCGAGATCATGGCCGAGTTCAAGGCTGGCAACCTGCAGCTTCTGGTCGCCACCACGGTCATCGAGGTGGGCGTGGACGTGCCCAACGCCAGCCTGATGATCATCGAGAACCCCGAGCGCCTGGGCCTTGCGCAGTTGCACCAGCTGCGTGGCAGGGTTGGCCGGGGCAGCGCCGTGAGCCATTGCGTGCTGCTGTACCACCCGCCGCTGTCGCAGATCGGCCGCGAGCGCTTGGGGATCATGCGAGAGACCAACGACGGCTTCATCATCGCCGAAAAAGACCTTGAACTGCGTGGCCCGGGCGAGATGCTCGGCACCCGCCAGACCGGTCTGCTGCAGTTCAAGGTCGCCGACCTGATGCGCGACGCCGACCTGCTGCCGGCCGTGCGCGACGCGGCCCAGGCTCTGGTATCACGCTGGCCGGAACACGTCAGCCCGCTGCTGGACCGCTGGCTGCGCCACGGCCAACAATATGGCCAAGTGTGACGCTAGTCCCAGAATGGATCCAGATTTGCTCGCAGGCTGGTTATACTTCGCGTTTAAAAGATACAGTGGATACGGACCATGACTGAAGTTGCCCTGGACACCGCAACCCCACACGCCCCCTCCGTCATCAGGCTGCTGCTCGACAAACTCGGCGTGCCCTACCGCCAGGTGGTCGAACACTCGCACCTGCCTGCGGCTTCGCGGGTGCAGGCTGTCCTTCTCGACGACGAGGTCGGCGCCCTCATGGTGCTGTTCCCGCAGAGCCACCTGCTGGACCTCAACCGGCTGGCCGAGCTGACCGGGCGCAAGCTGACCGCCGTGTCGGTGCCGCGCCTGAAGCAGATGCTCGACAAGCACCACCTCAAGGCCCTGCCGGGCATCCCGGCGCTGACCAGCTCGCCATGTCAGTACGAAAAGAGCCTGCTCGACGCTGAAACTGTCTTTATCCAGTCAGGCGAAGCCGGCCTGTTGCTGGAAATCGAACGCGCACACTTCAAGCGCATGCTGGCCAAGGCCAGCGCCAGCAGCTTCGGCCAGCAAGTTGAAGCCATCAGCCCCAATCTCGACCGCCCCGATGACGACACCCGGGAAATCACCGATGCGGTCCAGGCCTTCACTGCCCGACGCATTCAGAAACGCCTGGAAGAAACCATCGAAATTCCACCGCTCGCCGACACCGCGCAGAAGATCATCAAGCTGCGGGTAGATCCCAACGCCAGCATCGACGACATCACCGGCGTGGTCGAAACCGACCCGGCGCTGGCGGCACAGGTGGTGAGCTGGGCTGCATCGCCCTACTACGGTTCGCCAGGCAAGATCCGCTCGGTGGAAGACGCCATCGTGCGTGTGCTGGGTTTCGACCTGGTGATCAACCTGGCCCTGGGCCTGGCGCTGGGCAAGACCTTGAGCCTACCCAAAGACCAACCGCAGCAGGCCACGCCCTACTGGCAACAATCGATCTACACCGCCGCGATCATCGAAGGCCTCACCCGCGCCATGCCTCGTGCAGAACGCCCCGAGGCCGGGCTGACCTACCTGGCCGGGCTACTGCACAACTTCGGCTACCTGCTGCTGGCGCACGTGTTCCCGCCGCACTTCTCGCTGATTTGCCGCCACCTTGAGGTCAACCCGCATTTGAACCACACCTATGTGGAGCAACACTTGCTGGGCATCAGCCGCGAACAGATCGGTGCCTGGCTGATGAAGCTGTGGGACATGCCAGAAGAGCTGTCGACTGCCTTGCGCTTCCAGCACGATCCGGCCTACGACGGCGAATATTTCGCGTTCCCCAACTTGGTGTGCCTGGCCACCCGCCTGCTGCGCTCGCGAGGTATAGGCTCAGGGCCGCAGGAAGAGATACCTGACGAACTGCTGGAACGCCTGAGCATTACCCGGGACAAGGCCGAGGATGTGGTGAACAAGGTGCTCGAGGCCGAGAACCTGTTGCGTGAGCTGGCTTCGCAGTTCCATGCACCGCATTAAGCATTAACACATAGCCTGCGGGAGCAACTGTCTTGCTCAATTTCTAACAGCTGGCGCGATTTTGGACTGTGGGAGCGGGCTTGCCCGCGAACACCGGCGAAGCCGGTGCCATGCACCGCGTCGCTTGTTTCGCGGGCACGCCCGCTCCCACAGGTAAAGCGTCATCATCCCCGTCGGGCTTCAGCCTTTCTTCTTTGGTTTCAGGTATTTCATCAACCCCTGGAACCACATCACCAGCGCCGGGTTGCCCTTGATCTGGATGTGCTTGTCCTGAATCCCTTGCATGAACGCCAGCTGCTTGTTACCCGCCTGCATGGTGGCGAAGCCATAGGCGGCGTCCTTGAAGGCAATGGCGAATGCCGGCTGTGGGTGCGCGCCGCCCTTGCTGCTGATGCGCTCGTTGTTGACGATGAAGTGCCGGGCGACCTTGCCGTCCAGGGTCTGCATCTGGAACACCAGGTCCTTGCCCTTGAGCTGCTGCTGGAATGCGGGGTTATTACGGCTGGCCCTGGCCATCAACAGCCCCATGGCCCAGAGAAGAAAGCGGAACTTCATCAACGCGCCTCGAATGAAAAGTGACTAAGGCGCGCAGTTTATCCTTTTCCAGAACTATTTATGCAAGTTCGAAACATTTTGCCTGCAGAAAGCACAACGGGCGCCTTGGGGCGCCCGCTTGGCCGACACTGGGGTTGTCAGAGAGCGATCACTTGCCTTTCTTGGCTGGCTTGGCGGGGGCGTTAACGCTGTCACGCAGGTTCTTGCCAGGCTTGAAGGCCACGGTATTGCTGGCCTTGATCTTGACCGGTTCCCCAGTTTGCGGGTTCTTGCCGGTACGCGCACCGCGATGACGTTTTTCGAAGGTGCCGAAACCGACCAGGGTCACGGTGTCCTTGTCCAGGGCACCGGTGATGCTGTCGAGAATCGCGTTCAAAACCTGATTGGCCTTCTCCTTGGTCAGATCAGCCTTATCGGCGATGACGGCGGCGAGTTCTGGTTTGCGCATAGTGAAGCCTCTTTGACGGAATTCTTGTTGTTATGCCGTGCTGCCTCTGGGAGCAGCGCTCAAGGCACCGCAGGCTCTAATCTGCGGCAGACGGGAGTGAGAATGGCACGAGCTCAGGGGCCGCGCCAGTATCTGGGCGGCCATTGTGCAGGCAACAACAGGATAAATCCGACAGAACGCGCGCTATTTACGCCATAACCGGTGGCAACTGACGATTCAGCGCCAGCTTCTCCATCACCGCCGCTCCGGTCAGGGCGTAGCCCAGCAGCTTGCCGTCGGCATCAAGGCAGAGCACCTTGAGGTCACTGCCCTGCCCCTCTACCTGCCAGATGCCTTCGCAGCCCTTTGGCGCTGGCGAGACCACCAGCGGACAGGCCGGGGTTTTCACGGTGATAGGCATCGGCCCGTAGGAAACTGCCGTCGGCTTGCCGGCCAGGGTTTGCGCCAGCGCCCGGGCACAGCTCATCAGCGGCATCACGTACAGCAGGTTGATGCCATCGACTTCGGCACAGTCGCCAAGGGCGAAGATGTTGGCGTGTGAAGTACGTAGCTCGCGGTCTACGCTTATGCCACGGTTGGTCTGCAGGCCGGCCGCGGCAGCCAGGTCGGTACGTGGGCGCAGGCCGATGGCCGAAACCACCAGGTCGCAGGCGATCACGCTGCCGTCCGACAGGTGCGCCTCCAGGCCTTGAGTCACCTGCTGAAGACGGGTCAGCACCGGCCCCAGGTGGAAGCGTACACCCAGGCCCTCCAGCCCACCCTGCACAGCCGCCGCAGCGGCCGGGTGCAGCAGGGTCGGCATGATCTGTTCACACGGGGCCACAACGTCGACCTTGAAGCCGCCCAGGCTCATGTCGTTTGCGAATTCGCAGCCGATCAGGCCGGCACCGAGGATCAGGACTCGCTGCTTGCCAGCGGCGGCAGCACGGAAGCGTGCGTAGTCTTCCAGGTCGTTGATCGGGAATACCAGATGGCCGCCGTCACCCTCGATCGGCACCTGTACGGTCTGCGCCCCCCAGGCCAGCACCAGGTCGCGGTATTCCACGGCCTCTTCGCCGATCCACAGCCGCTTGTGGCCCGGGTCGATGCCGCTGATACGGGTATGGGTACGGATCTCGGCGTTCAATTGCTCGGCCATGGCGCCCGCCTCGGCCATGCACAGGCCGTCGGCGTCCTTCTGCTTGGCAAAGCCCATGGAAAGCATCGGCTTGGAGTACGAACGACCATCGTCGGCGGTGATCAGCAACAGCGGCGTCTGCGCATCGAGCTTGCGAAATTCACGGGCCAGGTTGTAGCCCGCAAGGCCGGTACCGATGATTACCACAGGGGACGTCATGTCGTGCTTTCCTCGATTAACCGATGGAGATCATTTCAAAGTCGCTTTTGCCGACACCGCAGTCGGGGCACAGCCAGTCTTCAGGCACATCCTCCCAACGGGTGCCGGGGGCGATGCCGTCGTCGGGCCAGCCTTCGGCTTCGTCGTAGATCAGGCCACAGACAATACATTGCCACTTTTTCATCAGGTCTATTTCCTCGGTTCAGGCTGGGGCTTGTGTTGCTGCTGATGGCCTCTTCGCGGGCAAGCCGCTCCTACAGTGACCGCGCAGGCCTGGCGGGCTTGCCCGCGCACAGGGCCAGCGCGCAATGCGTGGGGGCTTTGTAGCGGCCCTGCCGCCAGTATGCAAGCAGTTGGGGCAATCATGCTAAGCTCGCCGCCTCTCTGGCTGTAACAAAGCATACCGACGTGTCGTACGAATCCCCGCAAGCAGCCGCTGTCGCGTGGCTGCCGTATTCACAGCTGGCGACCGACATCGACCAGCCCACCCTTGACTGGCTGTTCGACGAGGGCTCGCTGACCCGCCGCCTGACCCGTCTGTCCATTGATCACTTTTCCGTCACCCCGTTGTTCGAGGGCTGGCAGCCGCTGCGCGATGACGAATGCCAGGCGCTGGGCATCGCTGCCGGCGCCGAAGGCTGGGTGCGCGAAGTGTATCTGCGCGGCCATGGCCAACCTTGGGTATTCGCCCGCAGCGTGGCCAGCCGCAGCGCCCTGGAACGTGGTGGCCTGGACCTGGAAACCTTGGGCAGCCGCTCGCTGGGCGAGCTGCTGTTCTGCGACCAGGCGTTCATCCGTCATCCACTCGAAGTGTGCACTTATCCACAGGCCTGGCTGCCGTCCGAAGCTGCACATGCGGCGCTTTGGGGCCGCCGCTCGCGCTTCGAGCGCAACGGCCTGGACCTGCTGGTGGCAGAAGTGTTCCTGCCGGCATTGTGGCAAGCGGCCAAGGAGGAAAACCGCTGATGTACCTGCAACTGCTCAAGTCGCTCAACCGCCTGCACCCACGGGCCTGGGACTTCGTCCAGCTCAGCCGCATGGACCGGCCGATAGGCATCTACCTGCTGTTGTGGCCGACCCTGTCGGCAGTGTGGATTGCCGGCAATGGGTCACCCACCCTGGCCAATGTGCTCATCTTCGGCCTTGGTGTGGTGCTGATGCGCGCGGCCGGCTGCTGCATCAACGACTTTGCCGACCGCAAGGTTGACGGCCACGTCAAGCGCACAGCAGACCGCCCCTTGGCCAGCGGCCGGGTGCGGCCACGCGAGGCGCTGACACTGTTCGCGATTCTGGTCGGGGTGAGTTTCCTGCTGGTGCTGTGCACCAACAGCCGCACTGTCTGGCTGTCGTTCGGGGCGGTGGCCTTGGCGTTCTGCTACCCGTTCATGAAGCGCTACACCTACTACCCGCAGGTGGTGCTGGGGGCGGCGTATTCGTGGGGCATTCCCATGGCTTTCACAGCCGCTGGCGGTGAACTGCCGGCCGGCGCCTGGCTGCTGTATATCGCCAACCTGCTGTGGACGGTAGGCTACGACACCTACTACGCCATGGTCGACCGCGATGACGACCTGAAGATTGGCGTGAAATCCACCGCGATCCTGTTCGGCGACGCTGATCGCAGCATCATCCTGCCCCTGCAGCTGCTGTCGCTGGGCTGCCTGTTGCTGGCCGGTAGCCGCTTCGACCTGGGTGGCTGGTTCCACCTTGGGTTGCTGGGTGCGGCGGCGTGCTTTGCCTGGGAATACTGGTCAACGCGCAAGCTGGACCGGGAATCGTGCTTCAAGGCATTTCTGCACAACCACTGGGCAGGGATGCTGGTGTTTATCGGAGTTGTGCTGGATTACGCGTTGCGCTGAGTAGTTTGGGGCCGCAAAGCGGCCCCTGCTATCTCATGGCTTGGCAACGTGCCAGACGTCTTTCATGCCGTCACCGGTCATGTCACCGGCCTTCTTGTCCTTGATGAAGGTATACAGCGGCTTGCCGTCGTAAGCCCACTGCATCGAACCGTCGTCACGCGTTACATGGGTCCATTTATCCTTCGGTGCTTCGTCTTCTTTCTTGACCATCAACGGTGGCCAGTTCTTGGCGCACTCGCCATTGCACATCGACTTGCCACCCGCATCCTTGTCAAAGGTGTACAGGGTCATGCCGGCATGATCGACCCACATGCCATCCTTCTCCATGGCATGGTGGGCCAACGCCACCCCCGGCAGCGCCAACGCAGTGAAAAGGGCCATCCAGCTCAGCGTATGTCGTGTCATTGGATTCACCATTGTTTCGGGGGGGAAATGAGTTCGGATTGCCATCAAAGCGGCCCTCTGTAGCCTAGTTCAGTCACGGAATGTCGCCAGAACGGCCAACACCCTGTCACACAGCTGCAATAATTCCGTTATCTAATGCGGGCCAAGACACCGAATCCAGGAGAGGTTTTGAGCATGGTAGGCAGGAACATTCTGATCGTCGACGACGAAGCGCCCATTCGCGAGATGATCGCCGTTGCCCTGGAAATGGCCGGCTATGACTGCCTGGAAGCGGAAAACTCCCAACAGGCCCACGCGATCATCGTCGACCGCAAACCGGACCTGATCCTGCTCGACTGGATGCTGCCGGGCACCTCCGGCATCGAGCTGGCCCGCCGCCTGAAGCGCGACGAACTGACCGGCGATATCCCGATCATCATGCTCACCGCCAAGGGTGAAGAGGACAACAAGATCCAGGGCCTGGAAGTGGGCGCCGACGACTACATCACCAAGCCGTTCTCGCCGCGTGAACTGGTAGCGCGACTGAAAGCCGTGCTGCGCCGCACTGGCCCGAGCGACAGCGAGGCGCCGATCGAGGTCGGCGGCCTGCTGCTCGACCCGATCAGCCACCGTGTGACCATCGACGGCAAGCCGGCCGAGATGGGCCCTACCGAATACCGCCTGCTGCAGTTTTTCATGACCCACCAGGAGCGCGCCTATACCCGCGGCCAACTGCTGGATCAGGTGTGGGGCGGCAACGTCTATGTCGAGGAACGTACCGTCGACGTGCACATCCGTCGCCTGCGCAAGGCACTGGGTGAAGCTTACGAGAATCTGGTACAAACCGTCCGGGGCACTGGCTACCGTTTCTCGACCAAGAGCTGATCGAGTTCCCGAGCGCCAAGCTGCACGTCGTTGTACAAGGACCGTCAATTGAACCAGAACTGGCACGCAACCCTGATTCGCCATCTGCTGTTGCTGATTACCGTCTGCCTGATCGGCGGGCTGGTCAGCGGCTACTACGGCTGGAGCCTGGCCATTGGCCTGGCGCTCTATCTGGGCTGGACCCTCAAGCAACTGCTGCGCTTGCACGACTGGCTGCGCAATCACCAACCCGACGAAGCACCGCCCGATGGCTACGGCCTGTGGGGCGAGGTATTCGATAGCATCTACCACCTGCAACGCCGCGACCAGCGCGTACGGGGCCGCCTGCAGGCAGTGATCGACCGGGTGCAGGAGTCCACCGCTGCGCTGCGTGACGCGGTGATCATGCTCGACAGCGACGGCAACCTGGAATGGTGGAACCGCGCCGCCGAGACTCTGCTGGGCTTCAAGACCCCACAGGACGGCGGCCAGCAAGTGACCAATCTGGTGCGCCACCCGCTCTTCAAAGAGTACTTCGAGGCAGAAAACTACCTCGAACCGCTGGAAATCCCTTCGCCGATCAATGACCGCATGCGAGTGCAGTTGCACATCACCCGCTACGGCAACAATGAACACCTGATGCTGGTGCGCGATGTCACCCGCATTCACCAGCTGGAACAGATGCGCAAGGACTTCGTCGCCAACGTGTCCCACGAGCTGCGCACGCCGCTGACGGTAATCACCGGCTACCTGGAAACCCTGCTGGACAACGTCGAGGACGTGAACCCGCGGTGGAGCCGTGCCCTGCAGCAGATGAGCCAGCAAGGCTCGCGCATGCAAACCCTGCTCAACGATTTGTTGCTGCTGGCCAAACTGGAAGCCACCGATTACCCATCGGACAACCAGCCGGTGGCAGTCGATGCCCTGCTCGCCGCCATCAAGAACGACGCCCAGGCCTTGTCCGGGCCGCGCAACCAGCGCATCAGCCTGGAAGCGGCGCCTGGCGTCAAGCTGAAGGGCAGCGAGTCGGAATTGCGCAGTGCCTTTTCCAATCTGGTGTTTAACGCGGTCAAGTACACCCAGGACGAAGGCAACATCCGCATCCGCTGGTGGGTCGATGCCCAGGGCGCACACCTGTCGGTACAGGACTCGGGGGTGGGCATCGATGCCAAGCACTTGCCACGCCTGACCGAGCGCTTCTACCGCGTAGACTCCAGCCGTGCATCGAATACCGGCGGTACCGGGCTGGGGCTCGCAATCGTCAAGCATGTGCTGATGCGCCACCGGGGCAAGCTGGAAATCAGCAGTGTACCGGGGCATGGCAGCACCTTTACCTGTCACTTTGCGCCAGCACAATTGGCCAACGAAAAGGCTTGAGATTGAGGCTGCGGCGCAGCCCTTCGCGGGCATGCCGGCTGCCACTGGGCCCGCAATGAGTCCGCTGCCCTTTGCTTTTACGGCCCCAGCCGCTACATTGGATCCCCTGTGCCAGCAAAAGCTGGCACTTTTTTTCTCTCTATCTCAAAGACGGACCCCGTAAAAACTCCATCATGGACCCTTCCTCTGGTATTAGCCTCACCTCGTTATTCGCCGACTTCGGCATGATCATCTTTGCCTTCCTGCTGGTGCTGCTCAACGGCTTCTTCGTTGCTGCGGAGTTCGCCATGGTCAAGCTGCGCGCTACACGCGTAGAGGCCATCGCCGAAAAGCACGGCTGGCGTGGCAACATCCTGCGCAAGGTTCACAACCAGCTCGACGCCTACCTGTCGGCCTGCCAATTGGGCATCACCCTCGCCTCGCTGGGCCTGGGCTGGGTGGGTGAGCCCGCCTTCGCCCACTTGCTGGAACCATTGCTGGCCTATCTCGGCGTGGACAGCGCCGAGCTGGTCAAGGCGATCTCGTTCTTCGTCGCCTTCTTCGTCATCTCGTACCTGCACATCGTGGTCGGCGAACTGGCCCCCAAGTCCTGGGCTATCCGCAAGCCAGAGCTGCTGTCGCTGTGGACCGCCGTGCCGCTTTACCTGTTCTACTGGGCGATGTACCCGGCCATCTACCTGCTCAATGCCAGCGCCAACACCATCCTGCGCATTGCCGGCCAGGGCGAGCCTGGCCCGCACCATGAGCACCACTACAGCCGCGAAGAACTCAAGCTGATCCTGCACTCCAGCCGTGGCCAGGACCCAAGCGACCAAGGCATGCGCGTGCTGGCCTCGGCCGTGGAAATGGGCGAGCTGGAAGTGGTCGACTGGGCCAACTCGCGTGAGGACATGATCAGCATCGACGCCCATGCGCCTCTGAAGCAGATCCTGGCCCTGGTGCGCCGCCACAAGTTCAGCCGCTACCCGGTGTACGACGCCGAGCGCGAAGAATTCACCGGCCTGCTGCACATCAAGGACCTGCTGCTGGAGCTGGCTGAGCTGGAGCACTTGCCAGAGACCATCGACCTGGAGGACCTTGCCCGGCCACTCGAACGCGTGTCGCGGCACATGCCGCTGGCACAGTTGCTGGAGCAGTTCCGTAAGGGCGGCGCGCACTTCGTGCTGGTCGAGGAAGCCGATGGCAAGGTGATCGGCTACCTGACCATGGAAGACGTGCTGGAAGTGCTGGTAGGCGACATCCAGGACGAGCACCGCAAGACCGAACGTGGCATTCTTGCCTACCAGCCGGGCAAGCTGCTGGTGCGTGGCGACACCCCACTGTTCAAGGTCGAGCGCCTGCTGGGTATCGACCTTGACCACATCGAGGCCGAAACCCTGGCCGGGTTGATCTACGAGACGCTCAAGCGCGTGCCTGAAGAAGAGGAAGTGCTGGAGGTCGAAGGGCTGCGCATCATCATCAAGAAGATGAAAGGGCCCAAGATCGTCCTGGCCAAGGTGCTGAAGCTGGATTGATGGCTAAATCGGTCAGGGGTTGCCGGCAGTGAAATCCGGCAATCCGCTGATCGGTCTGTCGAAGCGGTAAGGTATCGATTCCAGCGCCAACCCCACATTGCGCTGCACCACAAAATGCAGGTGCGGCCCAGTGCTGTTGCCGGTATTGCCCGACTTGGCCAGCATCTGGCCCTGCCGTACCCGTTGCCCCTCCGCTACCACCACCGAACCACGCATCAGGTGAAGGTATACGCCCATGGTGCCATCCGGGTGCAAAATCCTGACAAAGTTACCCGAGGGGTTGGGGCCGCGCCCGCTCTGGCTGTTCTGCGTCTTCACCACCACCCCTTCCCGCGCCGCGATGATGGGTGTGCCTTCGGGCATGGCGATATCCATGGCGTAGCGCCCTCGGGGCCCAAAATGACTGACACGGCCATTGGGGCCCTGAGTGACGCCGAACGGCCCGCCAATCCACGGGAACGCATAGCGGAAGCCTAGCGGCCGTTTGCCCGGATCACCCATGGCCTGCAGCAGGGTCGAACGGTAGTTCAGCAGCAGCCCGGGCCGCCCCCTGAGCACACTGAGCATCTGCGTGGTGCGCGGCGGCAGCAGCCGGCGCACGATACGCGGGGCATCACCGCCTTGTGCGTTGACCAGGTTGTCCAGCCGCAACTCTACCTCTACCGGCACATGCAGCTCGTTTCGTGCCGAAAAGCTCACGCCACCGTCGAAGGTTTTCGCGTTCAGCAGTACCTGGCCTTCGAGCGTTTCGACCATGGGTTCGAGCAACACCAAGGGCTTGGCGCCGGGGCCAGGGCGGTCGGAATAGGAGACGACACCGGAATCGTCAGTGATCTTGTAGAGCGTCACGCCCTGGCTCGACGCCGAGGCCATGAGCAATGCACAGAACAGCAGCAGGCGCGCGGGCATGATAGTGGCTTTTTGACAGTTATGATCTGTCGAAGCCTAGCAGCGGGTTTTACGGTAGGTATTGCAGTTGGTCGGATGGGGCAACTCGGGCTTGGGCAGAAGCAGCCTTGTGCTGCTCCTGCCCAAAGCATGACGCGGGGCCGGGGTCAGGCACCGGGGGTGAAGTGCTTCTGCGCTGTGCCGCGGGCAATCAACCGAGACAGGTAGTCGAGCTTCTGGGCATCCTGGTCGACAAACTTGAACGTCAACTGCAACCAGTCGCTGTCAGGTTTTGGCTCCAGCGCCGCCACCGCATGCAGGTAGCCGTTCAGGCGAGCAACTTCGGCACTTTCGCCCTGCTCCAGGTCCAGCACCGCACCTTCCAGCACCTGTGGCAGCGCTTCGCTGCGGCGTACCACCAGCAGTGCCTCTTTCAGGCTCAACGCCTTGATCACGCATGGCTGCATGCCACTGGCCAGGCGCAGCTGGCCCTGGCCACGGCCGCTCGGCGCGGGGGCGGCAGGTGCGGGCGCCGCGACCAAAGGCTTGGCCGGTGCCGGTGTCGGCGCCGCCACCTTGACCGCTTCGGGCTTGCCCGCAGTCAGCGCGTTCAACGAGTCGTTGGCAAAGGCCGGGTTGGCTCGCGCCGGGCCGATGGCCATCAGGCTGTCGAGCTTACCGATCTTGGTCAGGGCTTTCTTTACCTTGGTCAGCAGTTGCTCGTTGGTGAACGGCTTGCCTACAAAATCGGAAACACCCGCCTGGATCGCCTGAATGACGTTCTCCTTGTCGCCACGGCTGGTCACCATGATGAACTGCAGGTTCTTCAGTGCAGGCTGCTGACGGCACCAGGTCAGCAATTCCAAGCCAGACATTTCCGGCATTTCCCAGTCGCACAGGACCAGGTCGAACGCTTCCTTGCCGAGCATGGCCATGGCCTTGCGACCGTTGATAGCGTCGTCGATGGCCATACCCGGGAAGGCATTACGCAGACACTTGCGGACCAGATCACGGATAAACGGGGCGTCATCCACGACCAGCACATTCACTTTACTCATCGATACTCCTTTTGAATCCCGACTAGCCTACTGCCAATGATGGCCACTTGCTACAACCTGGTCACGCCGGGACTTCTTCACATCGTTCGCGGGTGCCTGCCGGCTCTCGACCGCAAACGAAAACGCCCGGCCAAGGCCGGGCGTCGATGCTCGGGAGCAACCTTACTTATCGTCAGATTCACCCGGAACATTAGCCTTTTCGCCGTTGGCGACAGCAGTGCCCTGCACTTCTGCCGTCATGCGCTTGAGGCCCATGTGGCGCACGTCGGTGCCGCGCACCAGGTAGATCACCAGTTCGGAGATGTTGCGCGCATGGTCGCCAATACGCTCCAGCGAGCGCAGCACCCAGATCACGCTCAGCACCCGCGAGATAGAGCGCGGGTCTTCCATCATGTAGGTCACCAGCTCACGCAGCGCGGTCTTGTATTCGCGGTCGATGGTCTTGTCGTACTGGGCCACCGACAGCGCCAGGTCGGCGTCGAAGCGGGCAAAGGCGTCCAGCGCATCCCGGACCATGTTGCGCACCTGGTCGCCAATGTGGCGAACTTCGACATAACCACGCGGCGACTCGCCCTCTTCGCACAGCTGGATGGCGCGGCGGGCGATCTTGGTCGACTCGTCACCGATGCGTTCCAGGTCGATCACCGACTTGGAAATGCTGATGATCAGGCGCAGGTCCGAGGCCGCTGGCTGGCGGCGGGCGAGGATGCGCAAGCACTCCTCGTCGATGTTGCGCTCCATCTGGTTGATCTGCTCGTCAACCTCGCGCACCTGCTGGGCCAGACCAGAGTCGGCTTCGATCAGCGCGGTAACCGCGTCGTTGACCTGCTTTTCCACCAGCCCGCCCATGGCCAGCAGGTGGCTGCGCACCTCTTCGAGCTCGGCGTTGAACTGCTGGGAAATGTGATGGGTAAGGCTTTCTTTGTTGATCATCGTTTTGTCCTTTGGTAGCGCGGCCCTGTAGGAGCGGGTTCACCCGCGAACACCGGCAACCCCGGTGCCAGACACCAAGGTGCCTGTTTCGCGAGCGGCGCTTAGCCGTAGCGACCGGTGATGTAGTCTTCGGTCTGCTTCTTCGCCGGGTTGGTGAACAGGGTATCGGTATCCCCGAATTCGACCAGTTTGCCCATGTACATGAACGCGGTGTAATCCGAAACACGCGCCGCTTGCTGCATGTTGTGGGTCACGATGACGATGGTGTACTTGGATTTCAATTCATAGATCAGTTCTTCGACCTTCAAGGTCGAGATCGGGTCCAGCGCCGAGCACGGTTCGTCAAGCAGCAGCACCTCCGGCTCCACGGCAATGGTGCGGGCGATGACCAGACGCTGCTGCTGGCCACCGGACAGGCCCAGCGCCGACTCGTGCAGGCGGTCCTTGACCTCGTCCCACAAGGCCGCGCCCTTCAACGCCCACTCGACGGCTTCATCGAGCACGCGCTTCTTGTTGATGCCCTGGATGCGCAGGCCGTAGACCACGTTCTCGTAGATGGTCTTGGGGAACGGGTTCGGCTTCTGGAACACCATGCCCACACGCCGGCGCAGTTCGGCAACGTCTTCGCCCTTGCGGTAGATATTGTTGCCGTACAGGTTGATGGCACCTTCCACACGGCAACCGTCAACCAAGTCGTTCATCCGGTTGAAGGTGCGCAGCAGGGTCGACTTGCCGCAGCCGGATGGGCCGATGAAGGCGGTCACGCGCTGCTTCGGGATGTTCATCTGCACGTCGAACAGCGCTTGCTTGTCGCCATAGAACAGGCTCAGGCCCGGCACTTCGATGGCCACGGTTTCTTCAGCCATCCGCAGGCTCTGCTTGTTGCGGCCCAGGGCAGACATGTCGATGCCATGGGTGTGGGAATCTTGCTGCATGGTCAACTCCATACGCTATCAAGTCGTTTCAAAGGGCCGCCCGGCTTACGGGCGGCACGCTTGCAATCAGGGTCAGCCGTCCAGCGCCTTGTACTTCTCGCGCAGGTGGTTGCGAATCCACACGGCAGAGAGGTTGAGGGTCGCGATCACCAGCACCAGCAGCAGCGCAGTGGCATAAACCAGCGGCCGCGCAGCTTCGACGTTCGGGCTCTGGAAGCCGACGTCATAGATGTGGAAGCCCAGGTGCATGATCTTCTGGTCCAGGTGCAGGTACGGGTAGTTACCATCCACCGGCAGCGACGGCGCCAGCTTCACCACACCTACCAGCATCAGCGGCGCCACTTCGCCAGCGGCACGGGCCACGGCGAGGATCATGCCAGTCATCATGGCCGGGCTGGCCATGGGCAGGACGATTTTCCACAGGGTCTCGGCCTTGGTTGCGCCCAACGCCAGCGAGCCTTCACGCACGGTGCGCGGGATTCGCGCCAGGCCTTCTTCGGTGGCCACGATCACCACCGGTACCGCCAGCAATGCCAGGGTCAGCGATGCCCACAGCAGGCCCGGGGTACCCAGGGTCGGCGCCGGCAACGCTTCGGGGAAGAACAGGCGGTCGATCGAGCCGCCCAGCACATAGACGAAGAAGCCCAGACCGAACACACCGTAGACGATCGCAGGAACACCGGCCAGGTTGTTCACCGCAATGCGGATAAGCCGGGTGACCGGGCCCTGCCTGGCGTATTCACGCAAGTACACGGCAGCCAGCACGCCAAACGGGGTAACGATCACGGCCATGATCAGGGTCATCATCACGGTACCGAAGATGGCCGGGAAGATACCGCCCTCGGTGTTGGCTTCACGCGGGTCGTCGCTGAGGAACTCCCAGACCTTGCCGAAGTAGGTGCCCAGCTTGGTAAACGCCGACATGCCGTTCGGCTGAACGGCATGCACCACCTTGCTCAGGTTGATTTCCACTTCACGGCCGTTGCCATCCCGGGCCACCAGGCTGTCGCGGGAGAAAGCCTGGTGCAGGCCGGTCAGGCGTTCTTCGATAGCCTTGTAGCGGCTGTTCAGTTCGGCACGGTCGGCGTCCATGTCGGCCTGGGCGGCGGCGTCCAGCTTGCCGTCCAGCTCCAGCTTGCGCGCTTGCAGGCGCAGGCGCTCAAGGCCATGGTTGATGGCACCGATGTCCTTCTTCTCCAGCTGCTGCAGCTCGCTGTTGAGCTGGTTGGCACGCTTGAGGCGGGCCTGCAGTTCGTTCCAGGCAGCCGGGCCTTCGGCAACCACGCGGCCTTGTTCCTTGACGCTGACCAGGTAGCCATAGAAGTTGCCCCACTCGCGGCGCTCAAGGGCCATCAGGTCAGCCGGGCGCTGTTCGTCGACCAGCCAGTCGCCGACCACCCAGGTAAAGTCGCTGCCGTTGAGGTCGCGGTTACCTACCTTGATCAGCTCGCGGGTCATGAACTCCGGGCCCTGGTCAGGCACTGGCAGGCCAGCCCCCTTCAGACGAGCACGGGGTACTTCCTCCTTCTGCACCACTTCGCCAATGACGACGTGATCGGCCTGGCCTGGCACCTTGTAGGTGGCCTGGACAAGATCGGCTGGCCAGAAGTGGCCCAGGCCGCGCACGGCGATCACCGCCAGCAGGCCGACGGTCATGATCACGGCCATGGCCACCGCACCGCCGCTCATCCAGACGCCTGGGGCGCCGCTCTTGAACCAGCCTTTGAGGGAATCCTTTTTCACGGATCGCTACCTTTCTATCAAAGCGACGAGTATTTCTTGCGCAGACGCTGGCGAATCAGCTCGGCCAAGGTGTTCATGATGAAGGTGAACATCAGCAGCACCAGGGCGGCCAGGAACAGCACGCGATAGTGGCTGCCACCGACTTCCGATTCCGGCATTTCCACAGCCACGTTGGCGGCCAAGGTGCGCATGCCCTCGAACAGGTTCATCTCCATCACCGGCGTGTTGCCGGTAGCCATCAGCACGATCATGGTCTCGCCTACCGCACGGCCCATGCCGATCATCAACGCCGAGAAGATGCCCGGGCTGGCGGTGAGGATGACCACGCGGGTCAGGGTCTGCCAAGGCGTCGCCCCCAGTGCCAGCGAGCCCAGGGTCAGACTGCGCGGCACACTGAACACGGCATCTTCGGCAATCGAGTAGATGTTCGGGATGACCGCGAAGCCCATGGCGATACCGACTACCAGGGCGTTGCGCTGGTCGTAGGTGATGCCTAAATCGTTGGTGATCCACAGGCGCATGTCGCCGCCGAAGAACCAGCTTTCCAGGTGCGGGCTCATGGTCAGGGCGAACCAGCCAGTGAACAGGATGACCGGAATCAGGATCGCCGCTTCCCAACCATCCGGTACACGCAGGCGGATCGACTCCGGCAGCCGGCTCCAGAAGAAGCCGGCCAGCAGGATACCGATCGGCATCAGCAGGAACAGGCTGAACACACCGGGCAGGTGGCCTTCCAGGTACGGGGCCAGGAACAGGCCGGCGAAGAAGCCGAGGATCACCGTCGGCATCGCTTCCATCAGCTCGATCACCGGCTTGACCTTGCGGCGCATGCGCGGGGCCATGAAGTAGGCGGTGTAGATGGCTGCGGCAATGGCCAGCGGGGCGGCCAGGATCATGGCGTAGAACGCGGCCTTCAGGGTTCCGAAGGTCAGCGGCGACAGGCTCAGTTTGGGCTCGAAGTCAGTGTTCGACGCGGTCGATTGCCAGACGTATTTCGGCTCGTCGTAGTTCTCGTACCACACCTTGCCCCACAGCGCGCTGAACGAAACTTCCGGGTGCGGGTTGCGCAGGCTCAACGGCAACAACTTGCCGCCTTCTTCGATGATGATGCGGTTGGCGCGTGGCGACAGGGCCAGCGTACCAGGGCCTTCGGCAGCCGGCTCTACCAGCAGGGTTCGGTGTGCAGTGCTGTGGAACACGCCCAGTTTGCCTTCGGCGTCCAGGGCGATGAAGCCCTTGCGGCGCTCTTCGGCGTCGATCTGCACGATCGGCGCCTTGCCCATCTGGAAGGTACGGATCTGCTTGAAGCGCGATTCGCCATCCGGGTCACGGGCCATGAACCACTGGGCCAGCCCCCCCTTGGAGTCACCGATGATCAGCGAAATGCCGCCAACCAGCTGGGCCGTGGCAGTAATTTCGGTGTCGGCGCTATCAGACAACTTGTAACGGCCGTTGAGGCTCTTGTCGCGCAGGCTGAACACGTCGGCCGTGGCACGGCCGTTGATCACGTACAGCCAGTGCTGGCGTGGGTCGATGAAGATATTCTTCACCGTCTCGGTCATTTGCGGCAGTTCGATGCGGTTCTGCTCGGTGGTGACCTCTTCGGTCATCATGTTTTCCGTGCGGGTCAGCTCGACCACCTGCAGATGAGCACCGGTAGAGCCGGCAAGCAGCAGGGTGTCGCCATTGACGTTGACGCTGACGTGGTCCAGCGCACGCCCCTGCTCGTCGAGCACGAACGATTGCTCGCCGTACGGGTAGTCGATGCCAGGGCTGATGGTTTTCTTGTTGTCCGGGTAGGTGATCTTGTAGGTGTGCTGGAAAACCAGCGCCTGGCCATTGGACAGGCCCAGCACCACCAGCGCGCTGCCCGGCTGGTCAGTACTGATGGACGTGACCTGGGTGTCTGCCGGCACGGGTAGTTCGACACGCTTGAGTTCGTTACCGGTCTTGGTATCGAAGAACAATGCCTGGCCCTTGTCCGAAACACGCATCCCCACCTGATTCTGCTCTTCAAGCGCGATCATCAGTGGCTTCCCGGCATCCTGCTGCAGCCAGGTCGGCTCCAGGGCTTTCTTGCTGGTCAGCTCGGCGCCCTGGAACAGTGGCAGCACCACATAAGCCAGGTAGAAGAAGATCAACGTGATTGCCGCCAATACGGCAAGCCCGCCTACCAGCACATACCAGCGGGTCAGGCGGTCCTTGAGCGCGCGCATGCGGCGCTTGCGTTGCAACTCGGGCGTATTGAAATCAATGCGCACGGGCTGGGAGTTTTGGGTCATGTTGGAATTGGCCAGATCATTCATGCGCACACCCTAGCGGTCCCGTGTGACAAAAACATTACAAAGTGGTGACGCGCGAAAGCCCGCCGCACAGGGAACCTGGCTTCGGACTGGAAATTCGTGGAAGAGGCCGGGCAGTGGCACCGGCCTCTTCTTAATTACTTACTTCTTTGCAACGTTACCGGTGTGCGACAGGCCCAGGTCAGCCAGGGTCTTGTCGACGACTTTGGCCGGCAGCGGAATGTAGCCATCCTTCACCACCACCTGCTGGCCCGCTTGCGACAGCACCAGCTTGACGAACTCGGCTTCCAGCGGGGCCAGAGGCTTGTTCGGCGCCTTGTTGACGTAGACGTACAGGAAGCGCGACAGCGGGTAGGTGCCATTCAGGGCGTTGGCTTCGTTGTCTTCAACAAACTCGCCGCCTTCTTTCTTGGCCAGGGGTACGGTCTTGACGCTGGCGGTCTTGTAACCAATACCGGAGTAGCCGATGCCGTTCAGCGAGGAGCTGATCGACTGCACGACCGAAGCCGAGCCAGGCTGTTCGTTGACGTTAGGCTTGAAGTCGCCTTTGCACAGGGCTTCTTCCTTGAAGTAGCCATAGGTGCCCGATACCGAGTTGCGGCCGAACAGCTGGATTGGCTTGTTGGCCAGGTCGCCGGTCACACCGACGTCACCCCAGGTCTTGATGTCGGCCTTGCCACCGCACAGGCGAGTGGAGGAGAAGATGGCGTCGACCTGAGCCATGGTCAGGCCCTTGATTGGGTTGTCCTTGTGCACGAACACGGCCAAGGCGTCGACGGCGACCGGGATGGCGGTCGGCTTGTAGCCGTACTTCTGCTCGAAGGCTTGCAGCTCGACGTCCTTCATCTTGCGGCTCATCGGGCCGAGGTTGGCGGTGCCTTCGGTCAGCGCGGGTGGCGCGGTAGAGGAGCCGGCAGCCTGGATCTGGATGTTTACGTTCGGATATTCCTTCTTGTAGGCCTCGGCCCACAGAGTCATGAGGTTCGCGAGGGTGTCGGAACCAACGCTGGAGAGGTTGCCCGAAACACCAGTGGTCTTGGTGTAGGTCGGGATCGCAGGATCGACAGCGGCTACCGCGTTGGCGGTTGCAACGCCAGCGGCGGCAAAGGTAAGGGCCGCCATCAAACGCTTCAGTTTCATGCCTTGCTCCTAGCAGGAATATTGGGGTGTTGGATGGAACGGGCCCAAGTATCGGCAGGCCGCATGAATACGATATGACTTCATTGTGACAATTGGATGAAAGGCCATCACTGGAAGCAGGTCTGGCCTCTTCGCGGCTAAAGCCGCTCCTACAGGTTAGGTGTCGGCCTTGAGGCCTGTGCAACCCCCCTGCAGGAACGGCTTTAGCCGCGAAGAGGCCAGTAGCCGAAGCGCAGATCAGCGCTTGTTGGCGAGCAGGTACAGGCCCACGGCCAGACCGACGGCGCACAGGCCTGCCACGTAGTAGGCAGGCGCCATCGGGCTCACCTTCAGCAGTGCGGTCACCACCATCGGCGTCAGCCCGCCAAAGATGGCGTAGGCCACGTTGTACGAGAACGACAACCCGCTGAAACGCACCACCGCCGGGAACGCCTTGACCATTACATAAGGCACTGCGCCAATCACCCCCACGCACAGGCCGGTCACGGCATACAGCGGGAACAGCAACTCGGGGCGGGTCGGCAGGCTGTGGTAGAAGGTCCAGGAGCTGGCCAGCAGCAGCAGGCTGCCGATCACGAACACGCGGCCTGCACCAAAGCGGTCGGCCAGGCTGCCGGCACCTATACAACCAAAGCTGAGCAACACGATGGCCAGGCTGTTGGCTTTGAGCGAGTCGGTCGGGCTGATGTGGTAGAAGCTCTGCAGCAGCGCCGGGGTCATCAGGATGACCACCACGATGCCGGCAGAAAGCATCCAGGTCAGCAGCATGGACAGGATGATCGGACCACGGTGATCGCGCAGCACAGCGCGCAGAGGCAACTCCTCGGCCAGTGCCTTGCGTTGCTGCATTTCGGCGAACACCGGGGTTTCGTGCAGCCAGCGGCGCAGGTACACCGAGAACAGGCCGAACACACCGCCAAGCAGGAACGGGATTCGCCAGGCGTAGTCAGCCACTTCTTCCGCGCTGTACACGCTGTTGATCAAGGTCGCTACCAGCGAGCCCAGCAGAATGCCGGCGGTCAGGCCGGCGGTCAGGGTGCCGCAGGCATAGCCGGTGTTGCGAGCCGGCACGTGTTCAGAGACGAACACCCATGCGCCCGGTACTTCGCCGCCGATTGCCGCGCCTTGGATCACGCGCATCAGCAACAGCAGGATCGGTGCCCACATGCCGATCTGCGCATACGTCGGCAGCAGGCCCATGATCAGGGTCGGCAGGGCCATCATGAAGATGCTCAGGGTGAACATCTTCTTGCGCCCGAGCAAGTCGCCGAAGTGGGCCATGATGATGCCGCCCAGCGGCCGCGCCAGGTAGCCGGCGGCGAAGATGCCGAACGTTTGCATCAGCCGCAGCCACTCGGGCATGTCGGCCGGGAAGAACAACTTGCCCACCACCGTGGCGAAGAACACGAAGATGATGAAATCGTAGAACTCCAGCGCACCACCCAGGGCGGACAGTGAGAGGGTCTTGTAGTCGCTGCGGGTCAGCGGCCGCGAGGGCTGCTCGATACTGCTGGGCACGGAAGTCATCGCTCGTTGTTCTCTTTGTAGGGCATGCAGGCCGCTTGGCGCGCGGCTTCTGGATTGGAGACAGGCGAAGATAGCAAATTGCCGAGCTACGCCGAAAGCGATACAAAATCCACACAGATATTCGTGAATGCGCGGTCGTCGCTGGCCGTTATGCCCTATATACTGGCGAATCGTAGGATTATGTTGCTCCTAACGTGGGATGTTGTGCGAAAACGCCGGTCACTATTGTCAGGCGGTTTCGCAGAGTTTCCCTACGGCCGCCCAGTGAAACGAAATCGGCGTAGTATGTTTCAAGCTGAATCGTTTACCCGGCCTTTGCGCCACACCAACGAAAAGCGTCACGGGTCAGAGGCCCCATCGCATGATTGAGCTCGAACAAGAAGATCCAATCCCGCAAGGCGACCTGGCCTTGCAAATCACCGCATTGCCGCGAGAAACCAACGGGTTTGGCGATATTTTCGGCGGTTGGCTGGTTGCGCAGATGGACCTGGCAGGCACGGCCATGGCCAGCCGTGTCGCCGGCGGCCGCGTAGCCACCGTCGCCATCGACCGCATGGCCTTCCTGGTACCCGTCGCGGTCGGCGCACAGCTGTCTTTCTATACCCAGACCCTGGAAATCGGCCGCAGCTCGATCCAGATGATGGTCGAAGTGTGGAGCGATGACCCGCTGTCCAGCGAATGGCGCAAGGTCACCGAAGCGGTATTCGTCTTCGTCGCCATCGACGGCAGTGGTCGTACCCGCTCGGTGCCTCGTCGCTGAGCCACGCTGGCGGTAAACTCATTGCATCTGCCCGGGTCCAAGGCCCACTGGCAATCAATGAGAAGAACGCAATGGCTACCTTTCAGGTCGTAACCGAGCAACATGGCGAACTCAACTGCTGGCGTATCAGCAGTGACCGTGCCGAACTCCTGATCGCCCAGCAGGGCGCACAGGTCCTCAGCTACCAGCAGGTGGGCGAACCGCCACTGCTGTGGCTGAGCGACCAGGCCATCTTCCGCCAGGGCAAGTCGGTACGCGCCGGGGTACCGGTGTGCTGGCCATGGTTTGGCAACCTGCAGCGCAACCCTCAGGCCGTCCAGGCCATGTACCAGGGAACACCGGCGCCTGCCCACGGGCTTGCGCGCACGCGTGACTGGCAATTGCTGGGTATCGAGGAAGTGGGCGAAACCCTGCGGATCGAGTTCGAACTGCCTGAAGCGCAGGGCGACCTGCCCGGTTGGCCCCATGATGTCGAGCTGAAACTGGTGGTGGAGATGGGCGCAGAGCTGAAACTGAGCCTGACCAGCCGCAACATGGGCAATACCCCCGTGACCATCAGCCAGGCCCTGCATAGCTACTTCGCGGTCAGCGATGTGCGCCAGGCGCGGGTCGAGGGCGTCGACGGGCTGGGTTATATCGAAACCCTGGCGAGCTGGGAACAGCGCCAGCAGCAGGGGGCACTGACGTTTGCCGGGGAGACGGACCGGATCTACCTGAACACCCCGCAGACCCTCAGCATCGTCGACCCGCATTGGAATCGGCGGATTACCTTGACCAGCAGCGGCTCGCGCTCGGCGGTGATCTGGAACCCGTGGACCGAGCGGGCCAAGGAGCTGGCGGACATGGCTGACGATGGATGGCAGCGAATGCTGTGCATCGAGACAGCGAATGTGTGGGATGACCTGGTGGAGTTGAAGCCTGGGGCGAGTCATTCGCTGGGCGTCCAGATCGGTTGTGAAAATATCTGAGCCCTGCTCTTTTATTACCGGCCTCTTCGCGGGCTTGCCCGCGAAGAGGCCGGGGCAATTATCAAAGGTCTGCGTCTTCCACCACCCTCACCTTGTCTGCATCCAGCGCATAGGCCGCATCGGCCAGGTCATTGCTGACCTTCTCCACCTTCAGCTTGCCGCTGACCCACAGCGGGGTGTAGATGTCATCGATCTTCAGGCCTTTCGGGTAGCGCACCAGTACCAACTGGTTGGGCGGTGGTGGCGGCACATGGATGCACGCACCCGGGTACGGCACCAGGAAGAACAACGTGCTGTTGCCCTTGGCGTCACTCTCCAGCGGCACAGGGTAGCCACCCAGGCGGATGTCCTTGCCATTCATGGCCGCAACGGTCTTGGTCGAGTACATCACCGCAGGCAGGCCCTTGCTCTGCTTGAGGCCACCCTTGGCGGTAAAGGTGCCCATGGCTTCCGGCGAGTTGTGGTCGATTTCAGGCATTTGTTCGAGCGCCTTCTGGTCCGACCTGGGCATCAGCTCCAGCCAGTCGGTTTCGGGCAGTTCGGCATGGGCCAGGGTACTGGCCAACAGCAAGGGGACGAGGAAAAAGGCACGCATGAAAATGCTCGGCAACTCGAATGAATTGCCGAGCATTCTAACCAGTAATCAGCGTTTCTTGATGAATCCGTAGATCACCAGCAGGACCACGGCACCGACTAGCGCACCAAAGAAGCCCGCCGCCTGCCCAGCCTGGTATATACCCAGCGCCTGGCCGCCATAGGTAGCCAACAAGGAGCCGGCAATACCCAGCAGGATGGTCATGATCCAGCCCATGCTGTCATCGCCCGGCTTGATGAAGCGGGCCAGCAGGCCGACGATGAGGCCGATGAAGATGGTTCCAATGATACCCATGGCAATCCCTCTGCAGTGAAGTTGGAACAAGCCAAAGCCTAGACGGGCTTCGGCTTGTTGCCATATTCAGAGGGCATGCCGCTTGCAGAAGTTCGATTCGAAGCCCGATCAGTTACTGATCAGCGCCTCTACTTCGGCAATCTTGCGCTCGAGGGTGGCCATGTCAGGGCAGCGCAGGGTGGCGTGTCCTACCTTGCGGCCAACCTTGAAGGCCTTGCCGTAGTGGTGCAGGTGGCAGTCCCCGATGGCGACAACCTTGTCCACGGCCGGCACTTCACCGATGAAGTTGAGCATCGCGCTCTCGCCCACCTTGGCGGTCGAGCCAAGTGGCAGGCCGGCCACGGCACGCAGATGGTTCTCGAACTGGCTGCACTCGGCGCCTTCGATGGTCCAGTGCCCGGAGTTGTGCACGCGCGGGGCGATTTCGTTGGCCTTCAAGCCACCATCAACTTCGAAGAACTCGAAGGCCATCACGCCAACGTAATCCAGCTTCTGCAACACGCGGCCGACGTAATCTTCGGCCAGAGCCTGCAGCGGGTGTGCCTGGCTGGCTACCGACAAGCGCAGAATGCCGCTCTCGTGGGTATTGTGCACCAGCGGGTAGAAGCGGGTTTCACCATCGCGGCCACGCACGGCCACCAGCGACACCTCGCCGGTGAACGACACGAAGCCCTCCAGCAGGCATGGCACGCTGCCCAGCTCGGCGAAGGTACCCACCACGTCTTCTGGCGTGCGCAGCACCTTCTGGCCCTTGCCGTCGTAACCCAGGGTGCGGGTTTTCAGCACGGCCGGCAGGCCGATGCTGGCCACTGCGGCGTCCAGATCGGCCTGTGAGAGGATGTCGGCGAAGGCCGGGGTGGGGATGCCCAGGTCGCGGAACATGCTCTTTTCGAACAGGCGGTCACGAGCGATGCGCAGCGATTCGGCGCTGGGGTACACGGGCACGAACTGCGAGAGGAAGGCCACGGTCTCGGCCGGGACGCTTTCGAACTCGAAGGTGACCAGGTCGACTTCGTCGGCCAGCTGACGCAGGTGGTCCTGATCGCCGTAGTCGGCACGCAGGTGCTCGCCCAGGGGCGCAGCGCAGGCGTCCGGTGCCGGGTCGAGGAAGGCGAAGTTCATGCCCAGCGGGGTACCCGCCAAGGCCAGCATGCGGCCCAGCTGGCCGCCACCGATTACACCGATCTTCATGGGTTGAGCCTCAAGCCTGGCGCGGGTCTGGGTTGTCCAGCACGGTGTCGGTCTGTTCCGTGCGGAACTGCTTCAACGCCGCGTGGTACTGCGGGTACTTGGCGCCCAGAATGCTGGCCGACAACAGGGCAGCGTTGACCGCACCGGCACGGCCGATGGCCAGGGTGGCAACCGGTACACCGGCAGGCATCTGCACGATCGACAGCAGCGAATCGACGCCCGACAGCATCGACGACTGCACCGGCACGCCCAGCACCGGCAGGTGGGTCTTGGCGGCGCACATGCCTGGCAGGTGGGCTGCGCCACCGGCACCGGCGATGATCACCTCGATGCCACGGCCCTCAGCCTCCTCGGCATACTGGAACAGCAGATCCGGGGTGCGGTGGGCGGAAACCACCTTCACTTCGTAGGGAATGCCGAGTTTTTCCAGCATATCGGCGGTGTGGCTAAGGGTGGACCAATCGGACTTGGAGCCCATGATCACGCCAACCAGTGCACTCATCGTCGAGCCTCTCCTGCAAGCGCCTTCTGGCGCGCTAAAAGCAACAAGCCACGCAGGTGGGCCGGCGTGGCTTGTCATACGGATTCTGAATCGACCAGGTCGGCCGAAGGCGCGGGATTGTAACGTATTTAAAGGCTGGCCGCCCACCCCTACAAGCACATGCCGGATCAAAGGGCAAGCTGTCTCGTGGGACAACTTTTTCCTGCTGCCTCGGGGTCGACGAGCGCTGCACGCCTGCATCAAATCACTGAATACCTGAAGGACAATTCAAAGTGACGCTTCACCTTGTGCTCCAGACGACTCCAGCTTGCGCCATAGCAAGCGGACGTTAGCCTTACGCACCAGCGCGCAGCGGTACAGGCGGATTTCCAGCGGCACATGCCATTGGCTACCGCCGCAGATCGCCAGTTCACCGCGTTCGAGCTCGCCACGCATGGACAGACGCGGCACCCAAGCGATGCCCATCCCTTCCAGGGCCATGCTCTTGAGGCTGTCGGCCATGGCAGTTTCATAAACGGTGGTATACCGCAGGTTGCGCTGGCGCAGCAGCAAGTTGACCGAGCGGCCGAGGAATGCGCCGGCGGTGTAGGCTAGCAACGGCACACTGCCCTCGCCCTCCAGGTCGAACAATGGCTTGCCATCGGCATCCACAGCGCACACCGGCAGCATTTCAGTGGTGCCCATGTGCAGCGACGGGAAGATCTCGGCATCCATCTGCAAGGCCGCGTCCGGGTCGTAGAACGCCAGCATCAGGTCGCAGCCGCCTTCGCGCAGTGCATGTACGGCATCTCCGACGTTAGTCGCAACCAGGCGGGTGGCGATGTTCAACCCGTCGTTGCGCAACTGGGCCACCCAACGGGGGAAGAAACCCGACGCCAAGGAGTGTGCCGCAGCCACCTGCACCACCTCGCCCTGCCCGCCTTCCAAGTGATGCAAATGGCGGAGAATTTCGCTCAACTGGTCGACAACAGTACGTGCTGTGACGAGAAATAGCTGACCCGCCTCGGTCAGCTCGATGGGTGTGCGAGAGCGGTTCACCAGTTGCAGGCCCAACGCCGCCTCAAGGCTGCGAATGCGCCGGCTGAAGGCCGGTTGGGTCACGAAACGCCGCTCTGCGGCCTGGGAAAAACTGCGGGTAGCGGCCAGAGCACTGAAGTCTTCCAGCCATTTGCTTTCAAGGTTCACGAAGCACATCTCCCGGCGCGCACCAAAATGGAACACGCTCGAATATCAATTGGCGTCACATGAAACACTATGCCGTTTGTGCATAGGTTAGCGTGCAATAGCATTGGCCGCAAAAACACCTTCAGGCCTAGGATTGGCGCCATTCCGGCATGTGCCGGGTCAAAATCGAGATGATATACATCATGTCCTCTGCTGCATCGTTCCGCGTCGAAAAAGACTTGTTGGGTACCCTTGAAGTTCCTGCAGATGCCTACTACGGCATCCAGACCCTGCGCGCTGCCAACAACTTCCACCTCTCCGGTGTTCCGCTGTCGCACTACCCGAAGCTGGTCGTGGCCCTGGCCATGGTCAAGCAGGCCGCTGCCGACGCCAACCGTGAGCTGGGTCACCTGAGCGATGCCAAGCACGCTGCCATTTCCGCAGCCTGCGCCCGCCTGATCAAAGGCGATTTCCACGACCAGTTCGTGGTAGACATGATCCAGGGCGGCGCTGGTACTTCTACCAACATGAACGCCAACGAAGTCATTGCCAACGTTGCGCTGGAGGCCATGGGCCACCAGAAGGGTGAGTACCAGTACCTGCACCCTAACAACGACGTGAACATGGCGCAGTCGACCAACGACGCCTACCCGACCGCAATCCGCCTGGGCCTGCTGCTGGGCCACGACGCGCTGCTGGCCAGCCTTGATAGCCTGATCCAGGCCTTCGCTGCCAAGGGTAAAGAATTCGACCACGTACTGAAGATGGGCCGTACCCAGCTGCAGGACGCCGTACCGATGACCCTGGGCCAGGAATTCCGCGCCTTCGCCACCACCATGACTGAAGACCTGCAGCGCCTGCGCTCGCTGGCTCCGGAACTGCTGACCGAAATCAACCTGGGCGGTACCGCCATCGGTACTGGCATCAACGCCGACCCTGGCTACCAGGCCTTGGCCGTACAGCGCCTGGCCACCATCAGCGGCCACCCGCTGGTACCGGCTGCCGACCTGATCGAAGCCACCTCCGACATGGGCGCCTTCGTGCTGTTCTCCGGCATGCTCAAGCGCACCGCGGTCAAGCTGTCGAAGATCTGCAACGACCTGCGCCTGCTGTCCAGCGGCCCACGCACCGGCATCAACGAGATCAACCTGCCAGCGCGTCAGCCAGGCAGCTCGATCATGCCAGGCAAGGTCAACCCGGTTATTCCAGAAGCTGTGAACCAGGTGGCCTTCGCCATCATGGGCAACGACCTGGCCCTGACCGTCGCCGCCGAAGGTGGTCAGCTGCAGCTGAACGTGATGGAGCCGCTGATCGCCTACAAGATCTTCGACTCGATCCGCCTGCTGCAACGCGCCATGGACATGCTGCGCGAGCACTGCATCGTCGGCATCACCGCCAACGAACAGCGCTGCCGTGAACTGGTCGAGCACTCGATCGGCCTGGTTACCGCACTGAACCCGTACATCGGCTACGAAAACGCCACCCGTATTGCCCGCGTTGCCCTGGAAAGCGGCCGCGGCGTACTGGAACTGGTGCGCGAAGAGAAGCTGCTGGACGACGCGATGCTCGACGACATCCTGCGTCCGGAAAACATGATCGCTCCACGTCTGGTTCCGCTGAAGGCGTAATCAGGCCGCTGTAAACAGTCTCACCAGGTCGAGGGACTAGACACCTCTCAACCTTTCCAAGGCCCGAGCGCTTGCTTCGGGCCTTTTTTTTGCCTGAAGGTTTTGGAGGCCGCTATGCAGCCTTCGCAACACCCGGCCGCGCCGGCAGGGTATGTGGTTTGCCTGCAGCCCCGGATATCGGCACATAACTTGCTCCGTAATGCGTCCCAGCCAAACGGGATTACCCAGCATGCTGCACAGCCACCTGACCACCCTCAACGCAGTTTCGCTGATCCTCAACGTCTTCCAGGCAGACGGTTGCGAGGCGTCGGCGTTGCTGGCCGGCAGCGGCATTGGCCCGGCAGACCTGGGGCATGCCGATGCGCGCATCACCACCCAGCAGGAGCTGCAGGTTTGCGCCAATGCTGTGGCCCGGCGCGAGGACATTGGCCTGGAACTGGGCCAGCGCATGCGCGTGTCGTGCTACGGCATGCTCGGTTACGCGCTGCTCTCCAGTGCCACTTTGGGTGACGCCCTACGCCTGGCGCTGCAGTATCCGGCACTGCTGGGAACAGTCTTCAAGCTGCGCTTGCTCGACGACGGCCAACGTGTCTGGTTCAGCGCCAGCGATTACCAGGACAGCCCGGCGCTGAGCGCTTTCAACGCCGAGTTCTGCCTGGTGTCGCTGAAAGTCATCTGTGATGACCTGCTTGGCCGGCCGTTGCCGCTGCTTGGCGCACGCTTCGAACACCCTCGCCCTGGTTACCACGCGCTCTATGCCGGAGCCTTTCAATGCCCGATCGGTTTCGCCGCCGAGGACAATGCCTTTGCCTTCGAACGGCGATGGCTGGATATGCCGCTGCCGCTGGCCGACCCGATTACTCACAAAGCCATGAGCGAGCGCTGCCGGCGCCTGAACCTTGAATTCACCGGTCGCCAGGCATGGCTGGGACGGATTCGCCAGCTGCTGGCGCAGCAACTGGACGCAGCACCCGGGCTGGAAGGGCTTGCGCGGCAGATGAACTGCTCTTCGCGCACTCTGCGCCGGCATTTGCAGGCGCTGGGCAGCAGTTATCAACAGCTGTTGGACGAGCTGAGGTTCGAGCGGGCCAAGCAGTTGCTGGCCGATGAACAGATGCCGATCTACCGGATTGCAGAGACTTTGGGGTTCAGTGAGACGGCCAGTTTTCGGCATGCCTTCCAGCGCTGGAGTGGCGTGGCGCCCAGCCATTTTCGTGGTTGACCTGTTCTGGCCTCTTCGCGGGTAAACCCGCTCCTACAGGGGCGTCACAACCCCTGACGCCCTGGTGGCCATTGTAGGAGCGGGTTCACCCGCGAAAAGGCCGGATAGGTCACCACCCATCCGGCCAAAGACCTTGGCCATATCGATCCCCTTTTGGCCGTTTGCGTCGTTCTCCCCTGCTGATCAGCCCATGACAATGGACCCACGCCAGTCCCACCGGAGAACAACAATGCTGACGATCTATTCCGATGACCACCGCCTGCACCACGGCCGCTGCGAGCTGATCGATGGCAAGCTGATGCCCTGTTTCGAAATGCCTTCGCGCGCCGACCATGTGCTCGACCAGGTGAAAAAACGCAAGCTCGGCGACATCAAGGGCCCGACCGACTTCGGCCGTGCGCCGTTGTTGCGCGTCCACAGCGCCGATTACCTGGATTTCTTCGAAGGCGCCTGGGCCCGCTGGGCTGCGCTGGGCCAAGAGGGTGACCTGCTGCCCTTCACCTGGCCGGCCCGCACACTGCGCCAGGTCAAGCCGACCGGCCTGCATGGCGAACTGGGTTACTACAGTTTCGATGCCGGCGCCCCCATCACCGCGGGTACCTGGCAGGCGGCCTACAGTGCTGCGCAAGTTGCCCTGACCGCCCAGGCTGCAATTCAGCAAGGCGCCCATGCCGCGTTCGCCCTGTGCCGTCCGCCAGGGCACCACGCTGCCGGCGAAGTGATGGGCGGCTACTGCTATCTGAATAATGCCGCCATCGCCGCCCAGGCCTTCCTCGACCAAGGCCGACGCAAGGTCGCCATCCTTGACGTCGACTACCACCACGGCAACGGTACGCAGGACATCTTCTACAGCCGCGACGACGTGTTCTTCGCCTCGATCCACGGCGACCCGCAGGACGAATTCCCGTTCTTCCTCGGCTATGCCGATGAAACCGGCGAAGGCGCAGGCCAGGGCTACAACATCAACTACCCCTTGCCCGCCGGTAGCGACTGGGCCGCCTGGAGCGCAGCCCTGGAGGATGCCTGCAAGCGCATCGCCAGCTATGACGCCGACGTGCTGGTCATCTCCCTGGGTGTGGACACCTTCAAGGACGACCCCATCTCGCAGTTCAAGCTGGACAGCCCGGATTACCTGGAAATGGGCAAGCGCATCGGCCAACTCGGCAAGCCGACCCTGTTCGTGATGGAAGGCGGCTACGCTGTGGAGGAAATCGGCATCAACGCGGTCAATGTGCTGGAAGGCTTCCAGCGCGCCCAGCCAGGAGCCCGATAATGGTCCGACTCAAACGTCTGCTCGCCCCATTCATCGCTGCCACCCTGTTCGCGGGCGCCCTGCATGCGCAAGCCGAGCAGCGAACCCTGCGTGTATATAACTGGTTCGATTACATCACCCCGCAGACCTTGACTGCCTTCCAGAAGGACAGCGGCGTGAAGCTGGTGTACGACATCTTCGACACCAATGAGGCATTGGAAGCCAAGCTGCTAACCGGCAACTCCGGCTATGACGTGGTAGTACCGTCCAACGTATTCCTCGCCAAGCAGATCGAAGCCGGGGTGTTCCAGCCGCTGGATCGCAGCAAGCTGCCGAACTGGCAACACCTGGACCCGGCACTGATGAAGCTGATCGAAGCTAACGACCCGGGCAACAAGTTTGCCGTGCCGTATATGTACGGCACCGTGCTGATCGGCTTCAACCCGGCCAAGGTCAAGGCTGCACTCGGCGACAACGCGCCGGTGGACAGCTGGGACCTGATCTTCAAGGAAGAGAACATCGCCAAGCTCAAGCAGTGCGGCGTGGCCCTGCTCGACTCGCCGTCGGAGATTCTACCGCTGGCCCTGCAGTACCTGGGCTTGCCGCCGAACAGCGACAAACCGGCTGACTATAAGAAGGCCGAGGAGCTGATGCTGAAGATTCGTCCGCATATCACCTACTTCCACTCCTCGAAGTACATGGCAGACATCGCCAATGGCGACATCTGTGTGGCAGTGGGCTACAGCGGCAGCTTCTCGCAGGCAGCCAACCGCGCACGTGAGGCGAACAACGGCGTGGTGGTGGACATGCGCCTGCCCAAGGAAGGCGCGCCGATCTGGTTCGACATGCTGGCGATTCCAAAGGGCGCAGCAAACCCGGAGGATGCGCATACGTTCATCAATTACCTGCTGCGGCCAGAGGTGATTGCGCCGATCAGCGACTTCGTGGGGTATCCGAACCCGAACAAGGATGCGACCGACAAGGTGAATCCGACGATTCGCAACAACCCCAACCTGTATCCAACGGCAGAGGCGATGGCCAAGCTGTATACCCTCAAGCCTTTGACGCGAGATGCCGAACGGGCCAGAACCCGCGCCTGGACGCGGATAAAGTCCGGTACCTGATGTTGAACCGGGGGCTGCTTTGCAGCCCCACTCATTTTTTCCAGACTTTGCGTAGTTTCATCAAGGCCTCGGCAATCTCGCCCTCTGGCACTGCCGCAAAGCCCAGCACCAGCCCTGCCCGCTTATCCACAGGCACCTCGCAGTCCGCCAACCAGTAATTGCTCAGTGGTGTCACTTCCACCCCCACCGCCTCAGCCTTGGCCACCAACTCCTGCTCCCGAGCAAAGTTATCCACATCGACCTTCACATGCAGCCCAGCCGCCACTTCCGGCATTGCGCCCAACCCCGGAATATCCACAGGCCAACCGGCCTTGAGCACATCGCGCCGCTTCAATGCCGCCTTGCGCATACGGCGGATATGCCGCTGAAAATGGCCACGGGCCATGAACTCGGCCATCACGCACTGGCTGCTGACCTCCGAATGGCGCACCGCCAACGCTTTGCCTTGGCTGAAAGCCTGCACCAGCTTCGACGGAAGCACCAGGTAGCCCAGGCGTAACGCCGGGAAGGCGATCTTGCCGAAGGTACCGACATACAGCACCCGCCCGTGCCGGTCGAGCGCTGCCAGCGGGGCCAGCGGTGCACCGCTGTAGCGATACTCGCCGTCGTAGTCGTCCTCGATGATCCAGCCGTCACTGCGTTCAGCCCAGGCCAGCAATGCCAGGCGACGTGCAAGGCTCATGGTCACCCCGGTCGGGTATTGGTGCGCAGGCGTGACATAGGCCAGTCGGCAATCCATCAACTGCTCCAGCCGGCTGCAGTCCAGCCCGTCTTCATCCACAGGCACGCCACACACCCGGCCGCCCGTGAGCGTGAAGGCATGAGCGGCCGCCCGATAGCCTGGGTTTTCCACAGCCACACCGTCGCCCGGTTGCAGCAGCAACTGTGCACAAAGGCTGATGGCCTGCTGCGCACCGCTTGTGATCACAATTTGTTCAGCCGTACAGCTCAGCCCCCGCGAGCGGCGTAGATAGGCCGCTATCAGATCGCGCAAAGCCGGCTCGCCAGCGGGGTCACCATAGCCCAGTTGTGCAGGCGATGGGTTGCGCCAGAAACCCGCCTGTAGCTTGGCCCAGACGTCAAACGGGAACAGGTCGAATGCTGGAATACCAACGCGAAAAGCACGCGGCGCACCGCTTCTGGGGGGTGGCAAATGATTGTTTTTCAGGCGCTGCAGAGGCGCGCTGATAAGCCTCCCGCTGGATAAATCCTCAGTATTTTCTTCACGAAATGTGGATAAACCTGTTGATAAGCCCAGGGATAACCCTGTGGATACTTTTGTGGACAGTTTTGGCAGCCGGCTGACGTAGGTGCCATCACCGACCCGGCTTTCGATGAAGCCCTCGGCATACAGTTGATCGTACGCGCGCACCACGCTATTGCGTGAAAGCGCCAACATGGCAGCCAGGTCGCGCGTAGCCGGCAGACGAGTACCACTGCTCAGGCGCCCATCCAGCACCCGCGCTCGCAACGCCTGATATAGCTGCTGGCTAAGCCCGCGACTGCGGTCGAGCGCGATCCCGGCAGGGTCGAAAGGCAAGATGAGGGACGACTCGCGCATGATATTGGACCTATGAAAACAGGCATTAATGGATCTTACCCAGAACCAATAGCCTGCCTAGGATGGAACCATTCGACAAGGATCCCGCCATGTACAACAGTAAGCCGCACCAGGAACACGACCTCACCCGCTTACACCAGCACATGCTAGACACCCGCCTGGCCGTTCTGGTCAGTCAGGGCGAACAGGGCCTTCTGGCCACGCACCTACCGGTGCTGGTCAATACCGCCGAGGGCGATTTCGGCACTGTGTATGCCCACCTGGCCCGGGCCAACCGCCAATGGCAAGACCTGCAGCACGGTGGCGAAGCACTGCTGGTATTCCCTGGCGCCGATGCCTATGTCAGCCCCGGCTATTACCCAAGCAAGGCCGAAAACCCCAAGGTGGTGCCGACCTGGAACTACCTGGCGGTGCACGCTTATGGCACGGCCGAAGTTATCCATGAGGCCGAGCCGCTACTGGCTATCGTAAGCCGCCTGACCGACCGCCACGAACAGGGTCGCAGCGAACCATGGAAAGTCACCGACGCCCCTGCCGACTACATCGAGGGCATGCTCCGCGCCATCGTCGGTATCCGTCTGCCCATCGCGCGCCTGCAAGGTGCGCGCAAGCTCAGCCAGAACCGCTCCGGGCAAGACATCGCTGGTGTGCGCGAAGGCCTGAGCGCCAGTCCCGATCAACTGGACAATCAACTCGCGGCGCACATGCGCCAACTCTGAAGGAATAGCCCATGCCCAACCTTACCCTGCGCCCTGTCACGGCCCAAGATCACGCAGCCTGGCTCGCCCTGTGGCAGGCCTACCTGCACTTCTACGAGACCGAGTTGGCCGATGCCGTCAGCCTGAGCACCTGGCAACGCCTGCTCGACCCCAGCGAGCCAACCCACTCGGCACTGGCCTGGGTCGACGGCAAGGCGGTGGGGATGGTCAACTTCATCTACCATCGTTCCAACTGGAGTATCGAGAATTCCTGCTACCTGCAGGACCTGTATGTGGACAGCACGCAACGTGGCCTGGGCATTGGTCGACAGTTGATCGAGCACGTCTACACCACTGCCAAGGCCGACAACTGCATCAAGGTGCACTGGCTGACCCACGAAACCAACGCCACCGCCATCAGCCTGTACCAGCAGGTTGCCGAGCGCTCGGGCTTCATCCAATTCCGTAAAGGCTTGTAGGCCGCACATGACAGACGCATTGAACTGGAAACCCGCCGCAACCCCCCAGGCCGAGCCCATTGAAGGCCGCTTCATCCGCCTGGAGAAGCTCGATCCAGGGCGCCATGGCGAAGATCTCTGGGAGGCACTGCAGGGTCCGGCCTCCGATCCGGTGCTGTGGGACTACCTGCCCTACGGCCCGTTCGCCGAACGCGTCGCCTTCGACCGCTGGCTGGAAGGCAACGCTGCTGGCGGCGACCCGCTTTTCTACACCGTCATAGACCGCGCCAGTGGCCAGGCCCAAGGCATCCTCAGCCTGATGTCGATCGTGCCTGAACACGGCCGGATCGAGATCGGCCACATTGCCTTCGGCGCCGCTATGCAGCGTACGCCCAAGGGTACCGAGGCGGTGTATCTGCTGGGCAAGCTGGGCTTCGCGCTGGGTAATCGACGGCTGGAGTGGAAGTGCAATAACGCCAATGCCCGCTCCAAACGTGCGGCAGAGCGATTCGGCTTCGTCTACGAAGGGGTGTTCCGCAAGCACCTGGTGGTGAAGGACCATAACCGCGATACGGCGTGGTATTCGATTACCGATGATGAATGGCCGGCGGTGGCTGCCGGGTTTGAGCGGTGGTTGAGTGAAGAGAACCAGCAGCCTGGTGGCCAGGTGGAAAGCCTTGAGATGTGCCGCAAAGGTTGAGCGGTGTGCTGAATCAGCTCCTACAAGGGATGCGCGTTGTGAGGTGCGGGTGAGTCCGGCACAAAAAAAGGGGAGCATCCGCTCCCCAGAGGTTAACCACTTGTAGATGAGGGCTTAAATCAGCCCTCGATCTCGATCAGGATCTCACCCGGCGTCACGCGATCACCCTTGGCCACATGGATGGCCACGACCTTACCGGCGATGGCCGCCTGCACTTCGGTTTCCATCTTCATGGCTTCGGTGATCAGGACCGCCTGGCCGGCCTTGACCATGTCACCTTCCTTGACCAGCACATCAACGATGTTCCCTGGCATGGTGGTGCTCACGTGGCCAGGGTCGGTCGCTTGCTTGCGCTTGCTGCCGCCACCGCTGACGAACTCGTTGAGTGGCTCGAATACCACTTCCTCCGGCATGCCGTCGATCGACAGATAGAAGTGACGCTTGCCTTCGGCCTTCACGCCCACACCGGTGATGTCGACGCGGTAGGTTTCGCCGTGTACGTCGATGACGAACTCGGTCGGCACGCCTTCACCGCCTGGGGCAGCCACGGCACCGGCTTCCGGAATCGGCAGCAGAACTTCAGGCGTCAAGGTGCCAGCTTCGCGTTCTTCGAGGAACTTGCGGCCAATGTCCGGGAACATGGCAAAGGTCAGCACGTCTTCTTCGCAACGGGCCAGGGCACCGATGTCGCTACGCAACTTGGCCATTTCCGGCTTCAGCAGGTCAGCCGGGCGCACATCGATCACTTCTTCGCTGCCGATAGCCTGGCGACGCAGTTGCTCGTTGACCACACCCGGGGCCTTGCCATAGCCACCTTGCAGGTACAGCTTCACCTCATTGGTGATGGTTTTGTAGCGCTCACCCGCCAGCACGTTGAAGAACGCCTGGGTGCCGACGATCTGCGAGGTCGGGGTGACCAGTGGCGGGAAGCCGAGGTCTTCACGCACACGCGGGATTTCGGCCAGCACTTCGTTCATGCGGTTGAGGGCGCCCTGCTCCTTGAGCTGGTTGGCCAGGTTGGAAATCATGCCGCCCGGTACCTGGTTGACCTGCACCCGGGTGTCTACCGCGGTGAACTCGCTTTCGAACTGGTGGTACTTCTTGCGCACGGCGTAGAAGTACAAGCCGATCTCCTGCAGAAGCTCCAGGTCCAGGCCGGTGTCGAACTCGCTGCCCTTGAGTGCAGCAACCATCGACTCGGTACCCGGATGGCTGGTGCCCCAGGCGAAGCTGGAGATGGCGGTGTCGATGTGGTCCGCGCCATTTTCCACGGCCTTCAGCTGGCACATGGCTGCCAGGCCGGCGGTATCGTGGGAGTGAATGAACACCGGCAGCGACTGTTCTGCCTTCAGCGCCTTGACCAGCTCGCCAGTGGCGAACGGGGTCAGCAGGCCGGCCATGTCCTTGATCGCCACCGAGTCGCAACCCATGGCTTCCATCTGCTTGGCCTGGTTCACGAAGGCTTCGATGGTGTGTACCGGGCTGGTGGTGTAAGCGATGGTGCCCTGGGCGTGCTTGCCGGCGGCCTTGACCGCTTCGATGGCCACGCGCAGGTTACGCACGTCGTTCATGGCGTCGAAAATGCGGAACACATCGATGCCGTTGACCGCCGCCTTGGCGACGAAGGCCTTGACCACGTCGTCGCTGTAATGACGGTAGCCCAACAGGTTCTGGCCGCGCAGCAGCATTTGCAGGCGGGTGTTTGGCAGCGCTGCGCGCAGCTTGCGCAGGCGCTCCCACGGGTCTTCCTTGAGGAAGCGCACGCAGGCGTCGAAGGTGGCACCACCCCAGACTTCCAGCGACCAGTAGCCAACCTTGTCGAGCTTGTCGCAGATCGGCAGCATGTCTTCGGTACGCATGCGGGTAGCCAGCAGGGACTGGTGAGCGTCGCGCAGGATCGTGTCGGTTACGTGAATTTTCTTGGACATTATAGGGTTCCTCACAGTCCTGCGTGGGCGGCGATGGCGGCGGCGATGGCCAGGGCCAGCTCTTCGGGTTTGCGCTTGATCGAGTAGTTGGTCAATTCAGGGTGGCTTTCGACAAAGCTGGTATTGAACTGGCCGCTACGGAATTCCGGATTGCGCAGGATTTCCTGGTAGTACGCGGCGGTGGTCTTCACCCCTTGCACGCGCATGTCGTCCAGGGCCCGCAGGCCGCGGTCCATGGCTTCTTCCCAGGTCAACGCCCACACCACCAGTTTCAGGCACATGGAGTCGTAGAACGGTGGAATGGTATAGCCGGTGTAGATCGCCGTGTCGGTGCGCACGCCCGGGCCGCCGGGGGCGTAGTAACGGGTGATCTTGCCGAAGCTGGGCAGGAAGTTGTTTTTCGGGTCTTCAGCATTGATACGGAACTGCAGGGCGTAGCCGCGGTGCTGAATGTCTTCCTGCTTGACCGACAGTGGCAGCCCCGAGGCGATGCGGATCTGCTCACGAACGATGTCGATACCGGTGATTTCTTCGGTAATGGTGTGTTCCACCTGCACCCGGGTGTTCATTTCCATGAAGTACACTTCGCCATCGGCGAGCAGGAACTCCACGGTACCGGCGTTCTCGTAATTCACCGCTTTGGCAGCACGCACCGCCAGGTCGCCGATGTAGGCGCGCTGCTCGGGAGTGAGCTGTGGGCTGGGGGCAATTTCGATGAGCTTCTGGTTACGGCGCTGGATAGAGCAGTCGCGCTCGAACAGGTGCACTACGTTACCGAAGCTGTCACCGAGAATTTGCGCCTCGATGTGCTTAGGGTTGACGATGCATTTCTCCAGGAACACTTCGGCCGAACCGAATGCCTTGGTCGCCTCGGAAATGACCCGTGGGAAGTTCTGTTCCAGTTCTTCGCGGCTATTGCAACGGCGAATACCACGGCCGCCACCACCGGAGGTGGCCTTGAGCATCACCGGATAACCGATGCGATCACCTTCGCTCAGGGCTTCATGAATATCGGCAACGTTGCCTTCGGTGCCCGGGGTTACCGGCACACCGGCGGCGATCATGGTGCGGCGCGCTTCGGTCTTGTCGCCCATACGGCGAATCACGTCGGCGGCCGGGCCGATGAACTTGATCCCGCGCTCGGCGCAAATTTCTGCCAGTTCAGCGTTTTCCGAAAGGAAACCGTAGCCTGGGTGCAGGGCATCACAGCCGGTTTCCACAGCCAGATTCACCAGCTTGCGCGGGTTGAGGTAACCGGCCAGCGGCTCGGCACCGATGCTGTGTGCTTCGTCAGCGCGCTTGACGTGCAAGGCATGCCGGTCGGCGTCGGAAAAGATCGCTACCGAGCGAATGCCCATCTCGGCGCAAGCACGCACGATCCGAACTGCGATTTCACCTCGGTTGGCGATCAGGATTTTTTTTATCACTGGAGTCTTCCCAAAGCCGTAGGAACAGTCGAGCCGGTTCTACCGGTCGGCGCGTGACCAGACGTTGCTGGCCAGTCGCGTATTCACCCTAGCGCTGTAGGTCGATAAACAAAAATCAATATTTGTTAGAGGCTGTATTAGCAAAAGCTTATAGTTGGGTAACAAGGTGTTGCCGAAGAGCTGATTAAAATGCGTAAGTCCTTGATGCGTATGACATTGCGTCAACTCCAGATCTTTAACGAGGTGTGCGATTTGCGGTCGTACAGCCGTGCTGCGGAGGAGATGGCGCTGACGCAACCCGCCGTTAGTCTACAGATCCGTCAGCTTGAAGAGCTGATTGGCCAGCCATTGTTCGAGTACGTGGGCAAGAAGCTCTACCTGACCGAGGCGGCCGAGGCCCTGCAGCGCGCCAGCCACGATATCTTCGGGCGCCTGGAGAGCCTGGACATGCAGCTGTCGGACATGCAGGGCTCACTGCAGGGTCAGTTGAAACTGGCGATCGAGTCCAGTGCCAAGTACTTCGTGCCACACCTGTTCGCCGCCTTTAAGCAGCGTCACCCGGAAGTCAACCTGACCCTGACGGTAGTCAATCGTGCCCAAGCCATCCGCCGTCTTTCCGATAACCGCGACGACCTGATCATCATGTCGATGGTGCCGCAAGACATGGGCCTGGAGTTTCTGCCGTTCCTCAACAACCCGATCGTTGCGGTTGCGCCGCCACAGCACCCGCTGTGCAAGCTGGAGCAGTTGCGCATGCAGGACCTGGAGCCTCATACCCTGCTGGTCCGCGAGCAAGGTTCGGGAACACGCAAGGCGTGCGAAGAGTACTTCAAGGACAAGCGCGTGCATTTCGCCCAGACGCTTGAAGTAGCCTCGGCCGATGCCCAGCGCGAATGCGTGATCGCCGGGCTGGGGATCGCCCTGTTGACCCGTCACGCCGTCAACCTGGAATTGGCTACCGGGATGCTGAAGGAATTACCGGTCGAGGAGCTACCGCTGTACCGTAGCTGGTGCGTGGTGCAGGCCAAGGCCAAGCGGCAGTCACCGGTGGCCTTGGCGTTTCTTGCATTCATACGCGGCGAACGCGCATTGATCAGCGCGCTTGTTGAACGTTTTTCGGGGAAGTTGCCGCCGACGACTGCCATACCGTGAGTGCTTGCAGCTCGGGGTAGTCCGCCAGGTCGCGGAGCAATTGACGTTGGTCGCAATAGCTCTCGATCGCGCGGCGGTATTCCATACGGCGCTGATCCTTTTCCTGCTGCTTGCGAGCCTTGGCGTTGGGTTGGTACGTACCGTCGAAGTCACGAGCCATTGCCTGTCTCCCAGATAGTATGCGGGAGTTTCAGACTGGCCTTGATGGTTTACCGTTTGGCGGTGGAATGGTGACAGAATCGTGAATTTTCACTGCCTGTACCGGCCTCTTCGCGGGCTTGCCCCGTTCACACAGGAATTGCACCGATTTATAGAAGTGCACAGTACCTGTGGGAGCGGGCAAGCCCGCGAACAGGCCAGTACAGGTTGAATTCAGTCGTCGGTAGCCTTGATCGACTTGGGCGACAGACGCAAGCTGCGCAAGCTGCGTTTCACGCTCTTCAGGTGGTTGACCAGGCTAGGCCCGCGCGCCATGGCAACGCCCATGGCCAGCACGTCGATCACCACCAGGTGGGCAATACGCGAGGTCAGTGGGGTGTAGATCTCGGTGTCTTCATGCACGTCGATCGCCAGGTTGACCGTCGATAGCTCGGCCAGCGGCGTCTGGCTGGGGCACAGGGTAATCAGGTTGGCGCCGCTCTCACGCACCAGGTTGGCAGTGATCAGCAGGTCCTTGGAACGGCCCGACTGGGAAATACACACCGCCACATCGCCCGGTTTCAGGGTAACGGCCGACATCGCTTGCATGTGGGGGTCGGAATACGCTGCCGCGCTGAGCAGCAGGCGGAAGAACTTGTGCTGGGCATCGGCCGCAACCGCACCGGACGCGCCAAAGCCATAGAACTCTACCCGCTGCGCCTGGGCCATGGCGCTCACGGCTTGTTGCAGCGCCTGCGGATCAAGGTGCTCGCGCACTTCCATCAGGGTGTGCAGGGTGGTGTCGAAGATCTTCAGGCTGTAGTCGGCGACCGAATCGTCTTCGTGGATGGCGAACTGACCGAAGCTGGCCCCGGCAGCCAGGCTTTGCGCCAGCTTCAGCTTAAGGTCCTGGAAGCCCGAGCAGCCAATGGCCCGGCAGAAACGCACGATGGTCGGCTCACTGATACCCACGCTGTGCGCCAAATCGGCCATGGAGCTGTGCATGACGGCAGCCGGGTCGAGCAGCACGTGGTCGGCCACTTTCAGTTCCGATTTGCGCAGCAAGTGGCGCGATTGGGCGATATGTTGCAACAGATTCACAGGCGGGACTCGGTTATGATCGGCTTGCCGGGTTGTAGCTTTCTTGTAGTTATACTACATGGACGCCAACCCGCCCAGTTAAACGAACGTGGAGAGTGGTGGTTTGACTATTCCTTGCGACATTCTGGTCTTCGGCGGCACCGGTGATCTGGCCCTGCACAAATTGCTTCCGGCGCTCTACCACCTGTTTCGCGAGGCCCGTCTGAACCCTGCCGTGCGGGTCATCGCACTGGCCAGGCGCAACCTGCCACGCATCGACTATCTGAAGCTCGCCGAACGCCATTGTCGGGCGCAGATTGCCCGCAGCGACTTCGACGAAGAGGTGTGGCAGCGGTTTTCCGCACGGGTCGACTACTTCCCGATGGATGCTTCACAGAGCGCCGACTTCGGCCGCCTGGCACGCTACCTGGGCGAACCCGGTGGGCTGACGCGCATCTTCTACCTGGCCACCGCTCCCAACCTGTTCGTGCCGATTGCCAACCACCTGCGCATTGCCGGACTGGCCGACACCGAAGCGCGCATCGTGCTGGAAAAACCGATCGGCCATTCGCTGGAATCGGCCACTGCCATCAATGAAGCGATTGGCACGGTGTTCGAAGAAAGACAGGTGTTCCGCATCGACCACTACCTGGGCAAGGAAACCGTGCAGAACCTGATGGCCCTGCGTTTTGCCAATGCCCTGCTGGAGCCGGTGTGGCGCAACAACCAGGTCGACCATGTCCAGATCAGCGTTTGCGAGACACTGGGCGTAGAAAACCGCGGTGCCTACTATGATCGCGCCGGGGCTATTCGCGACATGCTGCAGAACCACCTGCTGCAGCTGCTGTGCCTGGTGGCCATGGAGCCACCCGCGCAATTCGAGGCAGAGGCGGTACGCGACGAAAAGGTGAAAATCCTGCGCGCCCTCAAGCCGATCACCGGCCAGGATGTGCAGGACAAGACGGTACGCGGCCAATATGGGGCCGGGCGTATCGGCGGCCAGGAAGTGCCGGCCTACTACTTTGAAAAGGACGTCGACAACGACAGCGATACCGAAACTTTCGTGGCCATCGAGGCGCATATCGACAACTGGCGCTGGGCGGGCGTGCCTTTCTATCTGCGCACCGGCAAACGCATGGCGCGGCGCGCTTCGCAGATCGTCATCCAGTTCAAGCCAGTGCCTCACGAACTGTTCAGCGGCGGCCAGGTCAACCAGTTGCTGATACAGCTGCAACCGGACGAACGCATCAGCCTGCGCATGATGACCAAGAGCCCAGGCAAGGGCATGCGCCTGGAACCCGTGGACCTGGACCTTAATCTGGCCCAGGTGTTCAGCCAGACTCGCCGCTGGGAAGCCTACGAGCGTCTGCTGCTGGATGTGCTCGAAGGTGATTCGACACTGTTCATGCGCCGCGATGAAGTGGAAGCAGCCTGGGCTTGGGTAGATCCAATCATCAAGGGCTGTGAAGAGCACTTCCAGGCGCCCCGCCCCTACCCGGCTGGCAGTTTCGGGCCCGAACAAGCCAACAGCCTGCTCGCCAGGCATGGCAGGCACTGGCATGGCTGAATGGCCTGCGCGATGGCGCGATCTTTAATCTGATACAGCAGCAGATGAAGTGCGAAGGTGCGAAATCCATAAGGTGAAGGCCATCGCCTGACCATGCCTCAGCCAGCTTGCGCAAGCCGTGACCTGGCCCCGGACCGATGAGCGGGATGCCGCCAGGTGAATATTCATACAGTAGATATTTGCCCCTTACCCGGCATCGCCCTAGAATGGCCCGATGCGCACAGACGACCTCTCTCTCCTGCTGAATTCCCTCAACGATGCCCAACGCCAGGCCGTAGCGGCCACGCTCGGGCGTCAACTGGTGCTTGCCGGCGCCGGTTCCGGTAAAACCCGCGTGCTGGTACACCGCATCGCCTGGCTGATCCAGGTCGAGCAGGCGTCGCCGCACTCGATCCTGTCGGTGACCTTCACCAACAAGGCCGCAGCAGAAATGCGCCAGCGGATCGAGCAACTGCTGGGCATCAACCCGGCAGGCATGTGGGTAGGCACCTTCCACGGCCTGGCCCATCGCCTGTTGCGGGCCCACTGGCAGGAAGCGCGGCTGGTGCAGAACTTCCAGATCCTCGACAGCGACGACCAGCAGCGCCTGATCAAGCGGGTCATGCGCGAGTTGGGCCTGGACGAGCAGAAGTGGCCGGCACGCCAGGCCCAATGGTTCATCAACGGACAGAAAGACGAAGGCCTGCGCCCGCAGCATATCCAGGCGGGGGGCGACCTGTTCCTGGCGACCATGCGCGAGGTCTATACGGCCTACGAGCAGGCTTGCGAGCGCGCCGGTGTCATCGATTTCTCCGAGCTGCTGCTTCGCGCCCTGGACCTGTGGCGTGACCACCCGGGCCTGCTGGAGCACTATCAGCGACGCTTCCGCCACGTGCTGGTGGACGAGTTCCAGGATACCAACGCCGTGCAGTACGCCTGGTTGCGCCTGCTGGCACGCGGTGGCGACAGCCTGATGGCGGTAGGCGATGACGACCAGTCGATCTACGGCTGGCGCGGCGCCAAGATCGAGAACATTCACCAGTACACCGCCGACTTCCCCGACGCCGAAATGATCCGCCTGGAGCAGAACTACCGCTCCACCGGCGGCATCCTCAAGGCGGCCAACGCGCTGATCGCCAACAACAGCGGGCGCCTGGGCAAGGAACTGTGGACCGACATGGGCGAAGGCGAACCACTGACCCTGTACGCGGCCTACAACGAGCACGACGAAGCGCGCTATGTCGTGGAAACCATCGAGAGCCTGGTCAAGCAGGGCAATGCGCGCAACGAGATCGCCATCCTGTACCGTTCCAACGCCCAGTCGCGCGTGCTGGAAGAGGCCCTGCTGCGCGAGCGCATCCCCTACCGCATCTATGGCGGCCAGCGCTTCTTCGAGCGCGCCGAAATCAAGAATGCCATGGCTTACCTGCGCCTGATCGAAGGGCGTGGCAACGATGCCGCTCTGGAGCGGGTGATCAACGTGCCGCCGCGCGGTATTGGCGAAAAAACCGTCGAAGCCATCCGCGAGCACGCCCGCCACAGCCAGCTGTCCATGTGGGAGGCCATGTGCCAGCTGATCGCTGCCAAGGCCCTCAAAGGCCGCGCCGCCAGTGCCCTGGGGGCCTTTATCGAGCTGATCGAGGGGCTGGCTGCCAAGGTTGTGGACATGCCGCTGCATACCATGACCCAGACCACCATCGAACAGTCCGGCCTGATCACCTATCACCAGGAAGAAAAGGGTGAAAAGGGCCAGGCACGGGTAGAAAACCTTGAGGAACTGGTCAGTGCGGCGCGCAACTTCGAGTCCACCGACGAAGACGCCGACCTTTCCCCGCTCTCGGCCTTCCTTGGCCACGCCTCACTCGAAGCTGGCGATACTCAGGCTGACGAGCATGAAGACAGCATCCAGCTGATGACCCTGCACAGCGCCAAAGGCCTTGAGTTCCCATATGTGTTCCTGGTGGGCATGGAAGAAGGCTTGTTCCCGCACAAGATGAGCCTGGAAGAACCCGGCCGCCTGGAAGAGGAACGACGCCTGGCCTATGTAGGCATCACCCGCGCCATGCGCCAGCTGGTCATGACCTATGCCGAAACACGCCGCCTTTATGGCAGCGAGACTTACAACAAGGTGTCGCGTTTCGTACGTGAAATTCCGGCAGGCCTGGTTCAGGAAGTACGCCTGTCCAACAGCGTCAGCCGCCCGTTCGGCGGGGCCAAGACGGCCACCAACAGCAACCTGTTCGCCAATGCCAGCATTCCGCAGACCGCGTTCAACCTTGGCCAGCGTGTGCAGCATGCGGTATTCGGCGAAGGTGTGATCCTCAACTTCGAGGGTTCTGGCGCTCAGGCGCGGGTGCAGGTGAATTTTGCCGAAGGTAGCAAATGGCTGATGCTGGGGTATGCCAAGCTCGAGGCTGTCTAAAGCCCGCAAGGGTCGGGCCTGCCAACTTTGTAACATTCAAGCAAAAGCTCGAAACACTATGTCGCTGGTCATGTGCCCGGGAACCTGTGCACCATGACGCGCGTGCAATCCACAACAGGGGATATCCCACTTATGCAACGTTTTCTTAGCATCGCACTGGCGCTCTGCGTCGGCCTGACGCTGAGCCTGGACGCCAGCGCCAAGCGTTTCGGCGGCGGCAAGAGCTCGGGCTCCGCGCCTATCCACCAGACCCGCCAGGCTACGCCAACCACGCCTGCTGCCGCGCCGACCGTACCTGGCCGTGCACCGGCTGCCGCCAGCGGTGCTTCGCGCTGGTTGGGCCCACTGGCCGGCCTCGCCGCCGGTGGCCTGCTGGCTTCCATGTTCATGGGCGACGGTTTCGAAGGCTTCCAGATCATGGACTTCCTGATCGTGGCGCTCATCGCCTTCCTCGTGTTCCGCTTCATCGCCGCGCGCCGTCGCCAGCAGCAGCCGCAAATGGCCATGCCAGGCCATGCGCCGATGCAGCGTGAGGCTCACGCGCAGCCTGCGCAGCCGTCGATTTTCGGTGGTTCGGCCGCACCTGCTGCCACAGCCGCACCGGTGATCAACGCGCCGGCCTGGTTCAACGAGCAGAGCTTCCTGGCGGCAGCCCGTAACCACTTCCAGTCGCTGCAGCAGCACTGGGATGCCAATGAAATGGACAAGATCAGCGAGTTCGTTACCCCGCAAATGCTTGAGTTCCTCAAGCGTGAGCGTGCTGAGCTGGGTGATGGCTTCCAGTCTACCTACATCGATAACCTGGAAGTGCAACTGGACGGTGTCGATGACCGCGCCGACCGCACCGACGCTACCCTGACCTTCCGTGGCGTGTCGAAGAATTCGCGCTTCGACCAAGGCGAAGTGTTCAGCGAAAGCTGGCACATGGTTCGCGCCCAAGGCGAGAACCAGCCTTGGCTGGTAGCCGGTATCCGTCAAAACAGCTAATCGCTGCGTGCTAAACACAGAACCCCGGGCTTGCCCGGGGTTTTTGCTTTTGCCAAAGTGGGCTACTAGGGTATAAGGCGCAGCGTTGTCATCTAGGTCAGAGGAAGTGAACCGTGGAAGAAGTGATCGAACAACTCCGTGAAGCGAATGAGCCGGTACCGGTGCCCCTGGAGCTTCCCGACGAAGACCAGCTGGTAGAAATCGAAGAGCAGCTGTTCATCAATATTCCATTCGTGTTCAAAGAGTTTCTGCTGACCGTAAGTGATGTGGTTTACGGCTCCCTTGAGCCAGTTACCGTCACTGATCCGCACTCGCACACCTACCTGCCAGATGTGGCCTCCAACGCTTGGGATGCCGGCGTACCGCGCGACCTGATTCCGCTGTGCCAGGACGGCGACAATTACTATTGCGTGGAAGAAGACGGCACCGTGGTGCTGTGGGATGCCGAAGAGGAAGGTGTCGGCGAGGACAGTTGGGAATCGGTGTGGCACTGGGCGCGAGATGTTTGGCTGGAGAGCTGATCGCTAACGCCCTTATAGATGCGCGATTTGAGGCAGGAAAATGACGTCTTAGCGACTCAAGGTCGTTAAAATCGCCAGGCTTTTTGCGCCTGGCGACATCGCTATAGCCCCATCTCCTCGGGCGGGCGAGATACTTTGCCCGGGGCAGACCCCCTCAGTGCGAGTTCTCGCGACTGTTCTCCAGCGTCTCCAGCAACGCGATCTGCATGCGCGTGTGCACGCGGATGAGCCAGCGCCACAACAACGCCACCACCACCGCAGCTACCACGGCAATCACCAGCAGCAATTCGCTGGTGGGCAGAATGCTGGCGGACAATGCCGACAGCAGCAGGAAAATCACCAACAGCGACAACAGCGGGATCACTTCGGCGATCACACGGCGCACGCGCTGGGTATGTCGCCCGGCCATTTCCGGCTTCACGCCCATCTCTGCCAGCAGCATCGAGAGTGCTTTTAGCTTGCGGTACGCGGCGATCAGGAATGGCAGTGACAGCAACAACGCTGCCCCCCAAATGACGGCCTTCTGATGGCTGACATCGCTGACCCACTCGCTGAGCCAATTGCCGAGACGCCCTGCAAAATAACCGCCACTGAAGAAGATGGCGATCACCAGCGCCAGGTTCACCCCCACCTGCAACAGGATGCGCCGGATCATCGCCGCCAGCATGGCACTCTCGCCCTGCGGCTGGATGTTGCGCAACCACTCGCCATACAACGACAGCACGCGCGCGAGGCGGGCGGGCACCACATTGCCCAGTTTCTGCGACAACGGGTCAGCCGCGCGGATCAGGTAGGGTGTCAGCAACGTAGTGATTGCCGATACTGCGACCGCCACCGGGTATAGGAAGTCGCTGGTCACCTGCAGGGTCATGCCCAGCGCGGCGATGATGAAAGAGAACTCGCCAATCTGCGAAAGCCCCATGCCCACGCGTAAAGACGTACGCCCGTCATTGCCGGCTATAAACGCCCCCATGCCGCAAGACAGCATCTTGCCCAGTACCACCGCCAGGGTGATGACTACGATCGGCCAGGCATAGTCGATGAGCACCTCAGGATCAATCATCATACCGATGGCGACGAAGAATATGGCGCTGAACAGGTCGCGTACGGGCTCAATCAAGCGTTCAATCTTCAACAACTGGCGTGATTCGGCCATGATCGCGCCAATCAGGAAAGCGCCCAGAACCATACTGTATTCCAGCTTCACGACCAGCAGGCAGAAGCCGAAACACAGGCCCAGAACGGTGATCAGCAACATTTCGTTGCTTTCGAACCTTGCGACGTAGGCCAATAACCGCGGCACCAGCAAAATACCGATGACCAGAGCGACAACCATGAACAGCGACAGCTTGCCGACTGTGGAGAACACCTCGCCCGAGCTGACCGTGCCGCTGACCGCGATACCCGACAGCAGGGCAATGATACCGATGCCAAGAATGTCCTCGACGATCAGCACGCCGAAGATCAGCTGGGCAAAGCGCTCGTTCTTCATCTTCAAGTCGTTGAGCGCCTTGACGATGATGGTGGTGGAGGAAATGGCCAGGATGGCGCCCAGGAACAGTGAATCCATGGTGCTCCAGCCAAACCAGCGGCCAATCTCAAAACCGATCCAGATCATCAGCACGATTTCCAGGAACGCTGCGATGAACGCCGTGGCACCGACCTTGAACAGCTTGCGCAAGCTGAACTCGAGCCCCAGGCAGAACATCAGGAAGATCACCCCCAGTTCGGCGAGGGTCTTGATGGTGTCTTCGTCATGAATCAGGCCGAACGGCGGAGTGTGCGGGCCAATGATGAAGCCGGCGACAATGTAGCCCAGCACCACCGGCTGCTTGAAACGGTGAAAAAGAATGGTGACCACGCCAGCGACCAGCATGATGACTGCCAGGTCCTGGATGAAGCTGATGGCATGCATGGCGTGATACTCCTTTTCTCGTCTTGTGAATGCCTGGGCAGACCGCTCCTCTGCCGAGGCAAACCTGAGCGAGCAGCAAGTACATACTGTATTGAATCCGGGAACACCCATGTTGCATGGGCGTACTCAGGTTAACATCGCGCTCCGCCGCAAAAAGCCAGTGCAATATGCAGAAACAGATCGGCTGGAAAAGCGCCGCTGATGGCATGATCAGCGTGACGATGATGCGCCAGCCAACGTCCCGTATCAGCAAGGCACATTCAAAAGAGGGGAACAGCAGTGTCAGCAGATAACGCCCTCCATTCGCCCGATTCAGCGCAACCTCACCGTGAGCACACTATGGAACCTGGAAACGCCCAGCTGAGCATGACCGTCCTGATGACCCCGGACATGGCCAACTTTTCTGGCAACGTACATGGCGGCACCCTGCTCAAGTACCTCGACGAAGTGGCTTATGCATGCGCCAGCCGTTATGCCGGCAGTTATGTGGTAACCCTGTCGGTCGACCAGGTGATCTTCCGTGAACCCGTGCACGTGGGTGAACTGGTAACCTTCCTGGCGTCGGTCAACTACACCGGCAACACTTCGATGGAAGTTGGCATCAAAGTGGTGACCGAGAACATTCGCGAGCGCTCGGTGCGCCATTCCAACAGTTGCTTCTTCACCATGGTCGCGGTCGACGACAACCGCCGCCCGGTGCCGGTGCCACCACGCCAGCCGCACAGCAGCGAAGAAAAGCGCCGCTTCCTGCAAGGCCAGCAGCGCCGTCAGATCCGCCAGGAACTGGAAAAGCGCTATCAGGACTTGAAAACCGACGCCATTTAAAGCGCCAGTAACTGCGCTTCGAAGCGCACCCGTGGGTGCGCAATGCGGTCCTGGGCCCGCACCAGCTGCAATTCGTAGCTGGCGCAGGCCTGGGTTTCCAGCAGCACTTCATGCACTGCCGCAGCCGTGAATTCGAATGCCTGCACCCAGCTGTCGCCAAGCAGAACACGCGCCAGGAACAGGCCTGAGGTCAGGTCACCCACCCCCACCGGCTGACGCGGAAACGCCAACAGTGGGCGGCGCAAATGCCAGCTATGCTCGGCGGTCACCAGCAACATTTCGAACTGTTCTTCGGCCCGCCCGGGGTAAGCCAGATGCTTGACCAGTACAACCTGCGGCCCACGCTGCAGCAGGCTGCGCGCCATGTTCACGCAATCCTCCAGAGACTGGGCGCGGCGCCCACAGAAGCTGTCCAGCTCCAGCTGGTTGGGGCACAGGATGTCCGCCGTGGCTGCAGCCTCGTCAAGCAGGAACTCACTGACTTCGGGCGGCACGATGCAACCCTTTTCCGGGTGCCCCATGACCGGGTCGCACAGGTATAACGCTTTTGGGTTTACCGCCTTGATCCGCTCGACACCGGCCAGGATCGCTCGCCCTTGTTCGGCACTGCCCAGGTAGCCGGAAAGCACTGCATCACAATGGCCCAGCTCGCCGATGTTGGAAATGCCTTCGACCAATGCAGGAATTTGCGCTGGGGCAAGCACTTCCCCCGCCCACTGGCCATACTGTGTGTGATTGGAGAACTGCACGGTATTGAGGGGCCAGGCATTGACCCCGATACGCTGCATGGGAAATACCGCGGCGCTGTTGCCGGCGTGGCCGAACACCACGTGGGACTGAATGGCGAGCAGGTGCGGGGTACGTTTCATGCGGGAGGTTTCCAAAGCTGTTTCTAGGATTGTGCGCAGCGCAGTATGAACTTGATTGCTACCTGTACGACAGGCCAGGAACGCAGTTAAGCTGGATCTACCTGTTTGGAGCATATGCAAATGTTGACCCTGGAGAACCTCTTCGTCCTGATGCTGGTAGCCACGGCAGGCGCCTGGTTGTGGCACAACCATGGGTTGCGTGAAAAGGCCCTGGAACGGGTCAAACAGCATTGCGCCAAACTCGACCTGGAGTTGCTTGACGATGCCGTAGCGCTCAAGCGTATCGCCTTTGTCCGGGATGCCAATGGCCGCAAGCGCCTGGCACGCGTCTATGCCTTCGAATTCACCGTAACGGGTGAGCAACGTCACCCCGGCACCGCGACCCAGTTCGGCGCCCACAGCGTGCAGATCGAACTAGCGCCCTACCCGTTCGAAATCAAGACCCCACCACGCGCCGACAACGTCATAGAGATGCAGCAATGGCGCCAGGAGCATAACCGCTGGCGCAACTGATCAACTGACGCGACATTCATTCAACCCGGCTTGCAACGCGGGTTGCGGTTGCGGCTGATGGAAAATCAGCTCGATACGGCTGTCCCTGCGCCAGTCGCTGGGCTGCCAAGCGGGCATATCCCCATTCAGCCCATTGAATGACCACCAGCCCTCCATGCTGTGGATAACTCCCTTGGCCCGTCGCCATGGCAAAGCACACAAGAAAGCTTTCAGCCGCTGTGGATAAAACTGTTGTCCAGGGTGCCACCGCCAGCCAATACTCCAACCACCCTCTCCCTGCTGGACAAGGCAAATCGGTTGACTCGGGTCAGCCCACAATGCTGCTGGAGCGATTCCAAGATTGTCGACAATCCTGTTTTTCAAGAATGGGCTGTCAACAATCTGTGGAGATACCGTCGGGAGGCCGGACAAAGGCAGCTGCCCTTGCACGGTCCACATGATCTTCTTTTCTTGAAATTTATTACTTATCAACAACTTATGTATTTCATCCACAGCCTCTGACTTATTGAAAACCACGCTTTCAGAGGCGTTGAAAGCCTGCTGTTGAGCCTCTGGAAGAGGCTCGTTTCGAGCCATGGCCCGGGCATCCACAACCATCAGGAGTGGCTGAATTGTCAGCACTCCAACCCAAGGCGCTTGTTGCAGCTGAGCCAGCAGCTGCAAGGGATGGCCCAGGCCGGAAGGTTCGATAAACAGCCGGTCAGGCCGCGATTTGCGCAGCAGTCGTCCCAGGCCCACCTGGAACGGCATGCCGTTGACGCAGCACAGGCAGCCGCCTGCGACCTCGCCGATGGCGATGCCGTCTTCGTCACGGCTGAGTAAGGCTGCATCCAGGCCGACAAGGCCGAACTCGTTGATCAATACCGCCCAGCGCTCGTTGGCTGGGCGCTGAGCCAGCAAGTGACGGATCAGCGTGGTCTTGCCAGCACCAAGGGGGCCGGCAATTACATGGGTGGGAATGTTCTGCAGCATGGGGTGGCTTCAGGCGGCGGTGATGCCTCACTATGCGCCGTCAAGCCAGCCAGTCAAGGCTGAGCAGCAAACGCCCCCGCTGCGCCGAAGGTGACCGATGCACCAAGCCTGCCCCATCGTTACCCTGCCATTGTTCGCCTTTAAGTATCGCAACCTCGGCGGCTTGCAGGTGTTGGATGTTATCCACAGGTGGCTGAGCTGTGTGTAACTCTCCACGACAGCTATCCCGCTCTTGCAACCATTCACTACCTGGGCCGACGTAAGTGGTGAGCAAGCGCAACGGTACGTTATCCACATGGAAGCGTGGGCACATCGGAGCGTTCAACACGCGCAAGCGCAAACCGACCCGTCGTGCGCCAACCAGACAGGTATAAGCCGCCACCAACCACGTCACATCAGCTACGAAAGCTTCATACCCATGCAAATCCGCCGCTTCACGCAGCAGATCTGGCAATACCGGCTTCTGCTCCTCGTTCACATCAATCACCCGCTGATCAGCCAAGGGCTGGCCAAGGCTGATCACCAGTGCGGCAAAGTCCTCCAGTTGGGCCGGCAAGCGCCGCCGCCATACGGCCAGGTTCACGCCATCCTGCAGCACTTCGGCCAGCACCTGGGGCGACTCGCCAAACACCTGAAAGATATCCACAGGTCGGTGCGCCAGGTTCATGCTGCCGCCTCCTCATGCCATGGGCCAAATGGGTCAGGTAGGCGCAACCAGCCCATGTGGCCCAAGTCCATTTCTTGATCCGTCAACAGGCATGCATCGAGGGCTGTGGATAATTTTTCGAAGTCGATATTCTGCCCGATAAACACCAACTCCTGGCGGCAGTCACCGGTCTCAGCGGTCCAGTGTTTCAAGATCTCGCTGGTGTTATCCACATCCTGTGGCCACTGCTCGCGTGGCACGAAGCGCCACCAGCGGCCAGCCAGACCATGGCGCATCATGCCGCCCGCTTGCGACCAGCTGCCAGCTTCCTGATATTTGCTGGCCAACCAGAAAAAGCCTTTGGAACGCAGCAGCCTTCCGTTTTCCCAGTCCTTGTGGATAAAGTCGTAAAAGCGCTGTGGATGAAGCGGGCGTCGGGCTTGCCAGGTCATGGCCGCGATACCGTACTCTTCGGTTTCTGGTACATGTTCACCGCGCAGCTCCTGCAACCAGCCTGGTGCCTGGGCCGCCTGATCGAAGTCGAACAGCCTGGTGTTGAGGATACGTGCCAACGGCACTTGGCCCATGACCATGGGTACGATCTGCGCTCGGGCATTGAGACTGCGCAAAATAGCGATGAGTTCTTCGCGCTCATGTTGGCTGATCAGGTCGATCTTGCTCAGCAGCAGCACATCTGCGAACTCGACCTGCTCGATCAGCAAATCACTGATCGACCGCTCGTCTTCTTCGCCCAACGTTTCGCCCCGGCTGGCCAGGCTGTCTGCTGCTTGATAGTCGCGCAGGAAGTTCAAGCCATCGACCACGGTGACCATGGTGTCCAGTCGCGCCATATCGGACAGACTGCGACCCTGCTCGTCGCGGAAAGTGAAGGTCTCAGCCACTGGCAGTGGCTCAGAGATACCGGTGGACTCGATCAGCAAATAATCGAAACGCCCCTCTTCGGCCAGCCGCGCAACCTCCTCAAGCAGGTCTTCGCGCAACGTGCAGCAAATGCAGCCGTTGCTCATCTCGACCAGTTTCTCTTCAGCGCGGTTAAGGCTGACATTGCGCTGCACCTCACTGGCATCGATGTTGATTTCACTCATATCGTTGACGATTACCGCCACCCGCAAGTTGTCGCGGTTGCACAGCACATGGTTGAGCAGCGTGCTCTTGCCGGCGCCCAAAAAGCCGGACAGCACGGTGACGGGAAGACGATTGAACATGGCGAACCCCTTCAGGCAGACGCATTCGAAACGATGCATTGCATAATGTTATAAGGTAACAATACAATTTCGCCAAGGGGTTCTCGACGGACGAGTGCTCACAGAGGATGAAAAATGAATTTGCCACGCGTCATGGCATTGCTGTTACTCACCATGCCTGCCTCGCTCTTGGCCATGCCACAAAACAAAACATTGGCCCTTTGTACGCGAAGTGCGACGCTGCTCGCTTGCCAGGACGGCAAAGGCAGTTACTACAGTGTGCGTACTGAAGGCAGCACCTTCTACCTTCGCGGCTACGACTTCAGCAGCCGTCGGCTGTGGGCACAAACCAACAGCCGCTACGGCACATTGACTTTTTTTACCGGCCTGGCCAGCGATGGTGAGGCCTGGGTGGGTTACAGCCGCCGCGTAGGCTGGACCACCTTGAACCGCGTATCCAGTTCCAGCGGGGAGCGCTTCAAGCTGCATTGCAGCTTGATCGAGGGCTGCCGTTGATGCCTCCTTTTGTTTTGAAGGCTTTTCCTCTGCTGCCTATTTGCACATCAGCTTCGAGCGCTTGCTGAAAACGCCTTTCTTGATCAGCCGTTCTCAGGCCGAAAAGCTATGCCGTAACCGCGTCGAGGCAAGAGTTGAAAATGAAATGTTCCACGTGGAACTATTCGTTTCCCTACCGACATCTGGAACTGGGCATGCTCGGCTGCTCGAACGACAACTGAGGCTGCAGGCCCACGACGCGGTTGCCATCAGCCAGTGGCAATGGGATTTCAGCTGCGCGGTTTGACCGTACCGCAGTCATTGCCTAGCCACACCGCACGTGTGTTCATGCTGCCTTGCTGCTGCACACCCGAAGCGTTGAACGTGCCACTGACCTGGGTGGTGAATTCCCGATCACTGAGGAATGTAGCCTGGCCACTACCCTGTGCTTTCGGGCAGCTGAACTGGAATTTCCACACGTTACCGGTACGGTCGGTAATCTTCTGTGTGCAGCCCGATTTCGGGTCCTGCAGGGGAATGTCATTCGTTGCCACCTGTTCAGGCGTCAGGCACGAACGCACACCCTTACCACCTACACTGACCCCTTGTTTGGCCAACACCCCTTCCATCATTGCGCGTTGCTCTGGCGGCAGGTTCTTCAACTGACCGAGCATGAATTCCATGTCGGGTAGCGGCTTGCCATCGACCTGCATGTTGCTGGTGGTCAGCTCCCACAACCCCGGTTGCAGCATCTGGGCTTGTACCAGTGGACTGCTCATGCCTAGGGCCAACGCCAACAGTGGCAGACGAATCTTCATGGACGAACGCTCCTGGAAAAAAGCCGGTCAAACGGGCCGGACTGAGCCTTAGACGCCAAATCCGCCTGCGGGTTGCAGGCGGACCGGGAACGTGTTCTGTTACCTCAAGTGTACTCGGCAAGCAGGATGCATATGGATTACCACAGCCCCTACTTCTTTGGTTACCTACTCGGCCTGATCCATCTGCTGGGTATTGTCGCCGCACTGCATGCGCTGTTCACCGTGCGGACAGCCCAGGGCGCCATTGCTTGGGCGATGCCCTTGCTCTTCATCCCCTACCTCACCTTGATCCCCTACCTGATCTTCGGCGCCCGCTCGTTCTATGCCTACATCAAGGCTCGGCGCCAGGCCAACCAGGAAATGCACGTGGCCATGGCCAACCTCAACTGGCGGCCCTGGGTTGAAGAAGCCCTTACCGCCCGCGAGTCGGAAAGCTACACAGCCTTGCGCGCCATGCCCAAGCTGGGTCGCATGCCATGCCTGGCAAATAACCAGGTGAAATTGCTGATCAATGGCAAAGCCACCTTCGATGCCATCTTCGCAGCCATCGAAAAAGCACGCGATGTGGTACTGGTGCAGTTCTTCATCATTCATGACGACACCCTCGGCAAGGCACTGCAGCAACTCTTGCTACGCAAAGCCGCCGAAGGCGTGCAGGTGTTCGTGCTGTACGACCGTGTCGGTAGCCATGCCTTGCCGTCCAGCTACAGCCAGGTGCTGCGTGACGGCGGTGTGCAGATCCATGCATTCGCCACACGTCGCGGCTGGTTCAACCGCTTCCAGGTGAACTTCCGCAACCATCGCAAGATTGTAGTGGTGGATGGCTTGCTCGGCTTCATCGGCGGCCACAATGTGGGAGACGAGTACCTGGGTGAACATCCACAGCTTTCCCCTTGGCGTGACACCCACGTACAGATCAGCGGGCCGGTGCTGGCCTGCTTGCAAGAGTCGTTCGCCGAGGACTGGTACTGGGCCACGCGCCAGCTACCGCCGCTGATCCTGCCCGATACGTACCCGGATAACGGTGTGCTGTGTCAGGCCTTGGCCAGCGGCCCGGCAGACCCACAAGAAACCTGCTCGCTGTTCTTCCTTGAAGCGATTCATTCGGCCACCCGCAGGGTGTGGATCACCAGCCCCTACTTCATCCCTGACGAGGCCGTGTTCGCCGCCTTGCGGCTGGCGGTGCTACGGGGAGTCGATGTGCGGGTGCTGATCCCGTCACGGCCTGACCACCGCATCGTCTACGCCGCCTCCAGCCTGTTTGCCTTCGAAGCAGTGCGCGCGGGGGTACGTATGTTCCGTTACCAACCCGGGTTTCTGCATCAGAAAGTGGTGCTGGTGGATGATGACATCAGTGCGATTGGGAGTGCCAACCTGGACAACCGATCGTTCCGCCTGAACTTCGAGATTACCCTGCTGACAGTCGATCACGGCTTCGCCGACCAGGTCGAGCACATGCTCCAGGAAGACTTCGAACAAGCGCGGGAAATTACTGCTGAAGACACCCAAGATACCCATCGACTGCAGCAATTGGGGATGCGGATTGCGCGGCTGATATCGCCGATTCTTTAGGGTGAACACGCCCGTTGAAAGCGGCCTTTTCGCGCTAAAGGCCGCTCCTGCACAACCCTATCAGGGCTGCGACACTTACGATTTCAGCGGTACAAATCTTCCCGCGTCCAGGGCAGGTCATGATGCCCGTCGGCGTATGGCTTCACGGCCAATATCTGGTGCAGGTTGATCCAGCCCTTCTGAAAGGCGTAGGCACACCCGGCCAAGTACAAACGCCAGATCCGCAGGGTCTTCTCAGGCACCAGCGCTGCCGCCTTGTGCAACTGGTTCTCCAGGTTCTCGCTCCAGTGGTGCAAGGTTTTAGCGTAGTGCAGGCGCAGGCTCTCCACGTCCACCACCTCCAGCCCGGCTTCACAGATACTGGCGCTGATCATCGACAGGTGCGGCAGCTCGCCGTGGGGGAATACATAGCGATCGATGAACTCACCCGCCCCGCGCCCGACCGGTCGGCCATCGACGTGCTTGGCAGTGATGCCGTGGTTCATCACCAACCCCCCTTCCCTCACCGCCCCAAACAGCTTCTGGCAGTACAGCGCCAGGTTGGCATGCCCGACATGCTCGAACATACCCACGCTGACAACCTTGTCGAAGCGACCATCCTGGGGCAGATCGCGATAATCGAGAATCTGCAGGTCGACCTTGTCGGCAAGCCCTTCGGCTTGCACACGCTTGCGGCCGAGCTTCAATTGCTCCTTGCTCAGGGTAATGCCGAACACCTTGGCGCCATATTCACGGGCAGCGAACCGCGCCAGCCCGCCCCAGCCACAGCCAACATCGAGCAGGTAGTCACCGGCATCCAGGCGCAGCTTGCGGCACAGGTGGTCGAACTTGTCCTGCTGCGCCTGGTCGAGCGTATTGTCCGGCTCACGGAAGTAGGCGCAGGAATAGGCCATGTCCTGGTCCAGCCAAAGCTGGTAGAACGCGTTGGACACGTCATAGTGGTAGGAGATTGCCTTGGCGTCGGTGGTCTTGTCATGAGAAACACGTGGCGGCGGCGTTTCATCCTCATCCGCCAGCAGCGCTTCGCTCAGCTCGTCGCACACGCGGATGGCCTCACCGATATCGCCTTCCAGCTCCAGCTTGCCTTCGACGAATGCGGTGCCTAGCTGGTCCATGCTTGGGTGGGTCAACTGGCTGATCAGCTGTGGTTCCTTGACCAAAATCGTGACCTGAGGACTAGGCCCAAGATCAAAATGGTTGCCGTCCCACAGCTTCAGCCTCAGCGGCAGATGCAAGCTCTGCAATGCAGGTGGAAGTTGAGCAAGCATGAAACACCCCTCCTGTCCGTAATTGGCCACGACGCCTAATATTTCGAACGTCACCGGATCAGAGTAGTTCATCTGTAGGATGTTTCCTCTAAGCAAGACCATGGTCTAGAACCAACTGATCTTATCCACACAGCAGATTGTATACAATCACTGCATCTCAGCTTAACCTTGTGCCCTCTCGCGCTTCTACATCCTGGAGTTGAACCCATGAAATCCTATGACGTGGTGATCATCGGCGGTGGCCCTGGCGGCTACAACGCAGCCATCCGTGCTGGCCAGTTGGGCCTGAGCGTTGCCTGCGTGGAAGGCCGCTCGACCTTGGGCGGTACCTGCCTGAACGTCGGCTGCATGCCATCCAAGGCGCTGCTGCATGCTTCGGAGCTTTACGAAGCTGCCAGCGGTGACGAGTTCGCCCACCTCGGTATCGAAGTAAAGCCCACCCTCAACCTCGCCCAGATGATGAAACAGAAGGACGAGAGCGTGACAGGCCTGACCAAGGGCATCGAATACCTGTTTCGCAAGAACAAGGTCGAGTGGATCAAAGGCTGGGGCCGCCTGGATGGCATCGGCAAGGTCGTGGTCAAGGCCGAAGACGGTAGCGAAACCGCGTTGCAGGCCAAGGACATCGTCATTGCCACCGGCTCTGAGCCCACCCCTCTGCCAGGTGTGACCGTCGACAACCAGCGCATCATCGACTCGACCGGCGCGCTGTCGCTGCCGCAAGTGCCCAAGCACCTGGTTGTCATCGGTGCTGGCGTGATCGGTCTTGAGCTGGGTTCGGTCTGGCGCCGCCTGGGTAGCCAGGTCACTGTCATCGAATACCTGGACCGCATCTGCCCAGGCACTGACACGGAAACGGCCAAGACCCTGCAGAAGGCGCTCGCCAAGCAAGGCATGGTGTTCAAGCTGGGCAGTAAAGTGACTCAGGCTACCGCAGGTGCCGATGGCGTCAGCCTGACGCTGGAGCCTGCCGCCGGGGGTACCGCAGAATCGCTGCAAGCCGATTACGTGTTGGTGGCTATCGGCCGTCGCCCTTATACAAAAGGGCTAAACCTGGAAAGCGTGGGCCTGGAAGCCGACAAGCGCGGCATGCTCAACAACGAGCACCACCGTACCTCAGTGCCGGGTGTCTGGGTGATTGGCGACGTCACTTCGGGCCCAATGCTGGCGCACAAGGCCGAAGACGAAGCGGTGGCCTGTATCGAACGCATCGCCGGCAAGCCCCACGAGGTCAACTACAACCTCATCCCTGGCGTGATCTATACCCGCCCGGAGATGGCCACCGTGGGCAAGACTGAAGAGCAGCTCAAGGCCGAAGGACGTGCCTACAAGGTTGGCAAGTTCCCCTTCACCGCCAACAGCCGTGCCAAGATCAACCACGAGACCGAAGGCTTCGCCAAGGTCATCGCCGATGCCGAAACCGATGAAGTACTGGGTGTGCACCTGGTGGGCCCAAGCGTCAGCGAGATGATTGGTGAGTTCTGCGTGGCTATGGAGTTCTCGGCCTCGGCAGAAGATATCGCCCTCACCTGCCACCCGCACCCGACGCGCTCCGAGGCCCTGCGCCAGGCGGCGATGAATGTGGATGGCATGGCCATGCAAATCTGACGAGCCCCATTCGCTGCGTCGGGGATAGAGCCGCCTTTAATTCCGGCCGGCTCTATCTTCAGGTATCACGTCACAGCCAAGCCTTGATCTGCGCGCTCACCGCGTCGGTAGAGATACCGTAGCGGTCATGCAGCGTCGGCAAGGCGCCGGCATCGAGGAAGGCATCGGGCAAGGCGATCTGGCGGAATGTCGGCGTTACCCCGTTGCGCAGCAGCAGGCCCGCCACCGCCTCGCCGAGGCCGCCGATGATCGAATGGTTTTCGGCGGTGACCACCAGCCGTCCGGACTTGCGCGCCTCAGCCAGAATCGTCTGTTCGTCCAGTGGCTTGATGGTAGGTACGTGTAGTACTGCCACATCGACGCCATCCTTCTGCAACTGCGCTGCGGCCTCTAGCGAGCGCATGGTCATCAGACCGGTGGAAATGATCAGCACGTCCTTTCCGGTGCGCAGGGTCTTGGCCTTGCCGATCTCGAACTTGTAGCCATATTCGTCCAATACCAGCGGCACGTTGCCGCGCAGCAGGCGCATGTACACCGGTCCCTGATGGGCGGCGATGGCGGGCACCGCCTGCTCGATCTCCAGAGCGTCACATGGGTCGACGATCATCAGGTTCGGCATGGCGCGGAAGATTGCCAGATCATCCGTAGCCTGGTGGCTGGGGCCGTAACCGGTGGTCAAGCCCGGCAACCCGCAGACGATCTTGACGTTGAGGTTCTCCTCGGCGATGGCCATGCAGATAAAATCATAGGCCCTGCGCGAGGCGAATACCGCGTACGTGGTGGCGAACGGCACGCAGCCTTCGCGTGCCATGCCAGCGGCTGCACTCATCAGCAATTGCTCGGCCATGCCCATCTGATAGAAACGGTCCGGGTGCGCCTTCGCGAAAATGTGCAGGTCGGTGTACTTGGACAGGTCCGCCGACAGGCCGACGATGTCCGAACGCTGTTCGGCCAGTGCCGCCAACGCATGACCGAACGGCGCTGAGCGGGTGGCCTGGCCCTCGGCAGCGATCGAAGCGATCATGGCCGAGGTTGTCAGGCGCTTCTTACCGGTTTCGGTGGTGTTTACGCGGCTCATACAGTTCTCCCGACCTGAAGGTTTTGCAATGCCAGATCCCACTCGTTTTCATCGACGCGGATGAAGTGGGTTTTTTCACGTGACTCGAGAAAGTCCACACCCTTGCCCATCTTGGTATCGCAGATGATGACCCGCGGCTGTGCACCTTGATGGTTGCGTGCGGCGTCGAACGCGGCGACCAGGGCGCCGATGTCGTTGCCGTCCACGCGCTGGGTAAACCAGCCAAACGCCTGCCAACGGTCAACGATGGGCTCGAAGGCCAGCACTTCGCTGGAGTAGCCGTCGGCTTGCTGGTTGTTGACGTCGATGATTGCGATGAGGTTGTTCAGTTTCCAATGTGAGGCCGACATCGCGGCTTCCCAGGTTGATCCCTCGTTCAATTCGCCGTCCGAAAGCAGGTTGTAGACAAACGAATCCGATTTCTTGCGCTTCAGGCCCAGGCAGGCGCCGACCGCTATGCCCAAGCCGTGGCCGAGCGACCCCCCGGTTATTTCCATGCCCGGCGTGTAGGCGGCCATGCCCGACATCGGCAGGCGGCTATCGTCCGAACCATAGGTTTCCAGTTCCTCCAGGGGTATCACGCCGGCTTCGATCAGCGCTGCATACAGGGCGATGGCGTAGTGACCGATGGACAGGTAAAAGCGGTCGCGTTGCCCCCATTCGGGGTTGTGGGGCTGATAGCGCAGCGCATGGAAGTACGACACGGCCAGCAAGTCAGCGGCGCCGAGGGCCTGGCCGACATAACCCTGGCCCTGGACCTGCCCCATGCGCAGGGCATGGCGGCGAATGTTGTACGCGCGTTCGGCGAGCGCCGAGAGCGAAGTGTCGGGTGCGTTGACAGTCATGGTGACTACTCCAGCGAGTTAACGATTGACCGATGCGGCGGGAATGCGCAGGACCAGCGTGGCCCCCGCGAGCAGCACTGCGGTGATCAGGTACATGCCGATGGCACTGGAACCGGTGGAAGTGGTGATCCAACCGATCAGGTAAGGCGAGCAGAACCCGGCAAGGTTGGCGAAACTGTTGATACCGGCGATACCTGCTGCGGCTGATACGCCGCCGAGCAGCGTAGTGGGCAGCATCCAGAACAGTGAGGAAGCCGAGAGCACGCCAGCAGCTGCAAGGCACAGGCTGAGTACCGACAGCAGCAGGTTGCCGCCCAGCAGCGCCGCCAGCGTCAGGCCGATGGCACCTGCGATCATCGGGGCAACCAGGTGCCAGCGACGTTCGCGATGCTTGTCGCCACTACGGCCCATCAGCAGCATGGCGGCGATGGCGCACATGTAAGGCAGGCTGGTCAGCATGCCGATGTGCAGTGGGTCCGATACCCCGGCATTGCGGATCAGGGTCGGCAGCCAGAAGGTGATTGCGTACTGGCCCATTACGACACAGAAGTAGATGCAGGCCAGCAGCCATAGGCGGCGATCACGGATGAATTCCCGAGGTGAGGCATGAGTGACCTTGTGGGCGTTGTCCTCGGCGAGCTCCTTGGTAACCAGTTCCTTTTCTTCATCGGTCAGCCAGGTGGCCTGATGCACGCCATCTTTGAGATAGCTCAGTACCAACAAGCCGACGATGACGGTTGGAATTGCCTCGATGACGAACATCCATTGCCAGCCCGCCCAGCCATGAAAACCTGCGAACTGATTCATGATCCAGCCTGACAGTGGGCCGCCAATCATCCCCGACAATGGAATCGCGACGAACCACAGCACGGTCATCTTTGCGCGACGGTAGGACGGGAACCAGTAGGTCAGGTACAACAACAGGCCAGGAGCCAGACCCGCCTCAGCGATGCCAAGCAGAAAGCGCAGGGCATAAAACTGCCAGGCGGTTTCAACGAAGGCAAAGAGGCCGGAAATGATCCCCCAGGAAATCATGATCCGGGCGATCCAGCGGCGTGCGCCGACCCTGTGCAGGATCAGATTGCTGGGCACTTCGCAAAGAAAGTAGCCAATGAAGAACATGCCGGCGCCCAGGCCATAAACGGCCTCGCTTAGGGACAGGTCGCTCATCATCTGCAACTTGGCGAAGCCCACGTTCACCCGGTCCAGATAGGCACACAGGTAGCACAGCATCAGGAACGGCATCAGTCGCCAGGCAGTCTTGCGGTATGCGTTGGAGCGCACGGCCGAAACCGCGTCCAATGACAGGGTGGTAATCATGATGGTCTGATCTCTTGTTTTTATCGATTCAGAACAGCGTCAGCCGCGCGGGCTGACGCAATGTGCATCAGTGAATGAGCATGCCGCCGTTTACATCCAGGGTGATTCCGGTCAGGTAAGTCGACAGATCGCTGGCCAGGAACAAAGCGGCGTTAGCGACGTCTTGCGCCTCGCCCAGACGGCCCAGTGGAATTCCGTCGATGATTGCGTGGCGACGATCGTCCTGCATCAAACCGCCAGTGATGTCCGTGTGAATCAGACCCGGGGCGATGGCGTTCACGCGCACGTTATCCGGCCCCAGCTCTCGTGCCATGGCCTTGGCCAAGCCCAGTACCCCAGCTTTCGCTGCGCTGTAGTGTGGGCCACCGAAAATACCACCGCCACGCTGTGCCGATACCGAGGACATGCAGACAATGCTGCCCGAACGTTGCTCGCGCATCAGGGGAATGACGGCCTGAGACATCAGCAGAGTGCCGCGCAGGCTGACGTCGAGCACCTTGTCGTAGTCGCTGTGCTTGATGTCCAGGGTCTTGAGGGGTTGGGTGATGCCAGCGTTGTTGACCAGCACGTCGATGCGGCCAAAGTGCTCGATGATCTGCGCAACAGCCTGGTTTACCTGTGCCTGATCGGCGACGTTGGCGGCCAGGCCGAGATGACCTTCGCCAAGAGACGCTGCGGCATCGCGGGCAGCGGCTTCATCCAGATCGAGGATCACCACGCGGGCACCTTGAGCAGCGAATGTGGCCGCAGTGGCCCGGCCGATCCCGCGTGCCGATGCTGCGCCAGTGATGATTGCGACTTTGCCTTGAAGAAGCATGGGTGTGACCTCTGATTGTTTTTATAAGGTCGATTCAGCGGAATCGATGGGCCTACTTTGGTCTCGGCCCAGGCCCTGAGCAATAACGCAAAAATCATTGGGTGCTGAAAAAAATTCAGCACTCGTCACCCTGATTGCTAAATGATTGAATGAAGGCCCCCAATAAAAATATGCGCTGCGAGCGAAGTGACTGATATGCGATCTGTTGACGATACCGCGCCGGCCCTTCCACCCCTGAGAGCGATTCAGGCCTTTGAGCAAACCGCTCGCTTCGGTAATGTTGCCCGCGCGGCGGAAGTGCTGGACCTCACCCCTTCGGCTGTCAGTCATCAATTGGCCAAGCTCGAAGCAATGATTGGTCGACAACTGTTCTTTCGCGCGGCGCGTGGCGTCAGCCTCACCCCCGTTGGCGAGCAGTATCTGAAAGACGTTTCCGGCATTCTGCACAGTCTTTCCGTCGCCACGGAACGGGCCAGCAGCGATGTCAGCCTCGATTGCCTGCGTTTGCATTCGTCACCGAGTTTCGGCCTGCTGTGGCTAATGCCAAGGCTGGAAGCATTTCGGATGGCGCACCCGGATATCCAGATCAACTTGTCGTGCTCTTATGAATCTCTGCATTTCAGTCGCGACAAGATTGACGTAGACATTCGCCATGGCGAACCCAATTGGCCTAGCTACGAGGTGCGCACCTTAGGCAATGAGGCATTTGCCGTGCTGGCCTCACCGAAACTGCTGGCCCGGCATAGGATCGACGACGCGTCGGATCTACTGCGTCGGGACTTGATTCTCTCCGAGGCCACATTGTTGAAATGGCCGGCCTGGTTCGCTCGACACGGTCTCGCCCGCCCGGAAAAGCCCTACGCGTTGAGCTTCGATCGTTCCTACATGTCCCTGGAGGCCGCCAGTCACGGGCTGGGTTTTGCACTCGAAAGTACGTTGTTAGCGCAGAAGTACCTTGCGTCCGGCACACTGGTGGAAGTCGTGCCACACATCTTCAGCGCGCCTGTGGCGGCCCATCATCTGGTGTTTCCGAAAGCGCATTCCGGGTTCGAACGGGTCAGGCGTTTCTTGGCGTGGATGGAGAGAGAGCTCGGGCATGGCTTCGTGTTTTAGGCATGCTGATGATCGCGTACATGTTGCTGTGACCGGAGCTCGGAATGGCGGATCGTAAAGCCAATGGTAAGGCTCCAGCCAAGTCACCTTGCGTGAAGGATTCCGCCGAGCTCCTCGCGAGGAAATGTACGCTGTCGCAAGTCGAGAGCCTTTGGCCTGGCTGTCTTTTCAAGAGACTACACATCGGATCCATGCCAGCATACGGGGGCTTTTGGCAAGATTACGACCTCAGGGAAGGATACAAGAATGCAATGCAAAGACGCGTGCGGGTCTTTCAAGTGGACAACGTATTACGAGCACCACAGAGACCGCCCAGCATCATCGCTTCTTCACACAGCAATTGGACTTGCGAGCACTCAGACAAACTCTAGAAAAGCTGTGGATCTGGGCTGTGGCTCTGGCAACGAGACTCGCGCTTTACTTCAAGCTGGCTGGGATGTTCTAGCTATCGACCGAGAGCCGGCCGCAATCGAAATGGTACACGCCATAGGTCTGGATCACCCTGCTGCAAAGCTAGAAACAGCTACCCAATGGTTTGAGAGCATCGAGGCCTTGCCACCCTCGTCATTGATCCATGCAGGCATGGCCTTACCATTTTGTCATCCAGATCACTTTGAAAAATTCTGGTCAGTTGTCATGTCTGCACTTCTGCCGGGAGGAGTGTTCGTGGGCCAACTCTTCGGTGACAAGGATGATTGGGCATCCGACCCGGAGAGGACCTTTCACTCTGAGTCAGAAGCCCGTGTGCTATTCCAAGACCTTAGCTTGAAGGCGTTCGAAATCCATGAATATGACGGGCCCAGCATGCGAGGCACGAAGCATTGGCATCGCTTTGACGTCATTGCCCAAAAGCCAGCGTCGAACGAGTGAGGCAACTTTAAGGAGCAGGAACATTGCAGGCGGCGGCGGGGTGGACTCACCGCCTCCTGCGACAGTTTTAACTATCCTGCGTCCCGTTTTCCGCGGCATTCAGCCTCTTGCAGAAGACATGCAAAACTGTCGCAAGGCGCAGAAATGCAGCTTACGCGCCGAGCGCTAGAGAATTAAAGCTGTCGCAACCAACAACGACGCTTGCTCCCACGGTTTCGGCTGCAATTCTGGCCAGTTCCGCCCTGTTGTGACCGGCCGCTATATTGGTCGAAAGCAGTCGTTAGCGAGTGACCGTTATCGGCCCCTTTGCAGCCGCTCAAGGTGTTTAGGAAACCAAGGGCGATTCAATGCCTGTCAAAAGTTGTCATCACTGGCCCTGCCCTCTCTGATTCGTTTATCTCGCGTCGTCTCTACTTGCCCAAGCGACTGCGGTGAGCAAGTCTGCTCCTTGAAGCGATAAATGCCCTCTGCGGGTTGAGCGGTTTTGGGTCTGCATTGTGCCGGTCGATATAATCCAAAATTGAACGTTCGACATCAGCCACGCTGACATGGGCGCCTCGCCTGATCCATTGTCCGGCAATCTGACTGAAAAACGCTAGACCAAGTTCAGCCAGGACGCCGAGGTGAGAGTGAAATGCACGTGAAAAGGAGGCCGGGAACCAAACAAGTCGCGACCTTCACGATTTTATGAGTTCCGGAGTTATCCATGATTAGCTGGACGTCCAGATCCTTGGCAACCGAAGCCTTGATTGTATTGAGGAGCGCCAGAAACTCTTCGCTTCCATGGCGGCGCTTCAACTGGCGGATGACCTAGCCACTGGCCACATCCAGCGCTGCGTAAACGAGGTAGTGCCGTGACACTTATAGTCGTGGGTACGAGACATCGGCTTGTACTTGGCGCCTCCTGATCAAGTGCTGTCGTCAGGACCGTTGCCCTAAGCGCTCATGCACAGCTCGTACAATTTAGTTCGCAGTTCGGCCAGCTCATTATTCTCACTGATCAGCGGTTGACCGTTACGGTAGAGAACGATATCACTGAGGGACCCCATTCCACCGTAGAGCCTCAATATTTTTGAAAGGATATGGCTGCTATCGTTCGGTAGTTCCATTCGGTACTGATCAACACGTGTTGCCCATTCATCTTCGTTGCCAAGACGCAGCAGCTCCGAAATTCGGACCATGGTCTGGATAATCTGACTGATGTTTTTCATTTCAAAGGACTCGATCCCATCACTTCAACTCCGCTGATTCTCCATGGCTCAACGACCACAATCTGTGGGGTCCCACCGATGTAGAAACCTCCCTGTGTTCCGACTTCGCCGATGTAGACCTCCGTGCCAGCGGGGATCTTAACATCGAATGCCGTATCGATCGGAGACTTGCCTCCACCCGGCCATTCCGGAAGGACAGCTTTGTCGATGCGCGTTTGCAAAACTCCAGATGGAGCCTCTTCTGCAAAAAACTGCCCCAGCGGTCTATCCGAAACGCCCGCCCGCCGCAGTATCGTGTCCTGGTCCAACTTTACAGCGGTATATCTTCCGCCAGCGAAGGTGCCGGCGAGATCCGAGCTGAGCGGACCTGGCTCAATGGCCGAGTAAGTTCCGGTAATTTCCCCCAGTCTGTGGCGCGGCAATGACTCGACTTTGTGAGCGACGGATTGTTTATTGAGAGGTTCGGGCTGAGGTTCTACGACTTTTTGCAAGCGGACGGGTTCGCGTACCTGCAGTTCAGGCTGTGCCAGAATCTTCTGCTCGTTCCTCGCCAGCCAGTTGGCAAACTGCTTGTTTGAAATCTCTGCCTGAAGCTTGGCGCTGCGGGAGGCGATGCTTGCCATGCTGCTGATAGCTCCAGCTTTCATCTGACCACGCATCAGGTAAGTCACGATGGCGGTCAGCAGCAGCAACACCAGTTGCTCCTGTCCTCGAGCCAACTGCCGTGCAGCACGTTCGGTTCGCTCCTGAACTTGCGCGGTAGAACCACCACTAGGATCGAGCCCTGGTGATTTCAGACCGTCCTCAGCACACCATGCCGTGGCGAGTCCTTGCTGCAAGGTGGACAGGCAGGCAGGTAAGCCCTTGTAAAAATACTCGGCGATCGCAGACAACCCCAAGGCCAATAGAATCAGATTACCGATCTGAAGACCTATACCAGCGCCCGCTACAGCTCCAGGCGCAGCTCCCGCTCCAAACGCAAACGCTCCTGCTGCACCACCAGCGATGGTGCCCATCGCCACGCTACCGCCGAGGATCATCGACACTTCTTTAACCAGTTGCAGAAGCACTGGGAGGATCTGTTCGATCTCGATGGCGGCCCATTTACGGCACAGATCCATCTGTATTATCGGATAGGACATCGCCATGGCCTGGCGTACGTAGTCGATTCGGTGCCCACCCATGAGACCGTAGGCTCGACTTGCACCATCGCTGACGCGACGGGTGAAACCATCCCAGCCATCGTGGGCACTTTTCAGGCCAAGGCGGACGCTCTGGTTCACGTCATTGAATGTTTGATCCAAATTACGTTCGATGTCATCCCAACTGGGTACGTTGGCTAAAAGATCCATTTATAAAACACCGTCCTTTGTGATTAGTGCGCATCCATTAACGGCTAGACGACACTCCCTATGCTGATCATGAAGAGCAACAGAGATCCTTATCCACAGCCGAGCAACCGTGGGGGAATCAATTTACTCAATAGGGCATAGTTTTCTCATTCTTCATCGTGGCGGCAGTGATGCCAACTCAACATTACCTCTGAGCGAATTCCGGACTCGCATCAATGTAACACGCAGCACCCCATGAATCGCCCCTGGTTTCGTAGACACCTCTAAGCCTCATAATGAGCCCAAACAGGAGGTGCCATGAGTCGTCAGCGTTACCCTGAAGAATCAAGATCGAAGCGGTCAAGCAAGGGACCAGAAAGGCAAGCCTGGCGCCGATATTGCCCAGCGTCTGGGCATGTCCGTGCACAGCCTCTAGCCTGGATCAAGCTCCACAGCAAACCCCAAGAGCATCGTCAGCAAGATGATGACCAACTAGCCGAACTGCGCAAGCCGAGTGCCTGGGCAAGCTTCATCCCAGTTACTTTTCATGATGTGAAACGCCGCATTCAGTGAGTGATTTTGAACATGTCGATTGAAACCATAGCACTCAGGCCAGCCGATAGCTGCAGCGAGCCTCCTGACTTCGGATGTCTTTATTACATGGCGGGTACGCAGGTCTTCGAAGATATCTGCCTTGGACTCGGCCCAATAGAGCAGCAGGTTCCTTCTCACATATGACGGAAGAGTTTCATCAGGCTGAATCGGGAGGGGTGACGCGGGGAGGCTGGTGAAGCCGCCCGATGAAGGGAAGCGAGAGCCTCCCCTCCACCGGCGACAGTTTTAATTCAACAAAACCAGGTGATCAACACCTGACTACCCGTTACTCGACAGTCACCGACTTGGCCAGATTACGCGGCTGGTCAACGTCGGTCCCCTTTAGCACGGCCACGTAATAAGACAGCAACTGCAGCGGAATGGTGTACAGGATTGGCGCCAGGGCATCGGCAATGTGCGGCACCTTGATCACGTGGGTGCCTTCGCCATTGGTCATGCCAGCGTGCTCGTCGGCGAACACGACCAGCTCGCCACCACGGGCACGCACTTCCTGCAGGTTGGACTTCAGCTTCTCCAGCAGTTCGTTGTTCGGTGCAACGGTAACCACCGGCATGTCGTTGTCCACCAGAGCCAGCGGGCCGTGCTTCAGCTCGCCTGCTGGGTATGCTTCGGCGTGGATGTAGGAGATTTCTTTAAGCTTGAGAGCACCTTCCATCGCCACCGGGTACTGCGCGCCGCGGCCGAGGAACAGGGTATGGTGCTTGTCGGCGAACAGCTCGGCAATTTTCTCGACGGTGGCATCCATGGCCAGGGCTTCGCCCAGGCGGGTAGGTAGTCGACGCAGCTCTTCAACCAGCTCAGCTTCGACACCGGCTTCCAGCGTACCGCGCACCTGACCAAGGGCCAGGGTCAGCAGCATCAGCGAAACCAGCTGAGTGGTGAACGCTTTGGTCGAAGCCACGCCGATTTCAGGGCCGGCCAAGGTCAGCAGGGTCAAGTCCGACTCGCGTACCAGCGAGCTGATACCCACGTTGCAGATCGCCAGGCTGCCAAGGAAACCCAACTCCTTGGCGTTGCGCAGTGCGGCCAAGGTATCGGCGGTTTCGCCGGACTGCGAGATGGAGACGAACAGAGTGTCCGGCTGCACCACCACCTTGCGGTAACGGAACTCGCTGGCCACTTCTACCTGGCAAGGGATGCCGGCCAGGCTTTCCAGCCAGTAGCGCGCAACCATACCGGCGTGGTAGCTGGTGCCACAGGCAACGATCTGCACGTTGCGCACCTTGGCAAACAGGTCGGCAGCTTGCGGGCCAAAGGCCTGGACCAGCACGTTGTCCTTGCCCAGGCGGCCTTCAAGCGTGCGCTGAACAACGCTTGGCTGCTCGTGAATTTCCTTGAGCATGAAGTGACGGTAAGCGCCCTTGTCGGCAGCCTCGGCACCTTCGTGGTACTGCACGGTTTCGCGCTGGACCTTGTTGCCCTGCTGGTCCCAGATAGAGACCTGATCACGGCGGATTTCAGCGATGTCGCCTTCTTCCAGGTACATGAAGCGGTCAGTAACCTGACGCAGCGCCAGCTGGTCGGACGCCAGGAAGTTCTCGCCAAGGCCCAGGCCGATAACCAGCGGGCTACCACTGCGTGCTGCCACCAGGCGGTCCGGCTGCTTGGCACTGATCAGCGCCAGGCCGTAAGCGCCGTGCAGGCGCTTCACCGCCGCCTTAAGGGCGTCGGTCAGGTCTGGAATGCTCTTCAGGGTGTGGTGGATCAGGTGGACGATGACTTCGGTATCGGTCTGCGAAGTGAAGACATAGCCCAGGCCCTTCAGCTCTTCGCGCAGCTCCTCATGGTTCTCGATGATGCCGTTGTGCACCACGGCCACATCATTGCCCGAGAAGTGCGGGTGGGCGTTGCCTTCAGTCGGCGCGCCGTGAGTAGCCCAGCGGGTGTGGGCAATACCCAGCTGGCCTGCCAATGGGTCATCAGCAACAGCAACCTCCAGCTCGCTGACCTTGCCGATGCGGCGGCGGCGCTGCAGTTCACCGTTCTGGGTGAGTACAGCCAAACCGGCGCTGTCGTAACCGCGGTATTCAAGACGCTTAAGGCCTTCGATCAGGATGGCTGTGATATTACGCTCGGCGACAGCACCAACGATTCCACACATGTTTTATTGCTCCTGGCTGATCGCGGCGCAGATCAGGTTGATGCCGCGGGCTTGAATTTGTTCGCGCGCTGCTGCTGGCAGGCGTTCATCTGTAATAAGGGTGTGCACACTGCCCCAGGGCAGCTCGAGGTTAGGGATCTTGCGCCCCACCTTGTCCGACTCGACCATCACGATCACTTCACGGGCAACTTCCGCCATGACCCGGCTCAGCCCAAGCAACTCGTTGAAGGTAGTGGTACCCCGGCCCAGGTCGATGCCGTCGGCGCCGATGAATAATTGGTCGAAATCGTAGGAGCGCAGTACCTGCTCCGCGACCTGGCCCTGGAACGATTCGGAATGCGGGTCCCAGGTGCCACCGGTCATCAGCAGCACCGGCTCGTGTTCGAGGTCGCAGATTGCACGGGCCACATTGAGCGAATTGGTCATCACCACCAGGCCTGGCTGGCGCCCCAGTTCGGGGATCATTGCCGCCGTGGTGCTGCCGCTGTCGATGATAATGCGCGCATGTTCGCGGATACGCCCCACGGCGGCACGCGCAATGGCCTTTTTATAGGAAGAGACGGGTTGTGCCGGTTCACCGAGCAACTCTTGCGGTACCGGCACAGCACCACCGTAGCGGCGTAACAACAAGCCGTTGGTTTCCAAGGCGGCGAGGTCTTTGCGAATGGTCACTTCCGAGGTGGCGAAACGCTTGGCCAACGCGTCCACACTTACCTCACCCTGCTCGCTGAGCAAAGCCAGAATATTGTGTCGCCGTTGTGGTGTGTTTCGTTTCGACATGTGCGTTTAAGTTTCGATTCGAAAGTTAATGGTTGCAATCAAAACCTAAGACGCGCGATTCGTCAAGCTGTCGCTGACCTGTGGATTGTTTGCTTCTGCTTTGAGGCGGTCCTATAGGCGCAGCCGCGCCAATAAAAAAGCCGACTTATTCACATAAGTCGGCTTTCGATGGAAAGGGCTGTGAATAACTCAGCTCTTCTTGATCTTCTCCGGGCGCTTCCAGCCCGAAATGTTGCGCTGGCGCGCACGGGCTACAGCCAGGTCACCCGCTTCTACAGCCTGGGTGATGGTCGAGCCGGCTGCGGTGGTCGCGCCGGCCTTGATTTCCACAGGCGCCACCAGCGAGTTGTTCGAACCGATGAACACGTCTTCACCCATCACGGTCTTGAACTTGTTGGCGCCATCGTAGTTGCAGGTGATGGTGCCGGCGCCGATATTGGTGCGCGCACCGATTTCGGCATCCCCCAGGTAGGTCAGGTGACCAGCCTTGGCCCCTTCACCCAGGTGGGCGTTTTTCAGTTCAACGAAGTTACCCACATGGGCCTTGGCGTCCAGTACGCTGCCCGGGCGCAGGCGGGCGAACGGGCCAGCATCGCTGCCTTCGCCCATCACGGCGCCTTCGAGGTGGCTGTTGGCCTTGACCACCGCGCCTTTGCGCAGGGTCGTGTTCTTGATCACGCAGTTAGGGCCGATCTGCACATCGTCTTCGATGACCACCTTGCCTTCGAGAATCACGTTGATGTCGATCAGCACGTCACGACCAACGCTTACTTCACCACGAACATCGAAGCGTGCCGGATCACGCAGGGTAACCCCCTGAGCCATCAGACGGCGGCCTTCCCGCAACTGGTAGTGACGCTCCAGCTCGGAGAGCTGGCGGCGGTCGTTGGCGCCCTGCACTTCCATAGCATCGTGTGGCTGTTCAGTTGCCACCACCAAGCCATCGGCAACTGCCATGGCAATTACGTCGGTCAGGTAATACTCGCCCTGGGCGTTGTTGTTCGACAGGCGGCCCATCCAGTCGGCGAGGCGCGCGGCCGGCAAGGCCAGAATGCCGGTGTTGCCTTCCTTGATCGCTTTTTGCGCGTCGTTGGCGTCCTTGTGCTCAACGATGGCAGTTACCTGGCCCTGCTCGTCACGCACGATCCGGCCATAGCCGGTCGGATCATCGAGGGTGACTGTCAGCAGTCCCAGCTGCTGATCGTTGGCTTTGGCCAACAGACGCTGCAGGGTCTCCACTTCGATCAACGGCACGTCGCCGTACAACACCAGCACGGTGTCAGCGGTCAGCGCTGGCAGTGCCTGGGCAACAGCATGACCGGTACCCAGCTGTTTATCCTGCATGACGAAATTCAGGTCGTCAGCAGCCAGCCGCTCGCGAACCAGCTCGGCACCATGGCCAATGACCACGTGAATACCTTGCGGCTGAAGTTGACGCGCGCTGTGGATAACATGGCCGAGCATGGAATTGCCTGCTACCGGGTGCAACACTTTGGGCAGCGCCGAGCGCATGCGGGTGCCTTGGCCGGCGGCGAGAATAACGATATCGAGTGACATTACTGGCTACCAATCCTGGGCGGTCAGTGAAAGACCGGGGGAGAAAACAGAAAAAGAAAAAGGGTAGCCGAGGCTACCCTTTTACTCAATCGCAACAGAAGTTATCAGCCGGGGCCGATTACTTGCCTTTGCGCATTTGCTGGACGGTACGCAGCTGGGCTGCGGCCTCGGCCAGACGTGCGGCGGCGGCGCCGTAGTCGAAGTCCGCGCCTTTCAGATTCAGGGCGTTCTCGGCAGCCTTGAGGGCCTCCTGAGCCTGAGCTTCATCCAGGTCTGCAGCACGTTGCACGGTATCGGCAAGCACCTTGACCATGTTCGGCTGAACCTCGAGGAAACCACCAGAGATGTAGAACACCTCGTGTGCGCCACCCTGCTTGGTCAGCGTGATCGGACCAGGCTTGAGATTGGTGATCAGCGGCGCATGGCCTGGAGCGATACCAAGATCACCCAGGTTACCGTGCGCAACCACCATCTCGACCAGGCCGGAGAAGATCTCTCCTTCCGCGCTGACGATATCGCAATGGACTGTCATAGCCATCTGCTTGCCTCAACCTGATAGCGCCCCTTGCGGGGCGCAGGAATTACAGTTTCTTGGCTTTCTCGATCGCTTCGTCGATGCTGCCGACCATGTAGAACGCTTGTTCTGGCAGGTGGTCGTAGTCACCTTTGAGGATGCCGCTGAAGCCAGCGATGGTGTCTTTCAGGGAAACGTACTTGCCTGGCGAACCGGTGAAGACTTCTGCCACGAAGAACGGCTGCGACAGGAAGCGCTGGATCTTACGAGCGCGGGCTACCAGTTGCTTGTCGGCTTCGGACAGTTCGTCCATACCCAGGATCGCAATGATGTCCTTCAGCTCTTTATAGCGCTGCAGAACATACTGAACGCCACGAGCGGTCTCGTAGTGCTCGTTGCCGATCACGTTCGGGTCCAGCTGGCGCGAAGTCGAGTCCAGTGGGTCGACCGCTGGGTAGATACCCAGGGAGGCGATGTCACGGGACAGAACGACGGTGGCGTCCAAGTGGGCGAAGGTGGTCGCTGGCGACGGGTCGGTCAAGTCGTCCGCAGGTACGTATACGGCCTGTACGGAGGTGATCGAACCTTCCTTGGTGGAGGTGATGCGCTCTTGCAGAACGCCCATCTCTTCAGCCAGGGTCGGCTGGTAACCTACTGCCGAAGGCATACGGCCCAGCAGTGCGGATACTTCGGTACCGGCCAGGGTGTAACGATAGATGTTGTCGACGAACAGCAGAACGTCGTTACCTTCGTCACGGAACTTCTCGGCCATGGTCAGGCCGGTCAGCGCTACACGCAGACGGTTTCCTGGTGGCTCGTTCATCTGACCGTAGACCAGCGCTACTTTGTCGAGAACGTTGGAGTCCTTCATCTCGTGGTAGAAGTCGTTACCCTCACGAGTACGCTCACCCACACCAGCGAACACGGAGTAACCGCTGTGTTCCATGGCGATGTTACGGATCAGTTCCATCATGTTTACGGTCTTGCCGACACCGGCACCACCGAACAGACCAACCTTACCACCCTTGGCGAACGGGCAAACCAGGTCGATAACCTTGATGCCGGTTTCCAGCAGGTCGTTGCCGCCTGCCTGGTCAGCGAACGAAGGCGCTGGCTGGTGGATACCGCGACGCTCTTCTTCGCCGATCGGGCCGGCTTCGTCGATCGGGTTGCCCAGTACGTCCATGATACGGCCCAGGGTGGCCTTACCAACTGGAACGGAAATGGCAGCGCCGGTGTCGACGACATCCAGACCGCGCTTCAGGCCTTCGGTCGAGCCCATCGCAATGGTACGAACCACGCCGTCGCCCAGCTGCTGCTGAACTTCCAGGGTGGTTTCCGCGCCTTGTACTTTAAGCGCGTTGTATACACTCGGCACGACGTCACGTGGGAATTCCACGTCGATGACGGCGCCGATGATTTGAACGATACGTCCGCTACTCATAGCTGGATCCTCTGAATATGTGAACCGTTAAACCGCGGCAGCGCCGCCGACGATTTCCGAGATCTCCTGGGTGATCGCAGCCTGACGCGCCTTGTTGTAGATCAACTGAAGCTCTTTGATCAAATCACCGGCGTTGTCTGTGGCGTTCTTCATGGCGATCATCCGGGCCGCTTGTTCAGCAGCGTTGTTCTCGACCACCGCCTGGTAAACCTGCGACTCCACGTAGCGCACCATCAAGCCGTCCAGCAGCTCTTTTGCGTCGGGTTCGTACAGGTAGTCCCAGTGATGCTTGAGATCCTGATCCGGGGTTGCCACCAACGGTACCAATTGCTCGACCGTCGGCTTCTGGGTCATGGTATTGATGAACTTGTTCGAAACCACCGAGAGGCGATCGATACGGCCGTCCAGGTAGGCGTCCAGCATCACTTTGACGGAGCCGATCAGATCGTTGATCGATGGCTCTTCGCCCAAGTGGCTGATCGCTGCTACGACGTTGCCGCCAAAGATGCGGAAGAAAGTCGCACCCTTGCTGCCGATCACGCACAGGTCGATTTCCACGCCCTGTTCGCGGTTTGCGCTCATGTCCTTGACCAGGGCCTTGAACAGGTTGGTGTTCAAGCCACCGCACAGACCACGGTCACTGCTCACCACGATATAACCAGCGCGCTTTACAGGGCGCTCGATCATGAACGGGTGGCGGTATTCCGGGTTGGCGTTGGCCAGATGACCGATCACCTGGCGGATACGTTCCGCGTAAGGACGGCTAGCAGCCATGCGCATTTGTGCCTTGCGCATCTTGCTGACCGCCACTTTCTCCATGGCGCTGGTAATTTTTTGCGTGCTTTTGATGCTCGCAATCTTACTGCGAATCTCTTTTGCGCCTGCCATGTATCACCTATCAGGTTAGCAAGCGGGGGCCTGAGCCCCCGCTGCGGCTTACCAGGTCTGGGTGGCCTTGAACTTCTCGATACCGGCTTTCAGGCCTGCGTCGATTTCGTCGTTGAAGTCACCCTTCACGTTGATCTTCGCCATCAGTTCAGCGTGATCACGGTTGAAGAAGGCGATCAGAGCTTGCTCGAAGCTGCCGATCTTGGAGACTTCTACGTCGATCAGGAAGCCACGCTCAGCGGCGTACAGCGACAGAGCCATGTCCGCGATGGACATCGGCGCGTACTGCTTCTGCTTCATCAGCTCGGTAACGCGCTGACCATGCTCCAGCTGCTTGCGGGTCGCTTCGTCCAGATCGGACGCGAACTGGGCGAATGCAGCCAGTTCACGGTACTGAGCCAGAGCGGTACGAATACCACCGGACAGCTTCTTGATGATCTTGGTCTGAGCGGCACCACCTACGCGGGATACCGAAACACCGGCGTTAACTGCAGGGCGGATGCCCGAGTTGAACATGGCCGATTCCAGGAAGATCTGACCGTCGGTGATGGAAATCACGTTGGTCGGAACGAACGCAGAAACGTCGCCAGCCTGGGTTTCGATGATCGGCAGAGCGGTCAGGGAACCGGTTTTGCCAGTAACAGCACCGTTGGTGAACTTCTCGACGTACTCTTCCGAAACGCGCGATGCACGCTCCAGCAGACGGGAGTGGAGATAGAACACGTCGCCTGGGTATGCTTCGCGTCCTGGTGGACGGCGCAGCAGCAGGGAGATCTGACGGTAGGCAACGGCCTGCTTGGACAGGTCATCGTAAACGATCAGTGCGTCTTCACCGCGGTCGCGGAAGAACTCGCCCATGGTGCAACCGGCGTATGGCGCCAGGAATTGCAGTGCGGCGGATTCCGAAGCACTGGCAACAACCACGATGGTGTTGGCCAGGGCGCCGGTTTCTTCCAGCTTGCGAACGATGTTGGCAACGGTGGAACGCTTCTGGCCGACTGCAACATAAACACAGAAAATACCGGAGTCTTTCTGGTTGATGATGGCGTCGATGGCCATGGCGGTCTTGCCGATCTGACGGTCGCCAATGATCAGCTCACGCTGGCCACGGCCGACAGGGATCATGGCGTCGACGGATTTGTAACCAGTCTGTACAGGCTGGTCTACCGACTTACGCCAGATCACGCCTGGAGCCACTTTCTCGACTGCGTCGGTCTGGGTGTTGCCCAGAGGACCTTTGCCGTCGATCGGGTTACCCAGTGCGTCAACGACGCGACCCAGCAGTTCCTTACCAACCGGAACTTCCAGGATGCGGCCGGTGCACTTGGCGCTCATGCCTTCGGCGAGGGTGTCATAGGCACCCAGGATCACTGCACCTACGGAGTCTTGCTCCAGGTTCAAGGCCATGCCGTAGACGCTGCCAGGGAACTCGATCATTTCGCCGTACATGACGTCGGCCAGACCGTGGATCCGCACGATACCGTCGGATACCGAAACGACGGTACCTTCGTTACGGGCTTGGGAGCTCACATCGAGGTTATCGATGCGGCCCTTGATGATTTCACTAATTTCGGAAGGATTGAGTTGCTGCATTGCTCTGCTGCCCCTTCAAACTCAAGATTTCAATGCTTCGGCCAGTTTCGCGATTTTGCCGCGAACAGAGCCATCGATTACCAGGTCACCGGCGCGGATGACGACGCCGCCAATCAGGCTGGCATCCTCCGACGCGTGCAGGCGCACTTCCTGGCCTAACCGTGCACTGAGAACCTTGGCGAGTTTGTCTTGCTGTTCTTGGTTCAACGCGAAGGCACTGGTGACTTCCACGTCCACGGATTTCTCTTGCTCGGCCTTGTACAGGTCGAACAGAGCGGCAATCTCCGGCAGAAGCAGGAGACGGTCGTTTTCCGCGGCAACATGAATGAAATTCTGTGCCTGTGCATTGAACTTGTCACCGCACACGTCAATGAACGTGGCGGCCTTTTCTGCGCTCGTCAGTCGCGGGGCCTTGAGCAGGCGCTGCATGGTGTCGTCTTGCGACACCGCAGCAGCCAGGCCGAGCATGGCTGACCAATTGGCCAGTTGCTGATGGGCCTGGGCATGCTCAAAGGCAGCCTTAGCGTAAGGTCGGGCCAACGTGGTCAGTTCTGCCATGATCGCCCTCGCTTAAATTTCAGCGGCCAGTTTGTTAACCAGCTCCGCATGCGCGTTTTGATCGATTGTGGCGCCAAGGATCTTTTCAGCACCACCAACGGCCAGAGCACCCACTTGGGCACGCAGGGCGTCTTTAGCGCTGTTCAGTTCCTGTTCGATCTCGGCCAGAGCCTGAGCCTTCACACGGTCAGCTTCGACGCGAGCCTGTTCACGGGCTTCGTCGACAAGCTGAGCAGCGCGTTTCTTGCTTTGCTCGATGATTTCGGCTGCCTGTGCTTTAGCTTCACGCAGTTGCTGACCCGCTTTCTCTTGGGCCAGCTCCAGGTCGCGAGCTGCGCGGTTGGCAGCGTCCAAGCCGTCGGCAATCTTCTTTTGGCGCTCTTGCAGAGCAGTGATGACCGGAGGCCATACATACTTCATGCAGAAGAGTACAAAAATCAGGAAAGCAACGGATTGGCCAATCAGGGTTGCATTAATGTTCACGCCAACACCTCGCTCGGTCTTAATTCATACAGCCATCAACTCGTGGTGACGAGTGATTAGCCGGCGATCTGACCAACGAACGGATTCGCGAAGGTGAAGAACAGAGCGATACCAACACCGATCATGGTTACGGCGTCGAGCAGACCGGCAACGATGAACATTTTGACCTGCAGCATCGGAACCATTTCTGGCTGACGAGCAGCGCCTTCCAGGAATTTGCCACCCAGCAGGCCGAAACCAATGGCGGTACCCAGAGCACCCAGGCCGATCAGCAGAGCAACAGCGATAGCGGTCAGACCAACTACAGTTTCCATCTTTCCTCCCGACTTTTACGTCGTATTGGTTAGGTTTTTAGTTTGAAGCGGTAAAACAAATCGTTTGGTACAGCATGCCCTTGCGGACTTTTTAAGCCCTCCCCCCGTACAGGCAGGGAAGGCTATCAGACACGCCAGGCGGTCTTAATGGTTATCTTCGTGAGCCATCGACAGGTAGACGATGGTCAGCATCATGAAGATGAAAGCTTGCAGGGTGATGATCAGGATGTGGAACACAGCCCACGCCCATTGCAGCACCACACCCAGGCCGCTGAGCCACAGCAGGCCGGAGCCGAACATTACAGCGATCAGGATGAACACCAGCTCGCCAGCATACATGTTGCCGAACAGACGCAGTGCCAGCGAGATCGGCTTGGCGATCAGGGTGACGAATTCCAGCAGGAAGTTGACCGGAATCAGCAGGATCTGCACGAAGATATTCTTGCTGCCAAACGGGTGCAGGGTCAGCTCACCGATGAAGCCGCCCAGTCCCTTGACCTTGATGCTGTAGAAGATGATCAGGGCGAAGACGCAGAAGGCCATGGCCAGGGTCGCGTTCGGGTCGGTGGTCGACACGGCGCGGAACGGAATGTGCGGGTCACCGGAAATCAGGATGGCCAGCTGAGGAATCCAGTCGACCGGTATCAGGTCGACGGCGTTCATCAGGAATACCCAGACGAAAATGGTCAGCGCCAGTGGTGCGATTACCGGGCTACGGCCGTGGAAGGAGTCCTTCACGCTGCCGTTGACGAAGTCGACCATCACCTCAACGAAGTTCTGCAGACCGCCAGGTTGGCCGGAAGTCGCCTTCTTGGCCGCCATGCGGAAGATCAACAGGAAGATCAGACCCAGCGCGACGGACCAACCCAGGGTGTCCAGGTGGAACGCCCAGAAGCCCATTGCCTTGGCTTCTGCAGCCGAATGGGCGAAGCCCCAGCTGCCGTCTGGTAGTTGACCGTAGGTCAGGTTCTGCAAGTGGTGCTGGATATAGCCCGAAGCGGTTTCTGCTGCCATGGTTGCCTCAAACGCCCTAAGGTCTCGAAAGTCTTTTATTCATCAGCAGGGGCGCGAACCAGCTGACCAAAAGGGTCAACACGAAGACGCCGAATACTGCTAGCGGCGCCAGTGGCTTCACTCCTGCAAAGGTCAGTGCAAAAAGCACTGCCGTCAAAATCATCTTGCCTGCCTCGCCAGCGTAAAACGACTTGACGATAGCTTGTGCCGCCCGAGCCCCGCTGAAGCGAAAAGCCTTCCAGGCGAAATACACATTGGGCAGCCAGGCAATCAAACCTCCGCAAAGGCCTGAATATCCACTGACCGACCCTTTCCACTGCCACAACACCAAGGTTGCCAGCAGCAGTACGACAAATTGAGCCAGCAGTACCGGAAAAACCGCCCAGCGATGGAAAGGCAGGCGGTTTGGCGTGCGTATTTCCATCACAACTGCTCCTCGGAAGTCGACCAACAAGTCAGCTATGACTTGGCATAATTTGTGCCGACAAAATGCGCGCAGAGTATAGGGGTGGATTAACCCCTATTCAACTCTTCGGTAGTGATTTCCGACTTCACGCTACAACAGGAATTGTTTCAGCGGATGTGAGCGAGCACGCCTTGCAACTCGTCAAGCGAGTTGTAGCGAATAACCAACTGGCCTTTGCCCTTGTTGCCATGACGGATCTGCACGGCCGAGCCCAGGCGCTCTGCGAGCCGCTGTTCAAGGCGTGCGATATCCGGATCAGGTTTGCTCGGTTCGACCGGATCAGGCTTGTCGCTGAGCCACTGACGGACCAGTGCCTCGGTTTGGCGCACGGTGAGGCCACGTGCGACAACATGACGCGCCCCCTCCTCCTGACGATTTTCGTCCAGGCCCAGCAATGCACGGGCGTGCCCCATCTCCAGATCACCGTGGGCGAGCATGGTCTTGATCGCATCGGGCAAGGTGATGAGGCGCAGCAGGTTGGCCACAGTCACCCGCGACTTGCCCACAGCGTCAGCCACCTGCTGCTGGGTGAGTTCGAATTCCTGTTGCAGGCGCTGCAGGGCCATGGCCTCTTCCAGTGGGTTGAGGTCTTCGCGCTGGATGTTCTCGATCAATGCCATGGCGATGGCGGCTTCGTCGGGCACTTCGCGGACCATGGCCGGGATCGTGTCCAGGCCGGCCTGCTGGGTAGCGCGCCAACGGCGCTCACCGGCGATGATCTCGTATCGGTTGTCACCAATCGGGCGTACCACGATCGGTTGCATCACACCATGGTTGCGAATCGAGTGCGCAAGCTCTTCCAGCGCCTCCGGGTCCATGTCCCGGCGAGGCTGATACTTGCCGCGCTGGACCAGCTCGACCGGCAGGTGTTGCAGTTCTTTCTGGTCGATCTTCACAGCCTGCTCTTCGAGCGCGCTGACGGAAGGACCACTGAGCAGTGCATCCAACCCACGTCCGAGACCCCGTTTCTTGACGGCCATACGGATTCCTTAAGTTGTTTGTGCAGTGCGTGATGGACGGCGTTGACGGCGTACCAGTTCCCCAGCCAGGGCCAGGTACGCCAGCGCGCCCCGCGATTGCTTGTCGTAAGCAAGGGCTGGCATGCCGAAGCTGGGGGCCTCGGCCAAGCGAATGTTGCGCGGAATGACCGTGTCGTACAGCTGAGGGCCAAAGTGCTCCTTCAACTGTGCCGAAACATCGTTGTTCAGGCTCAGACGCGGATCGTACATGGTCCGCAGCAGGCCCTCGATCTTCAACTCAGGGTTCAACCGGGCGGCGATACGCTTGATGTTATCCACAAGGTCGCTGAGACCTTCCAGTGCGTAGTACTCACACTGCATGGGGATAATCACGCCATCGGAAGCGACCAGAGCATTCAGCGTGAGCATCGACAGCGACGGCGGGCAGTCGATGAGGATGTAATCGTAGTTATCGCGAATAGGCGCCAGGGCGTTGCGCAGACGGCTTTCCTTGACCTGCATTTCCAGCAGCACCACCTCAGCGGCGGTCAGGTCACGGTTGGCCGGCAGCAACTGGAAGCCTCCGTGCTCGGAGTAGTGCATAGCCTGGGCCAAGTCGCACTCCCCGATGAGCAGGTCGTAGACCGAATGCTCGAGCTCGTGCTTGTCCACACCGCTGCCCATGGTGGCGTTGCCCTGCGGATCGAGGTCGATCAGCAGGACACGACGCTTGGTCGCAGCCAGCGAGGCGGCGAGATTGATACAGGTGGTTGTCTTGCCCACACCACCTTTCTGGTTCGCGATTGCGAATACCTTAGCCATTGTTGCGAGTGTTCCCAGTCATGCCTTGCGGCGCAGTATCAGCAGATGGCGCTGGCCCTGGCAACCCGGAACGGTCAGGGCCTGTTCGCTTTCCACTGTGAAGTCTGCGGGCAATGCTACCAGTTCATCGGCAGGATGCAGCCCCTTCATTGCAAGCCATTGCGTCCCGGTGTCGCCCAAGTGGCGGGTCCAGTTGGTGAAGTTCTCCATGCTGCTGAAGGCGCGGGAGATGATTCCGTCGAACGGTTGTGCCGGCTGGAAGGCCTCGACCCGGCTGTGGATAACCGTGAGGTTGTCCAGCCGGAGTTCCATTTTCACCTGTGTCAGGAAACGGGTTTTCTTGCCATTGGCGTCCAGCACGGTGACGCGCTTGTGTGGATGCAGAATAGCCAACGGGATGCCGGGCATGCCACCGCCGCTGCCAACATCCAGCCAGTTATCACGGTCGTTGTGGATAAAAGACATGACGCTAAGGCTGTCGAGCAGGTGGCGCGAAACCATCTCGTCCGGGTCGCGCACAGCAGTCAGGTTGTAGGCTTTGTTCCATTTGATCAACAGAGCCAGGTAGCCAAGCAGCTTCTCGTGCTGCTCGGCAGTCAGCTCGACACCAAGCTGGCGCGCACCTGTGGACAACTCTTCAGCGTGTTGAGGGGTGACCAGGGAACTCAAGCGCTTTGCTCCAATTCGCGGCCAGCGCCGCGTTTTTTCAAGTGAATCAGCAACAGGGAAATCGCCGCCGGGGTCACACCCGGGATACGCGAAGCCTGACCCAGCGTCTCCGGACGGGTCTGGCTCAGCTTGCCCTGTATCTCCTTGGACAGGCCGGAAATCGTCGTGTAGTCGATATCCACAGGCAGGCGTGTGTCTTCGCTGGCGCGCAGTCGGGCAATTTCATCCTGCTGACGGTCGATGTAGCCGGCGTACTTGGTGCGGATCTCGACCTGCTCGGCAACCTGTGGATCGATTGCTTCACCGCCAGTCGCTTCGATCAGGCCGGCGTAGTCGATTTCGGGGCGCGCCAGCAGGTTGAGCAGGCTGTACTCGTGGCTCAGCGGAGTGCCGAATTTATCCACAATGGCCTGGCCTTGCTCGGTATTGGGCCGAACCCAGGTCGATTTCAGGCGCTGTTCCTCACGCTCGATACCGTCGCGCTTGGCGCAGAACGCGGCCCAGCGCTGGTCATCGATCAGGCCCAGTTCACGGCCCTTTTCGGTCAGGCGCAGGTCGGCGTTGTCTTCGCGCAGTATCAGCCGGTACTCGGCACGCGAGGTAAACATGCGGTACGGCTCCTGAGTACCCAAGGTAATCAGGTCGTCCACCAGTACGCCGATGTATGCCTCGTCGCGGCGCGGGCACCAGCTGTCACGGCCCTGCGCCCGAAGTGCGGCGTTAGTCCCGGCCAGCAGGCCCTGGGCGCCGGCTTCTTCGTACCCGGTGGTGCCGTTGATCTGCCCGGCGAAGAACAGGCCGCCGATGACTTTCGTCTCGAGGCTGTACTTGAGGTCGCGGGGATCGAAGTAGTCGTATTCGATGGCGTAGCCGGGGCGCACGATGTGGGCGTTTTCCATGCCACGGATGGAACGTACGAGCTCCAACTGCACGTCGAACGGCAGCGAAGTGGAAATACCGTTGGGATACAACTCATGGGTGTTCAAGCCTTCCGGCTCGATGAACACCTGGTGGCTTTCCTTGTCGGCAAAGCGGTGGATCTTGTCTTCGATAGACGGACAGTAGCGCGGACCGACACCTTCGATCACGCCCGAGTACATCGGTGAACGGTCGAGGTTCGAGGCAATGATCTCGTGGGTGCGCGCATTGGTGTGGGTAATCCAGCAGCTCACCTGTCGCGGGTGCATTTCGGCATTGCCCATGAACGACATCACCGGGATCGGCGTATCGCCTGGCTGTTCGGTCATTACCGAGAAGTCCACCGAGCGGCCGTCAATGCGTGGCGGGGTACCGGTTTTCAGGCGGCCGACGCGCAACGGCAGTTCACGCATGCGGTGGGCCAGGGCAATCGAAGGTGGATCACCGGCGCGACCACCGGAATGGTTTTGCAGACCAATGTGGATAAGGCCGCCGAGGAAGGTACCGGTAGTCAGCACCACCGATTCGGCAAAGAAACGCAGGCCCATCTGGGTCACCACGCCTTTGACCTGGTCCTGCTCGACGATCAGGTCGTCGCAGGACTGCTGGAATATCCACAGGTTTGGCTGGTTTTCCAGGATTTCACGTACCACTGCCTTGTAGATGGCGCGGTCGGCTTGCGCACGGGTGGCACGTACGGCCGGGCCCTTGCGGTTGTTCAGAACGCGGAACTGGATGCCGCTCTTGTCGGTGGCCAGCGCCATGGCGCCGCCGAGCGCATCGATCTCTTTGACCAGATGGCTTTTGCCAATACCGCCGATGGCGGGGTTGCAGCTCATGTGACCGAGGGTTTCCACGTTATGGGTCAGCAGCAGGGTTTTCACACCCATGCGTGCAGACGCAAGCGCAGCCTCGGTACCGGCATGGCCGCCGCCGATGACGATCACGTCAAAACGGGAAGGGAAATCCACCACGCACCTCGTGCCTGTTTTTGCGAATGAAGAGAAGGTAAGCGGACAAGTATAGGGACTTCCCCCCCAGTAAAGAAACCGTCTGAGCAAATTTTGACCAGTCTGTGGATGAGTGGCAAACAACAGAAATCAGAGAGAAGAAATTTAAAAAGCTTTGTTTTTATGTTTATTCTTATACACAGCGACTTCTGTGGATAAAGTCCTGCATCCCAATAATGGCGCTATGTAGAGAGAAATTAAACCCTGTGCCTGGAGTGCCATGAGGGCTCTGGATAACGTCATTTAGCCTGTGGATTAAATGGCTGTTTACCCACAGGCGGGTTTTTCCTCAGAAAAAAAGCCCGCTTATCAACTGAGCTGAAGGCGACTTTTCCACAGGGCTCCTGAGCACCGTTTTCAAGCCGAGCAGGGAAAATTCATCGCGCTGGCGGCTAGGCATGGTCAGGTTGGAGCGGTCGAGCCCGCGAAAGGATGGGTACATCCACAGAGATCTGGTGCTTGTAAGAGCTTCATCACGGGTCCACCCGCTCCCACAGGTGCTTGGGTCAGCGGCCTGCATTCATCTTCTGCAACGAATTTCAGGCAAAAAAAAGCCGCTCCCTAAGGAGCGGCGCTTGGCCTTGCGTGGCTGTGGATTACTTGCCGATGCAGAAGCTGGAGAAAATCCGCCCAAGCAGGTCATCCGAGCTGAATGCTCCTGTGATCTCCCCCAGCGCATGCTGTGCCTGGCGTAAGTCCTCAGCCAGAAGCTCTCCCGCGCCCGCCAAGGTCAATTGAGCACGGCCGTGCTCCAGGTGCTCGCTGGCCTGGCGCAAGGCATCCAGATGGCGCCGGCGGGCGCTGAAGCCACTCTCTGCAGTCTGCTCATAACCCATACAGCCTTTCAGATGGTCGCGGAGCAGTTGCAGCCCTGTGTCGTCGCCCTTGGCGCTCAGGGTAATGGTCACATGGCCGTCATCGCACTGTTCCAGCGCTACCCGCTCACCACTCAGGTCGGCCTTGTTGCGAATCAGCGTGACCTTGGCCGGGTCAGGCCGCTGAGCCAGAAACTCAGGCCACAAAGCGAACGGGTCGCTGGCCTCGGGCGCAGTAGAGTCGACTACCAGCAGAACGCGGTCTGCCTCGCCAATGGCCTTCAGGGCGCGTTCCACGCCGATCTTTTCCACATGGTCATCGGTATCGCGCAAACCGGCAGTATCGACAACGTGCAGCGGCATGCCGTCGATGTGGATATGTTCGCGCAGGATATCCCGCGTAGTGCCGGCGATGTCAGTGACGATGGCAGCTTCCCGACCAGCCAGCTGGTTCAGCAAGCTCGATTTACCGGCATTCGGCCGGCCGGCAATGACTACCGTCATGCCGTCACGCAGCAAGGCGCCCTGCCCGGCCTCGCGCTGCACAGTGGATAACTCGCTGCGCACGGCATCAAGCATCGACAGCACGTGGCCATCGGCGAGGAAGTCGATCTCTTCTTCAGGAAAATCGATCGCCGCCTCGACGTAAATACGCAAGGCAATCAACGCCTCGGTGAGGCTGTGCACACGCCTGGAGAATTCCCCTTGCAGCGAGCGCAGGGCGTTGCGCGCTGCCTGGCTGGAACTGGCCTCGATCAGGTCGGCGATGGCTTCAGCCTGCGCCAGGTCGAGCTTGTCGTTGAGGAAGGCGCGCTCGCTGAACTCGCCCGGGCGGGCCAGACGACAGCCGACTTGTACACAGCGCTGCAGCAGCATGTCCAAGACCACAGGGCCACCGTGTCCCTGCAGTTCAAGCACGTCCTCGCCAGTGAACGAATTAGGCCCTGGAAAGAACAGAGCAATCCCTTCGTCCAGCACCAGCCCTTCATCGTCGCGGAATGGACCGTAATGGGCATGCCGCGGGGTCAGGGTGCGGCCGGTGATCAACAGGCCGGCCTTGGCAGCCAGAGGGCCGGACAACCTGACAATTCCCACACCGCCCCGGCCCTGGGCCGTGGCGATGGCGGCGATGGTTTCACGCACAGTGTTCATGCTCGAAAGCCTCTACGACAAAAACGACAGATAGCAAAAACGCCCCACTAGGGGGCGTTTTTTATTCACAGGCTAGCGTATTAGCCCGTCAAGCAGCAGCTTTTTTGGTAGCTGCTTCGATACGGCGAGTGATGTACCACTGCTGCGAAATCGACAGGCAGTTGTTCACAACCCAGTACAGCACCAGACCGGCAGGGAACCACAGGAAGAAGAAGGTGAAGATGATTGGCATCATTTTCATCACCTTGGCCTGCATCGGATCCGGCGGAGTCGGGTTCAGGCGCTGCTGGATGAACATGGTGGCGCCCATGATGATCGGCAGGATGAAGAACGGATCCTTGATCGACAGGTCGGTAATCCACAGGATCCACGGGGCCTGGCGCATTTCCACGCTTTCCAGCAATACCCAGTACAGGGCCAGGAATACCGGCATCTGCACCAGGATCGGCAGGCAGCCGCCCAGTGGGTTGATCTTCTCTTTCTTGTAAAGCTCCATCATCGCCTGGGACATCTTCTGGCGATCGTCACCGAAGCGTTCCTTGAGTGCGGCGAGCTTAGGTGCAACGGCACGCATACGCGCCATGGAGCGGTAGCTGGCAGCCGACAGCGGGAAGAACAGGCCTTTGATCAACATGGTCAGCACGATGATCGACCAGCCCCAGTTACCCAGCAGGCTGTGGATATGTTGCAGCAGCCAGAAGATCGGCTGGGCGATGAACCACAGGAAGCCGTAGTCGACGGTCAATTCCAGGCCTGGGGACAACTCTTTCAGCTTGGACTGGATCTTCGGGCCGGCGTACAGCAGGGCACTGGTTTCGACCTTGCCGCCAGCCGGTACGCTGATAACCGGGCCGGTGTAGCCGATGATGTAGTTGCCCTGGCTATCCTTGCGGGTCTGGACTACGTTGTTGTCCGACTTGGCCGGAATCCAGGCGGTCACGAAGTAGTGCTGCAGCCAGGCAACCCAGCCGCCGGACACATTTTCTTTCAAACTACCTTTGTCGATGTCCTTCATCGAGACCTTTTTGTAAGGCTCAGAAGCTGTCCACAGGGCAGCACCCAGGTAGGTCGCGGTGCCGGTGGCAGTACTGGAGGACGGATCGCCGCTGGCATCACGCTTGAGCTGGGCAAACATGTTGCCGTTCCAGGCCTGGCCGCTCTGGTTGTCGATCAGGTAGCTGACATTCAGGTCGTACTCACCGCGCTTGAAGCTGAAACGCTTGATGTAGTTGACACCGTTGTCACTGAACTTCAGGTCTACCACCAGTTGTTCCTGGCCATCGGCCAGCTGGTAGCTCTTCTGTTCGGCGGCATACAGGGGACGGCCGCTGGCGCGGGCATCCGGGCCGTCGGTACCGGTCAGACCGCTTTGTGCCAGGTAAACACGCTCACCACCGTTGTCGAACAACTGGAATGGAATGTTCGGGTGGTCTTGACGGCGTGGGTACTTCGGCAGGTTCAGCTGGACGATGTCACCACCGACCGGATCGATAGCCAGTTCCAGAACGTCGGTCTTGACTCGGATCAGGTCCTTGCTGAGTGCGACCGGTGCCAGTTCGGCAGGGCTCGATTCGGCGTTGGCGCTCGGTACATCGGCGCTGGCACCGTTGTTACCGGCCGGCACGCCATCGGGCAAGCCCGGAGCAACAGTGCTGGCAGCAGTATTCTGAGTCGGCAGGGCAGCCTGGCCGTAGTCATCGTTCCACTTCAGGACCATGACGTAGGACACGACTGCCAGCGCGGCGATCAGGATCGTGCGTTTAATATCCATGATTACTCGGCTATCGAAGAAGTTCGGGAGGAAGGAGCGGGTGGAACGGGGTCGTAACCGCCGTCATTCCACGGATGACAACGCCCCAGGCGACGAACGGCCAGCCACCCACCACGCCAGATGCCATGGTTTTCGATGGCTTCATACGCGTAACAGGAGCAACTGGGGAAAAACCGACAGTGATTGGCCATCAGAGGACTAATGGCATAACGGTAAAACTGGATCGGAACGAGTGCCAGTTTACGCATCTTGGCTGTCTACCCCTGCGGAATTGGCGGTGACTGCTGGTGTCGGCCGGCTGCGCGCCAGGCGTTTCCAGAGCTTGCCAAAATGTTGGTGCAATTCCGGGTTTTCTATCTCACCCAATCCCTTGCGCGCGACGATCACGATGTCCAGACCGGCAAGCAATTGCTGGTTCAGACGAAAGGAATCGCGCATCAAGCGCTTGAGGCGGTTGCGTTGAACGGCGAGCTTGACACTCTTCTTGCCGATTACCAAGCCAAGGCGTGGGTGATCGAGGCCGTTCTCGCGAGCAAGGATCAGCAGGTTTTTCCCTGGAACCTTGCCGGTTGGGGAGTCGAAGACCGCTTTGAAATGCCGGGGTGTAAGCAGTCGCTTTTCCCGACTGAAGTCCTGACTCACCACCTGTGCCGAAAAATCAAATGGCCAGACGCTTACGGCCTTTGGCACGACGACGCGACAGAACAGCACGGCCGTTCTTGGTAGCCATACGGGCACGGAAACCGTGGGTGCGGGCGCGCTTGATGGTGCTTGGTTGGAAAGTACGTTTCATGGCGTGTTACCTGGTTTGTCGACGACGGGCCGGGATGGCCCCCTTTTTAAGAGACCGGCGATTCTAGAGAAAGCAAGCCCATAGGTCAATTTCCAACCAGTCTTTCCATATAGAGCATGTGATGGACGGTGCCTGTTGATCAGTGCCCAAGGGGTGCTTGATCGGACACACGGATCGGGGACAACATGAAAAAAAAGAAGAGACATATAAAAAGCTTTTTTGAAGAACTTATAACTCTTAAGTGGATAACCTTCTGTGGATAACCTGCGCTGGCCCATGAATTACGGGGTGTACAGAGTTTTACAACTTTGTTCTGATCCCGTGCTGCGCTTGTTCCAATCGTGAGCGAAAGCTGTGGATGAAAACACCTGTTATCCACAGCGGAGTTATCAACAGGCTAAGGGGTGGGGTTGTGCATAGCCCTCATGGTCGTTTATCCACAGGGCTTATTCACAGAGGCGAAAAGCCGTTTTGGTCGATAAATGGCTGTTTTGTCGTGGTTCCTAACGTGTCCACATGTGGATAACTGAACGCTCGACCGGTACAATGGCGGTTTGTTTTTGCCTCATCCGGCTTTCAAACTCAGGGGATATCCGTGTCAGTGGAACTTTGGCAGCAGTGCGTGGAGCTTCTGCGCGATGAACTGCCTGCCCAGCAATTCAACACCTGGATCCGTCCGCTACAGGTCGAAGCCGAAGGCGACGAGTTGCGCGTCTATGCGCCTAACCGTTTCGTTCTCGATTGGGTCAATGAAAAGTACCTGGGTCGCTTGCTCGAGCTGTTGGGTGAGAACGGTAGCGGCATTGCACCAGCCCTTTCCTTATTAATAGGTAGCCGTCGCAGCTCGGCCCCAAGGGCTGCGCCCAACGCGCCGGTCAGCGCTGCCGTTGCGGCTTCGCTGGCGCAGACTCAGGCACACAAGACGGCCCCGGCAGCAGCGGTTGAACCCGTTGCCGTGGCTGCAGCCGAGCCTGTACTGGTCGAGACGTCTTCGCGTGACAGCTTTGATGCCATGGCCGAGCCCGCTGCGGCGCCGCCCAGTGGTGGTGGCCGGGCTGAACAACGCACCGTGCAGGTTGAAGGTGCGCTCAAGCACACCAGTTACCTGAACCGGACCTTTACCTTTGACACCTTCGTCGAAGGTAAGTCGAACCAGCTCGCCCGCGCGGCTGCCTGGCAGGTTGCGGACAACCCTAAGCATGGCTACAACCCACTGTTCCTTTATGGTGGTGTGGGTTTGGGTAAAACCCACCTTATGCATGCTGTGGGTAACCATCTGCTGAAGAAAAATCCGAACGCCAAGGTGGTGTACCTGCATTCGGAGCGTTTCGTCGCGGACATGGTCAAAGCGCTGCAACTCAATGCCATCAACGAATTCAAGCGCTTCTACCGCTCGGTGGATGCTTTGCTGATCGACGATATCCAGTTCTTCGCTCGCAAAGAGCGCTCGCAAGAAGAGTTTTTCCACACCTTCAACGCCTTGCTCGAGGGTGGCCAGCAGGTAATCCTTACCTCTGACCGCTATCCCAAGGAAATCGAAGGCCTGGAAGAGCGTCTGAAGTCGCGCTTTGGTTGGGGCCTGACGGTGGCTGTCGAGCCACCAGAGCTAGAGACCCGCGTAGCGATCCTGATGAAGAAGGCCGACCAGGCCAAAGTCGAGCTCCCGCATGACGCAGCCTTTTTCATCGCTCAGCGCATCCGGTCCAACGTCCGTGAGCTGGAAGGTGCACTGAAGCGGGTTATCGCTCACTCGCACTTCATGGGGCGTGACATCACCATCGAGCTGATTCGTGAATCGCTCAAGGATCTGTTGGCGCTGCAAGACAAACTGGTCAGTGTGGATAACATTCAGCGTACCGTCGCTGAGTACTACAAGATCAAGATCTCCGATCTGTTGTCCAAGCGTCGTTCGCGTTCTGTCGCGCGCCCGCGTCAGGTAGCCATGGCCCTGTCCAAGGAGTTGACCAACCACAGTCTGCCGGAAATCGGCGACATGTTCGGTGGTCGCGACCATACGACCGTGCTGCACGCCTGCCGCAAAATCAATGAACTGAAGGAATCCGACGCGGACATCCGCGAGGACTACAAGAACCTGCTGCGGACGCTGACGACCTGATGGCCGTCTGCGCAGCTAATTGAAGGCAAGGGACTAGACCATGCATTTCACCATTCAACGCGAAGCCCTGTTGAAACCCCTGCAACTGGTCGCCGGTGTCGTCGAGCGCCGTCAGACCTTGCCGGTCCTGTCCAACGTATTGCTGGTCGTACAAGGCCAGCAACTGTCGTTGACCGGTACCGACCTGGAAGTCGAGCTGGTAGGCCGCGTGCAACTGGAAGAGCCGGCCGAGCCTGGCGAGATCACTGTTCCTGCGCGCAAGCTGATGGACATCTGCAAAAGCCTGCCTAACGACGCCCTGATCGATATCAAGGTCGATGAGCAGAAATTGTTGGTAAAGGCCGGCCGCAGCCGCTTCACCCTGTCGACCCTGCCTGCCAATGACTTCCCGACTGTGGAAGAAGGCCCGGGTTCGCTGACCTGCAACCTGGAGCAGAGCAAGCTGCGCCGCCTGATCGAGCGAACCAGCTTCGCCATGGCCCAGCAGGATGTGCGCTATTACCTCAACGGCATGCTGCTTGAGGTTTCCCGCAACACGTTGCGCGCTGTATCCACCGACGGTCACCGCCTGGCGCTTTGCTCGATGAGCGCGCCGATCGAGCAGGAGGATCGACACCAGGTCATCGTGCCGCGTAAAGGTATCCTGGAGTTGGCGCGCCTGCTGACCGATCCTGAAGGTATGGTCAGCATCGTGCTGGGCCAGCATCACATCCGCGCCACTACTGGTGAGTTCACCTTTACCTCCAAGCTGGTGGACGGCAAATTCCCGGACTACGAGCGCGTACTGCCCAAAGGCGGTGACAAGCTGGTCGTCGGAGACCGCCAGGCGCTGCGTGAAGCCTTCAGCCGTACAGCGATTCTTTCCAACGAAAAGTACCGCGGTATTCGCCTGCAGCTGGCAGCCGGTCAACTGAAGATCCAGGCTAACAACCCCGAGCAGGAAGAAGCCGAAGAAGAAATCAGCGTGGACTACGAAGGTAGCTCGCTGGAGATTGGTTTCAACGTCAGCTACTTGCTGGACGTGCTGGGCGTGATGACTACTGAGCAAGTTCGTCTGATCTTGTCCGATTCAAACAGCAGTGCGCTGCTGCAGGAAGCTGGCAATGACGATTCTTCCTACGTTGTCATGCCGATGCGCCTGTAACCTGTAGCAGGCGAAATGTCCCTTCGACGTATCATGGTCACCGCGGTGCGCAACTTGCACCCGGTGACACTCTTACCCTCCCCCCGCATCAACATCCTTTACGGCGCCAACGGCAGCGGCAAGACCAGCGTGCTTGAAGCCGTGCATTTGCTCGGGCTGGCCCGTTCATTTCGCAGCACCCGCCTGAATCCGGTTATTCAGTACGAACAGGCTGCCTGTACTGTGTTCGGCGAGGTTCAGCTGACGGAGGGTGGTACGAGTAACCTGGGTGTGTCCCGTGAGCGACAAGGGGAGTTTACTATCCGCATCGATGGGCAAAATGCGCGCAGCGCCGCGCAATTGGCTGAGTTACTGCCGCTTCAGCTCATCAACCCAGACAGTTTCCGGCTGCTGGAAGGTGCCCCCAAAATACGCCGCCAGTTTCTGGACTGGGGGGTGTTCCACGTGGAACCTCGTTTTCTGCCAGCCTGGCAACGCCTTCAGAAGGCGCTGCGGCAGCGGAACTCATGGTTGCGTCATGGTACACTTGACCCAGCTTCGCAAGCCGCCTGGGACCGGGAATTGTGCCTGGCTAGCGCGGAAATAGATGAATACCGTCGCAACTACATCAAGGCCTTGAAGCCCGTCTTCGAGCGAACCCTGAGCGAACTGGTCGAGCTGGACGGGTTGACCCTGAGCTACTACCGAGGCTGGGACAAGGACCGGGAACTGCAAGAAGTGCTCGCCTCCTCCCTCCTTCGCGATCAGCAGATGGGCCATACCCAAGCCGGTCCGCAGCGTGCTGATCTGCGTTTGCGGTTGGCTGGCAACAACGCAGCCGACATCCTGTCGCGTGGTCAGCAAAAGTTGGTGGTATGCGCATTGCGCATTGCCCAAGGCCACCTCGTTAGTCAGGCTCGCCGCGGTCACTGTATTTATCTCGTGGATGACTTGCCGTCCGAACTGGATGACCAGCATCGCCGCGCACTGTGCCGCTTGCTTGAAGAATTACGCTGCCAGGTGTTCATCACCTGTGTAGATCACGAATTACTGAGGGAAGGCTGGCAGACGGAAACGCCAGTTGCTTTGTTCCACGTGGAACAAGGCCGTATCACCCAGACCCACGACCATCGGGAGTGAAGGCATGAGCGAAAATCAAACGTACGACTCCTCCAGCATCAAGGTGCTGAAAGGTTTGGATGCCGTACGCAAGCGTCCCGGCATGTACATTGGCGACACCGATGATGGTAGTGGCCTGCACCACATGGTCTTCGAGGTGGTCGACAACTCGATCGACGAAGCCCTCGCCGGTCACTGCGATGACATTACCGTCATCATCCACCCGGACGAATCTATCAGTGTGCGCGACAACGGTCGCGGCATTCCGGTCGATGTGCATAAGGAAGAAGGCGTTTCCGCAGCCGAGGTCATCATGACTGTGCTGCACGCCGGCGGTAAGTTTGACGACAACTCCTACAAAGTATCCGGCGGTCTGCACGGTGTAGGTGTGTCGGTTGTGAACGCCCTGTCCGAGAAGCTGGTTTTGACTGTTCGCCGTAGCGGCAAGATCTGGGAACAGACTTACGTTCACGGTGTTCCACAAGCGCCCATGGCGGTTGTCGGTGACAGTGAAACCACGGGTACCCACATCCACTTCAAGCCATCGGCTGAAACCTTCAAGAACATTCACTTCAGCTGGGACATCCTGGCCAAGCGCATCCGCGAGCTGTCGTTCCTCAACTCGGGCGTTGGCATTCTGCTGAAGGATGAGCGCAGCGGTAAGGAAGAGTTCTTCAAGTACGAAGGCGGTCTGCGTGCGTTCGTCGAGTACTTGAACACCAACAAGACGCCGGTCAACTCCCAGGTGTTCCACTTCAACGTTCAGCGTGACGATGGCGTGGGTGTTGAAGTCGCCCTGCAATGGAACGACAGCTTCAACGAAAACCTGCTGTGCTTTACCAACAATATTCCGCAGCGTGATGGCGGTACCCACCTGGTGGGTTTCCGTTCCTCGCTGACCCGTAGCCTTAACAGCTACATCGAGCAGGAAGGCCTGGCCAAGAAGAACAAGGTGGCAACCACTGGCGACGACGCCCGTGAAGGCCTGACCGCGATCATCTCGGTGAAGGTACCGGACCCGAAGTTCAGCTCGCAGACCAAGGACAAGCTGGTCTCCTCGGAGGTTAAAACCGCCGTGGAACAGGAGATGAACAAGTACTTCGCCGATTTCCTCCTGGAAAACCCGAACGAGGCGAAGGCCGTCGTTGGCAAGATGATCGACGCCGCTCGCGCCCGTGAAGCCGCCCGTAAAGCCCGTGAGATGACCCGCCGTAAAGGTGCGCTGGATATCGCGGGTCTGCCGGGCAAGCTGGCCGACTGCCAAGAGAAGGATCCTGCTCTCTCCGAACTGTACCTGGTGGAGGGTGACTCCGCGGGTGGCTCGGCCAAGCAAGGCCGCAACCGTCGTACCCAGGCGATCTTGCCGCTGAAGGGTAAAATCCTCAACGTCGAGAAAGCGCGCTTCGACAAGATGATTTCGTCCCAGGAAGTGGGCACGCTGATCACTGCGCTGGGCTGTGGCATCGGCCGCGAAGAGTACAACATCGACAAACTGCGTTATCACAACATCATCATCATGACCGATGCTGACGTTGACGGTTCGCACATCCGTACGCTGCTGCTGACCTTCTTCTTCCGTCAGCTGCCGGAGCTGGTCGAGCGTGGCTACATCTATATTGCCCAGCCGCCGCTGTACAAGGTGAAACGAGGCAAGCAGGAGCAGTACATCAAGGACGATGAGGCCATGGAAGAGTACATGACCCAGTCGGCTCTGGAAGATGCCAGCCTGCACCTGGACGAATCGGCGCCAGCAGTTTCCGGCGTGCAGCTGGAAGCGCTGGTGAATGAGTTCCGTAGTGTCATGAAGACTCTCAAGCGCCTGTCGCGCTTGTACCCGGAAGAGCTGACCGAGCACTTCGTCTACCTGCCTGAGGTGACCCTGGAGCAGTTGGGTGACCACGCAGTGATGCAGGCCTGGCTGGCCCAGTTCCAGGCGCGTCTGAACTCCAGCCAGAAGTCTGGCCTGGCTTACAACGCCAGCCTGCGTGAAGACAAAGAGCGCAACGTATGGCTGCCTGAAGTGGAAATTACCTCTCACGGTCTGGCCAGCTACATCACCTTCAACCGCGATTTCTTCGGCAGCAATGACTACCGTACCGTAGTCAACATTGGTGCCAAGCTTTCGAGCCTGTTGGGTGAAGGTGCGTACGTGCAGCGCGGTGAACGCCGCAAGGCAATCGTCGAGTTCAAAGAGGGCCTGGATTGGCTGATGAACGAGACCACCAAGCGCCATACGATTCAGCGATACAAAGGGCTGGGTGAGATGAACCCGGATCAACTGTGGGAAACCACCATGGACCCGACCGTTCGCCGTATGCTCAAGGTCACGATCGAAGATGCTATCGCCGCTGACCAGATCTTCAACACCCTGATGGGTGATGCGGTCGAGCCGCGTCGTGACTTCATCGAAAGTAACGCGCTGTCGGTGTCGAACCTGGACTTCTGATCAGGTGTAATTCGCCAGACACTAAAAAGCCCGCTGCTGCGGGCTTTTTAGTGCCTGCAAACAATCAGTAGCCGGTGAGAATGTTCACGATCACACCGCTGGCAATGGCCACCAGAACATAGTCGCCATTCACATACAGCCAACGATGATCACGAGGTGGCGCATACAGGTGGCGCGCTTTCCAGTCAGTTACCCAGTAACGGTCCCCACGGTAATGAGGATCAACGGCATGACCACGCTGCCACTGCTTATGAGGTATCGGCATGCCTTGTTGTGGGCGGAAGTTTGGATCACGGTAAGCAGGTCCGCGGCCATTGTCATGTCGGCCCTGGTGCTGTGGTTGACCATGTGGCGGGTTGCCTTGGTGCGATGGGCCGCCATCATGCCGATCAGGCGGGCCCGGTTGCGCGAAGCTTGCCAGCGGTGTGCTGAGCATGAGCGCGGCGCAGATCACGGTTAGGGCTTTCTTCATTTTGATGCGGTCCTCTGCCTGTTAATCGCCTGGCAAGTATTGATTGCCAGGTTCGGTTAACTGATCAGACCACGATTTTTCCCTTTCAATGTCAGGGCGCAGGTAAAGGTCCGGTAAAGTCTGGCGTTCTTTCAGTTCAGCCCGAGCGCTTTCAAGCGGCGATACAGCGTGCGTTCACTCATGCCAAGATGACTGGCCAGTTCACTGCGCGAGCCTTTGAACTGCTCCAGCGCCTGCGCCAGCTCACCCAAGTCATTGCGACGGCCGCTTCCTTTAGCCGCGCCAGTCAGCCCGGTGTCTTCCGGTAAATGCTCTGGCCTGATCACACCGTCATCGGCAAACAAACGCGCGCGTTCCAGAATGTTGCGCAGCTCGCGGATATTGCCCGGAAACGGATGCAATGCAAGTTGCTGCAAGGCATCTTCACTCAGCCTGGGCGTCGGCTGGCCGGCCATGCGCTGCAGCAGGCTCTGTGCGAGTAGCGGCAAATCTTCCACCCGTTCGCGCAATGCAGGCAGACGAATCGGGAAGCCGCTGATGCGGTAATACAGGTCTTCACGGAAGGAGCCATCCGCGACCATTTGTTTAAGTGGTTTATGGGTGGCCGATATCAGGCGGAAATCCGAATGGACAGTGCGCAGGCTACCCACAGGACGGAAACTGCCGGACTCTATCAGGCGCAGCAGCTTCACCTGCATCGCCAGCGGCACTTCACCGATTTCGTCGAGGAACAGGGTGCCGCCATGGGCTGCCTCGGCCAAGCCGATCTTGCGCTGATTCGCCCCGGTGAACGCACCCTTCTCATAGCCGAACAGTTCACTCTCGAACAACGACTCGGTCAGGCCGGTGCAGTCGACCACCACCAGTGGGCCGTTGGCCCTGGGGCTGCCCATGTGCACTGCACGGGCGAACAGCTCCTTGCCGGTCCCCGACTCCCCCTGCAGCAACACCGGGATCTGCGCCGGTGCCGCACGCTGCAGGCTGGCCAGCGCGGCCTTGAAGGTTGGCGCGCGGCCGACCAACCCTTGCTCCTGAGGCTGCGCCGAGGCGAGGGTGATGGTGGTGAGGCGTTCGACAAAGGCCACTACCTTGCCCTGCTCATCCAGGATCGGCCGCAACTCCACATCCACATGCTCCGGGCCGCGTGGTGTGTGATGAATGTGCAATACCCGCTCCGGTACCTTGCTGTCCCACGCCTTGCGCATCGGGCAATGTTCGCCAGCCTGGTCGCACGGCACCGCGTAGTGGTGCGAAACCCTGTGGCACTTCTCGCCCAGTGGGGCCTGATCATGCCGGCCAAACTGACGGCGATAGGCCGCATTGGCGGCGAGGATGTTGTAGTCGGTGTCCAACACGATGGTCGGGAGGGCATCGTGCTCGAGGTAGGAAACCAGAGCTAGGATGAGAGGATGGGCTTCAGGCATGTCGGCACCGTATGGATGACCGACGCAGGGTAACAAGGACTGCCAAACACTGCCATTGGCTGTCAGTCGACTGCCACCTGGGCTGCCAGTTTTGCCCGCAGCTGTCTGCAACTGGCCGGTTTTACTGGCCAGTGAGTGGCAAAAAGCCTGGCATGCATCTTGATAAAGCTCCTGTCACTGCCTACGCCTGTACAAGGCGGGGCGGATAAATTGGAGAACGTGATGATCATCGGCAACAACCTTCACGTGGACGCCTTCTACGACGAGGCGACCTCGACCATCAGCTACCTGGTCATGGACCGTGAAACCCGACAATGCGCATTGATCGACAGCGTGCTGGATTATGACCCCAAGTCCGGGCGCACCTGCAGCGCTTCGGCTGATCGCCTGATCGAGCGTGTGAACGAGCTGAATGCCAGTGTGCGGTGGGTGCTGGAAACTCATGTACACGCCGACCACCTTTCAGCCGCTGCCTATTTGAAGGAAAAGCTGGGCGGCCATACCGCAATTGGCGCGCACATTACCCAGGTGCAGAAAGTGTTTGGCGCCTTGTTCAACGCAGAGCCCGGCTTCGCCCGTGATGGCAGCCAGTTCGATGTGCTGCTCGAAGACGAGGAAGGTTTCCGGATTGGCAACCTGCAGGCCCGTGCGTTGCACACGCCTGGGCACACACCCGCGTGCATGAGTTTCATGATCGAAGATGCCGGCGAGATCGCGGTGTTCGTTGGAGACACCTTGTTCATGCCCGACTATGGCACCGCCCGCTGCGACTTCCCCGGGGCCGATGCCCGCACCTTGTACCGCTCAATCCGTCGCCTGCTGGCTTTCCCCGATCAGACGCGGTTGTTCATGTGCCACGACTACCTGCCAGGTGGCCGCGACATGCAGTACGTCACAACTGTCGCCGAGCAGCGCGCCCACAACATTCACATCCATCAGGGTATCGATGAGGACAGCTTCGTTGCTATGCGCGAAGCGCGCGACAAGACGCTCGAAATGCCTGTGCTGATCCTGCCTTCAGTGCAGGTGAACATGCGTAGCGGCCAACTGCCCCCACCGGAGGCGAACGGTGTGAGCTATCTGAAGATCCCGCTGAACAAGCTGTAAGCGCCCTGCCCCCATAATCAGATTTCCAGGATTTACCGCCATGCCTGCCTTGTTGTCCCCTGCCAATACCGACCACCACAAGGTGGTCATCGTCGGTGCCGGTGCCGCCGGAATCGCCACTGCTTCCAGCCTGATCAGCCGCGACCCATCGTTGGACGTCGCCTTGATCGACCCTGCCGAAGTGCACTACTACCAACCCGGCTGGACCATGGTCGGTGCCGGTGTGTTCAAGGCACCAAGCACTGCCCGCACCATGGCGTCGACCATTCCTCGCGGTGTGCGCTGGGTCAAGGCGTGGGTAAAGGGATTCGACCCATTGGCCCAGTTGGTCATCCTCGATGATGGTCGCGCCATCAGCTATGAACAGCTGATCGTCTGCCCCGGCCTCAAGCTGGACTGGGCGGCCATTGATGGGCTCAGCGAGACCCTGGGCCGCAACGGTGTCACCTCCAACTATCGCTACGACCTGGCACCCTATACCTGGGAGCTGGTGCAAAAGCTCAAGCAAGGACGCGCGTTGTTCAGCCAGCCGCCCATGCCGATCAAGTGCGCCGGTGCACCACAGAAGGCGCTGTATCTGTCTTGCGACCACTGGCTGCGCCATGGCCATTTGGGGGCGGTGAAAGCCAGCTTCTACAATGCGGGTGCCGTACTGTTCGGTGTCGCCGACTATGTGCCCGCGCTGATGAAGTACATCGAGAAATACGCCGTCGACCTCAACTTCTCCCACAGGTTGGTAGCAGTAGACGGCCCGGGAAAGCGCGCTACATTCTTGCGTACCCTGCCCGACGGCAGCAGCGAAACGCGCATCGAGGCCTTCGACATGCTGCACGTGGTACCGCCACAGATGGCGCCAGACTTCATTCGCGAAAGCCCCTTGGCTGATAGCGCCGGCTGGGTTGACGTCGATCCGCATACCCTGCGCCATCGCAAATACACCAACGTTCATGCCCTGGGTGACGTGGCTAACACCAGCAATGCCAAGACCGCCGCTGCGGCCCGCAAGCAGGCACCGGTGGTCGCCAATAATGTGCTGGTGGCGCTGGGCAGGCTGGCGACCTTGGCCCAGTACGACGGCTATGGCTCGTGCCCGCTTACCGTCGAGCGCGGCAAGATCGTCCTGGCCGAGTTCACCTATGGCGGCAAGCTGGCCCCGAGCTTCCCCAACTGGTTACTGGATGGCCGCAAGCCGACCCGTCTGGCCTGGCTGCTCAAGGCACAGGCGCTGCCACCGCTGTACTGGCAAGGCATGCTCAAGGGGCGCGAGTGGTTGGCACGCCCGCAGCTGGTAGCCGAGGGTGGGCAGTGATCGAGCATCAACTGTTAGGGGCGGGTCTGGGCGCAATCATCGGCGCGGTGCTGGCGCTGACCGGCGCAGGCGGTGGCATTCTCGCAGTACCCTTGCTGGTGTTCGGCCTGGGGCTATCGATGGTCGAAGCGGCACCGGTGGGCCTGTTGGCTGTAGGTTTGGCATCAGCGGTTGGTGCGGTGCTGGGCTTGCGCCAAGGGCTGGTGCGTTATCGGGCTGCGCTGTTCATCGCGTTGGTTGGTGTTGCAGCAGCGCCGTTCGGGCTGATGCTGGCGCACCGCCTGCCGAATGCACCGTTGCAGGTGGTATTCGCCGGCGTGCTGGTTTATGCCTGCCTGCGCATCTGGCGCAAGGCGGCCAAAGAACTGTGTGGCGAAGCCAATGGCGCTCATCGCTTTATCGAGCCGTGTGTGCTGAACCCGCTGCAGGGTCGTTTGCGCTGGACCCTGCCCTGCGCGCGCGCACTGGCATTCACGGGTGCCTTGTCCGGGTTGTTGTCCGGCTTGCTGGGCGTGGGTGGGGGGTTCGTCATCATCCCTGCCCTGAACCGCTACACCAACCTGCGCATGGCCAGCATCGTCTCCACCTCGCTGGCGGTGATTGCCCTGGTCTCTACCGGCAGTGTGGTCAGCGCCAGCCTTGCGGGCGTCATGCACTGGCAGGTTGGCGCCCCGTTTGCCGTCGGCGCAGTGCTCGGTCTGCTGCTGGCGCGGCCTTTGGCAGCCAGGTTGGCCGGGCCGCGTCTGCAGCAGATGTTTGCCGTGGCAGGTTGGGCCGCTGCCCTGTTGTTGGCCGGCAAGGCTCTACTCGGCTAGCAACTCGCTTTGTTCGGCCGCGCACAACGCCAGCAGGTAGTCCCACACCACCCGCAGGCGCACAGACTTGTGCAGCTCGCGGCGGGTGCAGATCCAGTAGCTGCGCTGGATGGTTTCTCCCGGCAGCACGCGCACCAGTGTCGGGTCGTGGCGGGCCATGTAGTTGGGCAGCACGGCGATGCCCAGCCCGGCGCGGGCGGCGGCTTGCTGGGCGATCACGCTGGTGCTTCGAAACACCACGTTGGGTACTCGGCAGAAACTGTTGAGAAACAGCAGTTCCTGGCTGAACAGCAAATCGTCAACGTAGCCGATCCAGCTGTGCCGGGCCAGGTCTTCGCGGTGGCGCAGTGGCGGCGCGCGGTCCAGGTAGGCCTGGCTGGCGTATAGCGCCAGGCGGTAGTCGGTGAGTTTGCGGGTGATCAGCAGATCGGCGTTGGGCCGCTCCAGATGGATGCTGATTTCTGCCTCGCGGTTGAGGATGCTGACGAAGCGCGGCACCGCTACCAATTCCACCTCCAGGCCGGGGTAGCGCTCGAACAACGCGTTCATGCGTGGGGTGAAGAACATGATGCCGATGCCTTCGGTTACCCCCAGGCGAATCTTGCCCAGCGGGGTGATGGACTGGGTGATTTCCTCCTGTGCCAGCAAGGCGACGTTCTCCATGGCTTCGGCATGCTTGAGCAGGGCTTGGCCCGAGGGGGTCAGCTCGTAGCCCTGGGCATGCTGCACGAACAGCGCGGTCCCCAGGCTCTGCTCGATGCTCTCGATATGCCGGGCCACGGTGCTGTGGGTAGTGTTCAGGCGCTTGGCGGCGGTCAGCAGGCGGCCGCTGCGCTGCAACTCGAGGAAAAACCGCAGATCATTCCAGTCGAACATGCTTGTCCTTTTTGGCAGTTCGTTCCGGCCTATTCGCGGGCATGTCCGCTCCCACAGGTGCGGTGAACACCCTGAAGGTAACGGGATCCCTGAGATGCGGGCGAGCCCGCGAAGAGGTCGGTACAGGCTTGCCACTGTGCTAAAACGCACAGCGGCTGCGCGAAATTTCGTGTTTCATCCACGAAATTACTCACTAAGATGGATCGGGACAAGAATAAAAAACAGGCGCGAGGTTGCACATGCCATCAGCCGATTCTGTCTTCGACTACGTGGTCGTAGGGGCCGGTCCTGCCGGATGCCTGCTGGCCAATCGTTTGTCCGCCGACCCTTCCTGCCGCGTGCTGCTGCTGGAGGCGGGTGGCCGTGACAATTATCCCTGGATCCACATCCCCGTCGGTTACCTCTACTGCATCGGCAATCCGCGCACAGACTGGTGCTTCAAGACCGAGGCACAGCCTGGGCTCGGCGGTCGCGCTTTGGGTTATCCAAGGGGCAAGGTGCTAGGTGGCTGTTCGTCGATCAACGGCATGATCTACATGCGAGGCCAAGCCGCGGACTATGACCATTGGGCCGCGCAAGGCAACGACGGCTGGGCGTGGAAAGATGTGTTACCCCTGTTCAAGGCCAGCGAAAACCACTTTGCCGGCGCCAGCGAGCACCATGGCGCGGACGGCGAATGGCGGGTCGAGCGCCAACGCTACAGCTGGCCGATCCTTGATGCTTTCCGTGATGCCGCCGAGCAGAGTGGTATTGGCAAGGTCGACGAGTTCAACACCGGCGACAACCAAGGTTGTGGATATTTTCAGGTCAACCAGCGCAGCGGGGTGCGCTGGAACGCTTCCAAAGCTTTCCTGCGGCCGATCAAGGATCGCGCCAACCTCACTGTGCTGACCGGCGTGCAGGTTGACCAGGTACTGCTCGACAACACCCGCGCAAGGGCGGTGAAGGCGCTCTGGCAAGGGGCCTGGCATGAGTTTGCGGCGCGCCGCGAGATCATCCTCTGTGCTGGGGCGGTAGGTTCACCGGGCATTCTCCAGCGCTCCGGCATTGGCCCGCGTCAGTTGCTGGAAAGGTTGGGTATTGGTGTTCGACACGATATGCCAGGCGTTGGTGGCAACTTGCAGGACCACCTCCAACTGCGCCTGATCTACCAGATCCGCAACAGCCGTACCTTGAACCAGATGGCCAACAGCCTGTGGGGCAAGATGGGCATGGGCCTGCGTTACCTCTACGACCGTAGCGGGCCGCTGGCCATGGCGCCGAGCCAGTTAGGCGCGTTCGTGCGTTCAAGCCCCGAACAGGCCACCGCCAACCTTCAGTATCACGTGCAGCCGCTGTCACTGGAACGCTTCGGTGAGCCGTTGCATCAGTTCCCGGCCTTTACTGCCTCGGTGTGCAACCTGCGCCCGGCCAGCCGCGGGCGCATCGACATCTGCAGCACCGACATGAACAGCACGCCGCGGATCGACCCCAATTACCTCAGTGCTCCGCAGGACTTGCGGGTTGCTGCCGATGCCATTCGCCTTACCCGGCGCATCGTCCAGGCCCCTGCCCTCGCCGCTTTCGAGCCCAAGGAATATTTGCCGGGCCCGGCGCTGCAAAGCGAGGAAGACCTGTTCGAGGCCGCTGGCAAGATCGGCACCACCATCTTCCACCCGGTCGGTACCTGTCGCATGGGCAACGGTGCCATGGACGTTGTGGATAACCAGTTGCGCGTGCATGGCATCCCCGGTCTTCGCGTGGCTGATGCTTCGATCATGCCGCAGATAACTTCCGGCAATACGTGTTCCCCCACCCTGATGATCGCCGAAAAGGCGGCGCAACTGATCCTCAAAGGAGCTGCTACCCAGACCTACCTGAACCAAGACGCGTTACCGACGCCCTGACCCGGGTGCGTGCAGTACCGGCGGCTTGCGGTCAGAAGTCGCCGACAGTGGAACAACAAGAATAATCACTGTGGCCTAAGGGCCGAGGACAGCAACGATGTCGGATTACATCCAAGAGCAGGGGGCGGCGGCCAGTAGCTCCAGCCGCCGTGAAGAACGCAAGATCATTTTCGCGTCATCCCTCGGGACGGTTTTCGAGTGGTATGACTTTTTTCTCTATGGTGCGCTGGCAGCGGTCATCAGCAAGCAGTTCTTCGCTGGCGTGAACGATACCACCGCTTTCATCTTCGCCCTGATGGCCTTCGCTGCGGGCTTTCTGGTGCGGCCGTTTGGCGCGCTGGTGTTCGGCCGCCTGGGTGACATGATCGGGCGCAAGTACACCTTCCTGGTCACCATCGTGCTGATGGGCCTGTCCACTTTCGCTGTGGGGTTGTTGCCCACCTACGCCAGCATCGGCATCGCCGCACCGATCATCCTGGTGATCCTGCGCATGCTTCAAGGGCTGGCGCTGGGCGGCGAGTATGGCGGTGCAGCCACTTACGTGGCCGAGCATGCGCCGCCTGGCAAGCGTGGCTTGCACACTGGTTTCATCCAGTCCACCGCAACGCTGGGCCTGTTGTTGTCGCTCTTGGTGGTGCTGGGTAGCCGGTATATCAGTGGCGACCAGTTCGAAACCTGGGGCTGGCGCTTGCCGTTCCTGCTGTCGATCGTGCTGCTGGCGATCTCCACCTGGATTCGCATGAGCATGCACGAGTCGCCGGCCTTTGTGAAAATGAAGGCTCAGGGCAAGGTCAGCAAGTCGCCCATCCGTGAGTCATTCACCTCCTGGCCAAACCTGAAAGTGGTGCTTACCGCCCTGTTCAGCATCAACGCGGGGCAGGCTGTGACCTTCTACACGGCGCAGTTCTACGTTCTGTTCTTCATGACCCAGATGCTGAAAATGGACTCGGCTCAGGCCAACACCCTGCTCATCATCAGCGTTGTGATTGGCGCGCCGTTCTTCGTGTTCTTCGGCTGGTTGTCCGACCGTATCGGCCGCAAGCCGATCCTGATGCTCGGCCTGTTGCTGGCCACGGTACTGTACTTCCCACTGTTCAAGGCGCTGAGCCACTACGCCAACCCGCAGATCGACGCTGCCAGCCGTCAGGCGCCGATCGTGGTCACCGCCGACCCGCAAGGCTGCACATTCCAGTTCGACCCAGTGGGCAAGGCTCGTTTTGACAGCCCGTGCGACAAGGTCAAGACCTTCCTGGTCAAGCAGGGCCTGCCGTACAGCTCGGTTAGCGTGGCCGGCAGTGAAGTGGTGGTCAACATCGGTGACAAGACCATCAACGGCTTTGACGAAACCGCCATGCGTGCTGCAATCGAGCAGGCTGGTTACCCGGCCAAGGCCGACCCTGCGCAGGTCAACCAGGTAATGGTGGTGGTACTGATCGTGGCGATGATCCTGATCGCGACCATGACCTATGGCCCGTTGGCGGCGGTGATGGTCGAGCTGTTCCCGACCCGCATCCGCTACACCTCGATGTCGCTGCCCTATCACATTGGTAATGGCTGGTTTGGTGGTTTCCTGCCTACCGTATCGTTTGCGCTGGTGGTCTATACCGGGGATATCTTCTACGGGCTGTGGTACCCGGTGCTGGTGACCGGGATCAGCCTGGTGGTTGGGATCTTCTGTCTGAGAGAAACCAAGGATGTAGATATCGACAAAGTCTGATGTCCACATGCCATAAAAAAACCGGCTGTAAAAGCCGGTTTTCTTATGCCTCAAAAAAACTTATGCACGATTTTCAGAAAAAATTCATACAAAGAAATAACTATAAAATTCATACACTTAGGTATCAATTCAAGCATTTAATCCAAAAACTGCACACAAGTTATCCACAGAAGGTCAAGCCATCTGCTCCTGAGGTTTTTCCGCAGCTGGCGGCAGCGATCCCATGGCCCGCTGGGTCGCTTCGTTCCAAGCTGCAGCGCGGTCGTTGAGTTCGGCAATGGCACGTGGCCCCGTGCCGTTGGCGTACATCGGCTCACCAATTACCACTTCGATTGTACCGGCACGCTTGCCCCAACCGGTCTTGGGCCAGAACTTGCCGGCGTTGTGGGCAATCGGCAGCACCGGCAGCCCGGCATTCACGGCCAGGGCGGTACCGCCGCGCGAGAACTTGCCGATGGTGCCGAACGGTACACGGGTGCCTTCTGGGAAAATCAGCACCCACGTCTTCTGCTTGAGCAGTTCGTCACCCTTGCTCGCTACCTGCCGTAGCGCTTCCTTTGGGTTGTCGCGGTTGATCGCGATGGGCCGCAGCATGGCCATGGCCCAGCCGAAGAACGGTACATACAGCAGCTCGCGCTTGAGCACCTGGCTAAGCGGCGAGAAGTACTGGGACAGGAAGAAGGTTTCCCAGGTGCTCTGGTGATTGGACAAAATCACGCAAGGCTCAGCTGGCACGTTCTCGGCGCCAGTGATCTTGTAGTCGATGCCCAGGATGGTGCGCACCAGAAACAGCGCGCAGCGGCACCAGTACACGTTGATGAACTTGTAGCGCTTGGGGAACGACAGGAACGGCGCGACGAAGAAGCTCAGCGAGCACCACAGCAGCGAACTGGTGCCCAGCAGCAGGTAAAAAAGAAAGATTCTGATCGCCTGCAGGATCGACATAGTGGCTTGTACCATTGCGGGGCATGCCCGCCTGAGAAAAATGCGCCAGAAGGCGCACTGTTTAAATTAGTTCTCTGGCGATAGCTGCCAGATCGTCGAAAATCAGTGTAGTTTCCGGGACGCCTTTTTCCAGGGTCCGCTCGCCCTTGCCGGTTTTCACCAGCACGGGTTGTGCACCGACGGCCAGGGCGGCCTCCAAGTCACCTTTGCTGTCGCCGACGAACCAGACGCCTTCAAGGCCGATCTGGTAATGCTCGGCGATCGCCCGCAGCATGCCGGGCTTGGGCTTGCGGCAATCGCACCCTTCGTCCGGCCCATGCGGGCAATACACGATATGGCCCACCTCACCGCCCTGCTCGGCCACCAGCGCGCGCAGGCGCGCGTGCATGGCCTCAAGGGTTGCCAGCGGGTAGTAGCCACGGGCAATGCCGGACTGGTTGGTGGCCACGGCCACCGTCCAGCCCGCCTTGCTCAACTGCGCGATCGCATCGACCGAACCGGGGATCGGCACCCATTCTTCCAGCGTCTTGATGTACGCATCGGAGTCGTAGTTGATCACCCCGTCACGGTCGAGAATCAGCAGTTTCAAGGCTTACCCCAGCAGCGAAATGTCAGCCACGCCCAGGAACAGGCCGCGCAGACGGCTGAGCAGGGCATAACGGTTGGCACGTACCTTGGCGTCTTCGGCGTTGACCATGACCGCCTCGAAGAAGGCATCGACCGGGTCACGCAGGGCCGCCAGGCGGGCCAGCGATTCGCTGTACTGACGTGCCGCAGCCATCGGTTGCACGGCCTGGTCGGCCTGCTGGATGGCCGAGTACAGGGAGAACTCGTTGGCATTGTCGAAGTACTTCGGCTCGACCTGCTCGGCGATGGCACCTTCGGCCTTGCTCAGCAGGTTCGACACGCGCTTGTTCACCGCGGCCAGGGCCTCGGCTTCCGGCAGTTTGCGGAACGCCTGCACGGCTTGTACGCGCTGGTCGAAGTCCAGGGCGGAGCCTGGCTGCAGTGCGCGTACCGACAGGTACGTGGCCACGTCGATGCCTTCGTCTTCGTAACGCGCGCGCAGGCGGTCGAAAATGAACTCCAGTACTTGATCGGCCAGGCCGGGGGCCTTGACCTTGGCGCCGAACTGCTTGACTGCAAACTCAACCGCACCGGTCAGGTCCAGGTCCAGTTGCTTCTCGATCAGGATACGCAGCACGCCCAGAGCAGCACGGCGCAGGGCGTACGGGTCCTTGCTGCCGGTAGGCAGCATGCCGATGCCAAAGATACCCACCAGGGTGTCGAGCTTGTCGGCGATGGCCACGGCAGCACCGGTGAGGGTCTGCGGCAGCTCGGCGCCTGCACCGCGCGGCATGTACTGCTCGTTCAGGGCCAGGGCTACGTCTTCCGGCTCACCGTCGTTGAGCGCGTAGTAGTAACCGGCAACACCCTGCATTTCAGGGAATTCGCCGACCATCTCGGTGGCCAGGTCGCACTTCGACAGCAGGCCGGCACGGCCAGCGCGCTGGGCGTCGCCGCCGATCAGCGGAGCAATGAAGGCGGCCAGCCTGGAAACACGTTCGGCCTTGTCGTACACGGTGCCGAGCTGAGCCTGGAACACCACGTTCTTGAGGCGCTCGTTGAAGGTTTCCAGTGGTTGCTTCTTGTCCTGCTTGAAGAAGAACTCGGCGTCGGTCAGGCGCGGGCGCACGACTTTTTCGTTGCCTTGCACGATCTGCTTCGGGTCGCGGCTTTCGACGTTGGCCACGGTAATGAAGCGCGGCAGCAGCTTGCCTTCGCTGTCCAGCAGGCAGAAGTACTTCTGGTTGTCCTGCATGGTGGTGATCAGGGCTTCTTGCGGCACCTCGAGGAAACGCTCCTCGAACGAGCACACCAGCGGCACCGGCCACTCGACCAGTGCGGTCACTTCGTCCAGCAGCGCCGGTGGCACGATGGCCGTGCCTTCCTGCTGCATGGCCAGCTCTGCGGTACGCTTGCTGATCAGCTCGCGGCGCTCGGCGAAGTCGGCCAGGACGTAGGCCTTGCGCAGGTCTTCGACGTAGTTGGCCGGGGTGGTGATGAGCACGTTTTCCGGATGGTGGAAGCGGTGGCCACGGGATTCACGCCCGGCCTTCTGCGACAGGATGGTGCAATCGACCACCTGATCGCCCAGCAGCATCACCAGCCATTGGGTCGGGCGCACGAACTCTTCACGGCTGGCCGCCCAGCGCATGCGCTTGGGAATCGGCAGGTCGTTCAGCGAATCTTCGACGATGGTCGGCAGCAGCCCAACGGTAGCCTTGCCCGGGATGTGCTGGGAGAAGCGCAGCTTGGGGCCGCTCTGGTCGATCTCGGCCAGTTCCACACCGCACTTCTTGGCGAAGCCCAGCGCAGCCTGGGTCGGCTCGCCTTCGGCGTTGAAGGCAGCCTGCAGGGGCGGGCCGTCGATGTTGATGCTGCGGTCAGGTTGCTGCACGTCCAGCTGGCGAATCAGCACGGCCAGACGACGCGGCGCGGCGTACACCTGCTTGCCGGTGTAGTTCAGGCCAGCAGCCTGCAGGCCTTTTTCGATACCGGCCAGGAAGGCGTCGCCAAGGCTGGCGAGGGCCTTGGGTGGCAGCTCTTCGGTGCCCAGTTCTACCAGGAAATCTTGAGCACTCATTGTGCAGCCTCCAGCTTAGCCAACACTTCGTCACGCAGTTCAGGGGTGGCCATCGGGAAGCCCAGGCGTGCGCGGGCTTGCAGATAGCTTTGCGCCACGTCCCGGGCCAGGGTACGTACACGCAGGATGTAACGCTGGCGCTCGGTTACCGAGATGGCGCGGCGGGCGTCCAGCAGGTTGAAGGTATGCGATGCCTTCAGGACCATTTCATAGGTCGGCAGCGGCAGCTCCAGCTTGATCAGGCGGTTGGCTTCGCTTTCGTAGAAATCGAACAGTTCGAACAGTTTGTCGACGTTTGCATGTTCAAAGTTGTAGGTCGACTGCTCCACCTCGTTCTGGTGGAACACGTCGCCATAGGTGACCTTGCCGAACGGGCCGTCGGCCCACACCAGGTCGTACACCGAATCGACGCCCTGGATGTACATGGCCAGGCGCTCCAGGCCGTAGGTGATTTCACCGGTGACCGGGTAGCACTCGATGCCGCCAACCTGCTGGAAGTAGGTGAACTGGGTGACTTCCATGCCGTTGAGCCAGATTTCCCAGCCCAGACCCCAGGCGCCGAGGGTCGGCGATTCCCAGTTGTCTTCGACGAAACGAATGTCGTGCACCAGCGGATCCAGGCCGATGGCTTTCAGCGAGCCGAGGTACAGCTCCTGGAAGTTGGCCGGGTTCGGTTTGAGCACCACCTGGAACTGGTAGTAGTGCTGCAGGCGGTTGGGGTTTTCGCCATACCGCCCGTCGGCAGGACGACGGCTAGGCTGCACATAGGCGGCGTTCCAGGTTTCTGGACCCACGGCGCGCAGGAATGTAGCGGTGTGGAAAGTGCCGGCGCCTACTTCCATATCGTAGGGCTGAAGTACCACACAACCTTGAGCTGCCCAGTAGTTCTGCAGGGCGAGGATCAGGTCTTGGAAGGTACGCACGGCTGGCGTAGGCTGGCTCACGAAATTCACCTGTATCTGGGGATGCGGATGTAAAGAGCGGGAGTATAACCTGATTCGCCTCGCCCTCTACTCATTGGAGCCTTATGCCACGCTGCTTTTGGTGTACCGACGATCCGTTGTACCAGGCCTACCACGACCAGGAATGGGGAATGCCACAGCGCGACCCGGCGTTGCTCTTCGAGATGCTTTTGCTCGAAGGGTTCCAGGCGGGGCTTTCGTGGATTACCGTTTTGCGCAAACGCGAGCGTTATCGCCAGGTGATGTACGGCTTCGACCCCGTAAAGCTGGCGGCCATGAGCGACGAACGCATCGAAGAATTGATGCAGGATGCAGGCATCATCCGCAATCGCCTCAAGCTCAAGGCCGCAAGGCGCAACGCCCAGGCCTGGCTGGCTGTGGATAACCCTGCCGAATGGCTGTGGTCGTTCGTCGGCGGCTCACCGAAGATCAACCACTTCAAGCAGCGCAGCGACGTGCCGGCGGTCACCGATGAAGCCAAGGCAATGAGCAAGGCCATGCAGAAAGCTGGCTTCACGTTCGTCGGTCCGACCATCTGCTACGCCTTCATGCAGGCCACCGGCATGGTCATGGACCACACCACCGACTGCGATCGCTACGCCGCCTTGTTGCGCTGAGGGGTTACAATGCGCGCCTTGCTGAAATAAGGAATTCGCCTGTGGAAAAGTTCAAGGGCGCCCTGATGGTCGGGGTGCTGCGCCTGTTTGCCAAGCTGCCCTGGGGCGCTGTGCAGCGTGTCGGCGCCGGTATTGGCTGGCTGATGTGGAAAATCCCCAACAGTTCGCGCAACGTGGTACGGATCAACCTGGCCAAGTGCTTCCCGGAGATGGACCCGGTTGCCCGTGAGCAACTGGTGGGCCAGGCGCTGCGGGATATCGGTAAATCCTTTGTCGAAAGTGCCTGTGCCTGGATCTGGCCGCCACAACGCTCGCTGGAGCTGGTCAAGGAAGTGCATGGCCTGGAAGTGCTGGAGCAGGCTTTGGCCTCAGGTAAAGGGGTGGTCGGCATCACCAGCCACCTGGGCAACTGGGAAGTGTTGAACCACTTCTACTGCAACCAGTGCAAACCGATCATCTTCTACCGCCCGCCGAAGTTGAAGGCGGTGGATGACCTGCTGCGCGAGCAGCGCGTGCAGATGGGCAATCGCGTGGCGCCGTCGACCAAGGAAGGCATCCTCAGCGTGATCAAGGAAGTGCGCCGTGGTGGCCAGGTGGGTATTCCTGCCGACCCGGAGCCGGCGGAATCGGCGGGCGTGTTCGTACCGTTCCTCGGCACCCAGGCGCTGACCAGCAAGTTCGTGCCGAACATGCTGGCCGGTGGCAAGGCGGTAGGTGTATTCCTGCATGCGCTGCGGTTGCCGGATGGCTCGGGCTTCAAGGTGTTCCTGGAGGCGGCGCCAGAGGAGATGTACAGCACCGACGTGAATGTGTCGGCGGCGGCGATGAGCAAGGTGGTCGAGCGCTATGTGCGCGAGTACCCCAGCCAGTACATGTGGAGCATGAAGCGCTTCAAGAAGCGCCCGGCTGGCGAGCCGCGCTGGTATTAAGCCATTCACCGTCCTCTGTAGGAACGGGTTTACCCGCGAATGCGGTGTTGGTTTTTCCGACGCATTCGCGGGTAAACCCGCTCCTACAGGGGCCGCGTCAACCCGCTGCTCTGTTGAGCTTCTTCAGGAATACGGTCATTTCTTTTTCGGCCTGCTTGTCACCATGGGCCTGCGCCGCCACGATCCCGTCTTCCCACGCCTTGCGCGCCGCCGCCAGGTCGCCCTGCAACTGATAGGCCTTGCCCAGCAGCTTCCACGCTGCCGAGTATTTCGGATCCTGCTCTACACAGCGCGCCAGGTGCACCGCTGCTTCAGCGCCGTTGCCTTCATCCAGCCAGGCCTTGCCCAGGCCAAACCTCAACAGCGGGTTATCCACACCTTTGGCCAGCATCTTCTCCAGCGATTCGCGCATGCTCTTTTCTCCTAGAAGAAACTCAAGCCGACGTGGAACAGCTTCTCCACATCGCGAATATGCTTTTTATCCACAACGAAGAGGATCACATGGTCCCCTGATTCGATCATGGTGTCGTCATGGGCAATCATCACTTCTTCGTCACGGATGATCGCACCAATAGTGGTGCCCGGTGGCAGCGTGATGTCCTCGATTGCCTTGCCGACCACCTTGCTCGACTTCGAGTCCCCGTGTGCCACCGCCTCGATAGCCTCGGCTGCACCACGGCGCAGCGAGTGCACACTGACGATGTCGCCACGACGGACGTGCGCCAGCAGTGTGCCGATGGTGGCGAGCTGCGGGCTGATGGCAATGTCGATATCGCCACCCTGTACCAGGTCGACATAAGCCGGGTTGTTGATGATGGTCATCACCTTGCCTGCGCCCAGGCGCTTGGCCAGCAAGGACGACATGATGTTGGCTTCGTCATCGTTGGTCAGGGCCAGGAAAATATCGGCGTCGGCGATGTTCTCTTCGAGCATCAGGTCTTTGTCCGAGGCGCTGCCCTGCAGCACCACAGTGCTTTCCAGGGTATCGGAGAGGTGCCGGCAACGCGCCGGGCTCATCTCGATGATCTTCACCTGATATCGGCTTTCGATGGCTTCCGCCAGGCGCTCGCCGATCTGCCCGCCGCCCGCGATGACAATGCGTTTATTGGTCTCGTCGATGCGGCGCAGTTCGCCCATCACCGCACGGATATCCTTCTTCGCGGCAATGAAGAACACCTCGTCGTCGGCTTCGATCACCGTGTCGCCACGCGGGGTGATCGGCCGGTCGCGACGGAAGATGGCTGCCACGCGGGTGTCGACGTTGGGCATATGCGCACGGATCTGGCGCAATTGCTGGCCGACCAGCGGGCCGCCATAGTAGGCCTTCACTGCCACGAGCTGGGCCTTGCCCTCGGCGAAGTCAATCACCTGCAGCGAGCCTGGGTGTTCGATCAGGCGCTTGATGTAATTGGTCACCACCTGCTCGGGGCTGATCAGAACGTCGACCGGGATATGGTCGTTGTCGAACAGCTCTTCGCGGGTCAGGTAGGACGATTCGCGCACCCGTGCAATCTTGGTCGGGGTATGGAACAGCGAATAGGCCACCTGGCAGGCAACCATGTTGGTCTCGTCACTGTTGGTTACCGCCACCAGCATGTCGGCGTCGTCGGCACCGGCCTGACGCAGCACCGTCGGCAGTGAGCCGCGGCCCTGGACGGTGCGGATGTCCAGGCGGTCGCCGAGGTCGCGCAGGCGGTCGCCGTCGGTGTCGACCACGGTAATGTCGTTGGCTTCGCTGGCCAGGTGTTCAGCCAGCGTACCGCCTACCTGCCCTGCGCCGAGGATGATGATCTTCATGCGCTACTCCCTATCCTTTGTTCTTATCCGCGCGAGGCGGCGATCTTGATCAGCTTGGCATAGTAGAAACCGTCGTGACCGCCTTCCTGGGCCAGCAGCTGACGGCCGTGGGGCTGGCGCAGGCCGGCTTCGGTCGCCAGGTCCAGCTCACGGGCGCCCGGGGTGCGGGCGAGGAAGGCTTTGATCACTTCAGTGTTTTCGGTCGGCAAGCTGGAGCAGGTGGCGTATAGCAGCATGCCGCCCACTTCCAAGGTCGGCCACAGGGCATCGAGCAGCTCGCCTTGCAGCGTGGCCAAAGCCGGGATGTCGTCGGCTTGGCGGGTCAGCTTGATGTCCGGGTGGCGGCGAATCACGCCGGTGGCCGAGCACGGCGCGTCGAGCAGAATGCGCTGGAATGGCTTGCCGTCCCACCAACTGGCAGTGTCGCGGGCATCGCAGGCGATCAGCTCGGCGTCCAGCTGCAGGCGGTCGAGGTTTTCTCGCACGCGGGTCAGCCGCTTGGCTTCGAGATCGATGGCCACCATGTGCGCCAGGCCAGCCTCGGCCTCCAGCAGGTGGCAGGTTTTGCCGCCCGGTGCGCAGCAAGCATCGAGCACGCGTTGACCGGGGGCCAGTTCCAGCAGGTCGGCAGATAGCTGCGCAGCTTCGTCCTGCACGCTCACCCAGCCTTCGGCGAAGCCTGGCAGGCCGCGCACGTCGCAGGCTTCGGCCAGCACGATGCCATCCCGGCTGTACTGGCATGCGCTGGCGCCGATGCCGGCTTCGGCCAGCAGTGCCAGGTAGGCATCGCGGCTATGGTGACGGCGGTTGACCCGCAGAATCATCGGAGGGTGGGCATTGTTGGCGGCGCAGATGGCCTCCCACTGCTCTGGCCAGAAGGCTTTCAGCGCCTTCTGCAGCCAGCGCGGGTGCGCGGTACGCACCACCGGGTCGCGCTCCATGCCGGCGAGCAGCTCCTCGCCTTCGCGCTGGGCACGGCGCAGCACGGCATTGAGCAGGCCCTTGGCCCACGGCTTCTTCAGTTTGTCGGCACAGCCCACGGTCTCGCCGATGGCGGCATGGGCCGGAATGCGCGTGTAGAACAGCTGGTACAGGCCGACCAGCAGCAGCGCCTGAACATCGGCATCGGCTGCCTTGAAGGGCTTTTGCAGCAGCTGTGCGGCCAGCAGGTCGAGGCGTGGCTGCCAGCGTGCGGTACCGAACGCCAGGTCCTGGGTCAGGCCGCGGTCGCGTTCATCTACCTTGTCCAGTTGCGCCGGCAGCGAGCTGTTCAGCGAAGCCTTGCCGCTGAGCACAGCGGCCAGCGCACGGGCGGCGGCGAGGCGTGGGTTCATTGGCCCAGCACCTTGCCGGCGGCGAACTTCTCGCGGCGGCTGTTGAACAGGTCACTGAAGCTCAATGCCTTGCCGCCAGGCAGTTGCAGGCGGGTCAGGCTCAGGGCTTGGTCACCGCACGCAACTACGAGGCCGTCCTTGCTGGCGGAAAGTATCTCGCCTGGGGCGCCTTGGCCTGTGGACAGGTTGGCGGCCAGCACCTTGACGCTTTCACCATCCAGAGTGCTGTGACACACCGGCCATGGGTTGAAGGCGCGGATCAGGCGTTCCAGCTCGACAGCCGGGCGGGTCCAGTCGATACGCGCTTCGTCCTTGTTCAGTTTGTGCGCGTAGGTGGCCAGGGCATCGTCCTGTATTTCGCCTTGCAGCGAACCGTCAGCCAGGCCGGCGATGGCCTGAACCACTGCGGGCGGGCCCATTTCGGCCAGGCGATCGTGCAAGGTGCCGCCGGTGTCCTCGGCGCTGATCGGGGTGACTACCTTGAGCAGCATCGGGCCGGTGTCCAGGCCGGCCTCCATGCGCATCACGGTCACGCCGCTTTCGGCGTCGCCAGCTTCCACGGCACGCTGGATCGGCGCGGCACCGCGCCAGCGTGGCAGCAGGGAAGCGTGGCTGTTGATGCAACCCAGGCGCGGGATATCCAGCACCACCTGCGGCAGGATCAGGCCGTAGGCGACCACTACCATCAGGTCTGGTTTCAGCGCGGCCAGTTCGGCCTGCGCATCGGCATTGCGCAGGGTCTGCGGCTGGAACACCGGGATGTCATGGGCCACGGCCAGTGCCTTGACCGCACTTGGCATCAGCTTCTGGCCACGGCCGGCCGGGCGGTCGGGCTGGGTGTAGACGGCCACGATCTCGTAGGGGCTGTCGAGCAGGGCCTTGAGGTGTTCGGCGGCAAACTCTGGAGTGCCTGCAAAGACGATGCGCATGGAGTTCTCGCTTCAAAAAAGAAAAAGGCTTGCCGGAGCAAGCCTTCAGGAAGGTGGGGATCAGGCTTGCTGGCGATGCTGCTTTTCCAGCTTCTTCTTGATCCGGTCGCGCTTGAGCTGCGACAGGTAGTCGACGAACAGCTTGCCGTTGAGGTGATCGAATTCGTGCTGTACGCACACCGCCAGCAGGCCTTCGCATTCCAGTTCGAAAGGCTTGCCGTCGCGGTCCTGGGCCTTGACCCGGACACGCAGCGGACGGTCGACGTTCTCGTAGAAGCCCGGTACCGAAAGGCAGCCCTCCTGGTACTGGCCCATGTCATGGGTGAGCTCTTCGACCGACGGGTTGATGAAGACGCGCGGTTCGCTGCGGTCTTCGCTGAGGTCCATGACCACAACCTGCTTGTGCACGTTCACCTGGGTAGCGGCCAGGCCGATGCCAGGGGCTTCGTACATGGTTTCAAACATGTCGTCGATCAGCTGACGCAGGGCGTCGTCGAACTCCGTCACCGGTTTGGCGAGGGTGCGCAGGCGCGGGTCCGGGAATTCGAGAATGTTCAAGATGGCCATAAGGTCAGGCAGTCACTGTGCGTTCGGTTGAAAACTGAGCACACATAATAAAGGGAAACGGGGATTTCGGCACCTGGCAAGCTCGTCTAGGGTGACTATGGGCTTGATAGCCCCCAATCAATGGACAGCTTTTCAAAGTGTTACTCACAGAGTTATCCACAGGTTGTGCCACGTAGATGGCCCTGTTTCGATCAAGGACGATCCCCATGCCCAGTTACCATTCGTCGCTCTGCCCGCCTGCTGAACTGGAGGCCCGATTACGCCTGCATCGCTTGCCCGAGACAGGATTGCGACGTTTTCGCACCTTGCTGGATGCGTTCGGCAGCGCCTCTAGTGCGCTTAGCGCTCCCGGTTCGGCCTGGCGAGCGTTGGGCATCCCCCAAGCCACCATCGATGCCCGGCGCAATGCCGAGGTACGCGAGGGCGCGCTCGCCGCAATGGCCTGGTTAGAGCGCCCTGGCCAGCATTTGCTGATGTGGGACGGTCCAGGCTACCCAGCTTTGCTGGCAGAAATCGACGATGCCCCGCCGCTGCTTTTCGTCGCTGGCGAACCAGCCTTGCTCGATCGTCCTCAGCTGGCCATCGTGGGCAGCAGACGTGCCACACCCCCGGCGCTCGACACCGCCCGGGCATTTTCCCGCTACCTCGCGCAGGCTGGTTTCACCATTACCAGCGGGCTGGCGGTAGGTGTCGACGGTGCCGCTCATCGGGCCGCGTTGCAGGCTGGCGGCGGCACGATTGCCGTGCTCGGTACGGGCTTGCAAAAACTTTATCCACAGCGCCATCGGGACCTTGCGCAGGCGATGATCGACAACGGCAGTGCGCTGGTTTCCGAGTATCCCCTGGATGCCGGGCCGCTGCCTGGCAACTTCCCCCGGCGCAACCGCATCATCAGTGGGCTGTCGCTCGGTGTGCTGGTGGTCGAGGCAAGCCTCGCCAGCGGCTCGCTGATCACGGCGCGTCTGGCGGCGGAACAAGGCCGTGAGGTGTACGCCATTCCGGGCTCCATTCATCACCCGGGGGCCAAGGGCTGCCACCAGCTGATTCGTGATGGGGCGCTGCTGGTGGAAACTGTGGAGCAGATCCTGGAAAGCTTGCAGGGCTGGCAGAACCTGCCGCCTGCGGTTGTGGACAGGTTCGACCACCCCCTGCTCGCCCTGCTGCATGCCGCACCCCAGACCAGTGAAAGCCTGGCCCACTGCAGCGAGCAGCCGCTGGCCGACGTGCTGGCGCAGTTGACCGAGCTGGAGCTGGAAGGCCGTGTCAGCAATGAAGCCGGGCGTTGGTTTGCCCGCGCGGGCTAAGTACACTGCTCACATGCAAGGTATATAGGCGGAGAAACAGCAATGGTGAGCAGTTTTCGTGTGCAACAAGCCGCACGTGAGATCCGGGCAGGCGCAGTGATCGCCTACCCGACGGAAGCGGTCTGGGGCCTGGGCTGCGACCCATGGAACGAGGACGCGGTGTATCGCCTGCTGGCGCTGAAGTCGCGTCCTGTGGATAAAGGGCTGATTCTGATCGCTGACAACATCCGCCAGTTCGACTTCCTGTTCGAGGACTTCCCCGAGGACTGGATCGACCGCATGAGCAGCACCTGGCCGGGGCCGAACACCTGGCTGGTGCCGCATCAGGACCTGTTGCCCGAGTGGGTGACCGGGCAGCATGACACGGTGGCGCTGCGGGTCAGTGATCACCCGGTGGTGCGTGAACTGTGCGCACTGGTGGGGCCGCTGATTTCCACCTCGTGCAACCCCGGCGGGCGCCCGGCGGCGAAGACCCGCTTGCGGGTTGAGCAGTACTTCCATGGCCAGTTGGACCTGGTGCTTGGCGGGGCGCTGGGCGGGCGGAAGAACCCGAGTGTGATTCGCGACCTGGCAACCGGCGAAGTCGTTCGCCCGGGTTGATACCAATCCACAGGCCTGGCTCGGGACTCGGGCCCCTGTGGGAGCGGGCGCGCCCGCGAAGAATACAACTCGGTGCCTGGCACGGGCTTCGCCCGTGTTCGCGGGCATGCCCGCTCCCACGAGGTTAGGGCCAATTCACCGCAGATTTTTCTGATTATGTCTCGAATGGCTGTCCGGTACTGAGTTTGGGAAATTTCTTATTCCCTGCGTCCCCAGTCTTCACCTTCCCTGCATAAACCCCAGCCTCTAGCTTGCTAGCCATGCGTCGCACGTGCGGCGCTCGATCTTTGACGCTAGCAAGAACCGTCGCCAATCGGCGGGAGTACTGGGGAACATGCCGCTATTCGAAAATGCCGAGTACCTGATAAGGGCGAATCTTGAGCAGCTTGCGTCCAACCACCGGGTCAGGGCGGTGGAAATTGGTAGGTTCACCGCTGATCAGTTTGACGCGATCAATAGGCAGAAGGACGGGCAGGATTTGCCACAGCTTGAGGACCCAGGCATCGTTTTCATCGGTAGCCATGCCTACAGAAGCCGGGTAGTACGAGATGGTTACACCATCGATGACATGATTCTGCAGATCAAGGCAGCACTGGCTGCGACGTCGATCTGGAAGAGTGCCACGCACATGACTGCCCTTCGCAGCACGTTTGGTCGCGATGATGGCTATGGTAACGAGGTCTTCGATGAGGCGATTTTTGAGCTGACGGCCCGCAAGCCCAAGGCAGAGCTCTATTCCATCATCCCGAAAGGGGATAGAAACAAGCCAAAAAATAAAGGCCGCTTAAGCGGCCTAAATGGCGGGGATGCACTCGCCCGGATAACTTGAAACTCAACCGGCGCACCAGCACATCCTCAAGCAGAAAGGCTACGCTTCCGAATCTGTACGGTCAAGCCGGGATCTTTTTCTGGCGTGCTATACATCGGCCTCCTGTGGCTTTCTGCGTGATCAGGGTTTTCTGATTTTTGCCAAAATGTCTGTCCAGCTGGGCACTTCGGAAATATCCTACGACCCGCGTCTCCTTCCATCACCTTCTAAGTGGGAACCTCTGCCTCTAGGCTCTATCCGTCGCCGAATAACTTGGCGATCGGGTGTGGTAGCCCGGATGCATTTTTTCCATGACAGTCTATGGTGGCTGTGCGTGGGAGGCTTTCGAGCCTGCCTGGATTGGAAAATGCCCGGGTCTACCACCTCGCGTACAGTCGCCACCCATTCACGTGGTAGTGAGGGTTCGCGGCCTTGAGGAGCATTTTCCAATGATGAAGAAAATAGTCCCCGATCCACCTCTCCCATGCACCTCCACCCGCCCCTTCGGCCGCTGCGATGCCGGCCACGATCCACTCTTCACCGTCAACCCAAACATTTCTGCCGAGGACGCTCTGGTCCACGTAGCCCTATACCTGCGCAGCGCTTACGAAACCGGCTACAAAGCTTTGGACTACATGCGTGAAGAAGGCCGTGGCATGTTCTGGTCGAACCTGCATGCGATTGAGATGGCAGAGGGTGTGATCGAGGCGATACTCGATGGCATCGAGTCGACGCCATCGCCGTCACGCCCAGCCTCCAAGGCATAGCGCTGCTATCGAGGCCGACTCAGTACCTGTGGGAGCGGGCGTGCCCGCGAACACCGGCAAAGCCGGTGCCATCCATCGCGGTGGCTTCTTCGCGGGTAAACCCGCTCCTACAGGGAATGTGTGTGGCTCAGGGAATCAGTACGGTCGACCCCACAGTCCTGCGCGCCGACAACTCCGCCTGCGCCTTGGCCGCCTCACTCAGCGGATACCGCTGCTGGATATCCACAGCCAGCTTGCCACTGGCAATCATCGCAAACAGGTCATCGGCCATGGCCTGGGTGTTCTCGGCATTGTTGGCATAGGTGGCCAAGGTCGGCCGGGTGACATACAGCGAGCCCTTCTGCGCCAGAATCCCCAGGTTCACCCCGCTCACCGCACCGGAAGCGTTGCCAAAGCTCACCATCAACCCGCGTGGCTGCAGGCAGTCCAGCGAGGTCAGCCAGGTGTCGGCACCGACGCCGTCATACACCACCGGGCATTTCTTGCCGTCGGTCAGCTCCAGTACGCGCTTGGCCACATCTTCACGGCTGTAGTCGATGGTCGCCCAAGCCCCCAGCGCCTTGGCCCGTTCGGCCTTCTCGGCAGAGCTCACGGTGCCGATCAGCTTGGCGCCCAGGGCCTTGGCCCATTGGCAGGCCAGCGACCCTACACCACCGGCTGCGGCATGGAACAGGATCACATCACCCGCCTTCACCTCATAGGTCTGCTTCAGCAGGTACTGTACGGTCATACCCTTGAGCATCACCGCTGCCGCCTGCTCGAAGCTGATGTTGTCGGGCAGCTTGACCAGGTTGGCTTCCGGTAGCGTATGCACCTCGCTGTAGGCGCCCAGCGGGCCGCCGGCATGTGCCACACGGTCTCCTACCTTCAGCCGGGACACGCCTTCGCCCACGGCCTCTACTACACCTGCCGCTTCGGTACCCAGGCCAGAAGGCAGGGACGGCGGCGCATACAGCCCGCTTCGGAAGTAGGTATCGATGAAGTTCAGGCCGATCGCATGGTTACGCACACGCACCTGCTGTGGCCCGGGCGGGGTGGGTTCGAATTCCACAAACTGCAGCACTTCCGGGCCGCCATGCTGGCTGAACTGGATACGCTTGGCCATCTCGCACTCCTGTAGTCGGGATCGGGAAAGGCCTTCTATCGGACGCCTTTGCTTGGTCGTCGTCAACTGCGGCGCGCGCGCTGGCGGTGGTATGCTACGCGGCGAATTCTTCCCTGCCCGTTCCTGGTGACCCGATGACTAGCCGCACCGAGGCCGTGAAAGCCTACCTGCTCGACCTGCAAGACCGCATTTGCTCTGCCCTCGAAACAGAAGACGGCGGTGCCCGCTTCGTCGAGGACGCCTGGGTGCGCGAAGCCGGTGGCGGGGGCCGCACGCGGGTTATCGGTGATGGCAACGTGATCGAAAAAGGCGGGGTCAACTTCTCCCATGTGTTTGGTAGCGGCCTGCCGCCGTCGGCCAGTGCCCACCGCCCCGAACTGGCAGGCCGTGGCTTCGAAGCCTTGGGCGTGTCGCTGGTGATACACCCGCACAACCCGCATGTGCCCACTTCCCACGCCAACGTTCGCTTCTTCATCGCCGAAAAGGAAGGTGAAGAGGCTGTATGGTGGTTCGGCGGCGGCTTTGACCTGACGCCATACTATGGCAACGAAGAAGACTGCGTTCACTGGCACCGAGTGGCCGAGCAGGCCTGCGCGCCGTTTGGCGCCGATGTGTACCCACGCTACAAGGCCTGGTGCGACCGCTACTTCCACCTCAAGCACCGTGGTGAGCCACGTGGTATCGGCGGCTTGTTCTTCGATGACCTGAACGAGTGGGACTTCGACACGTGCTTCGCCTTCATCCGCGCCATCGGCGATGCCTACATCAACGCCTACCTGCCGATCGTCCAGCGCCGCAAAGACACGCCCTACACCCCGCAACAGCGCGAGTTCCAGGAATACCGCCGCGGCCGCTACGTGGAGTTCAATCTGGTCTACGACCGTGGCACCCTGTTCGGCCTGCAATCCGGTGGCCGTACCGAGTCCATCCTCATGTCGCTGCCGCCTCAGGTGCGCTGGGGCTACGACTGGAAGGCTGCACCCGGCAGCGAAGAAGCGCGCCTGACCGAGTATTTCCTGCAGGACCGCGACTGGCTCGGCCAGTAAGCCTGTGGATAACCAAGGAGCCGTCATGGACCAGTACGTCGTTTTTGGTAACCCCATCGGCCACAGCAAGTCGCCGCTGATCCACCGCCTGTTCGCCGAGCAGACCGGTCAGGACCTGGAATATGCCACGCTGCTGGCGCCACTGGACGAGTTCAGCGACTGCGCGCGCGGCTTCTTCAAGCAAGGCAGTGGCGGTAATGTCACCGTGCCGTTCAAGGAAGAGGCCTACCGCCTGTGCGACAGCCTGACCCCGCGTGCCCAGCGCGCTGGCGCAGTGAACACGCTGAGCAAGCTGGCTGATGGCACCCTGCAGGGCGACAACACCGACGGCGCTGGCCTGGTGCGCGACCTGACGGTGAATGCCGGGGTCGAGCTGGCTGGCAAGCGCATTCTCATCCTCGGTGCCGGTGGCGCTGTGCGCGGCGTGCTGGAGCCTATTCTGGCGCACAAGCCGCAGTCGCTGGTGATTGCCAACCGTACCGTGGAAAAGGCCGAGCAGCTGGCGCGCGAGTTCGATGAACTGGGGCCGGTGGTGGCCAGCGGGTTTGCCTGGTTGCAGGAGCCTGTGGATGTAATCATCAACGCCACCTCGGCGAGCCTGGCCGGGGAGTTGCCACCGATTGCCGACAGCCTGGTCGAGGCGGGTCGTACGGTTTGCTACGACATGATGTATGGCAAGGAGCCGACGCCGTTTTGCCAGTGGGCTACCAAGCTGGGGGCTGCCAAGGTACTGGATGGGTTGGGGATGCTGGCTGAGCAGGCAGCTGAAGCCTTCTTTATCTGGCGTGGCGTGAGGCCGGATACGGCGCCGGTGTTGGCTGAACTGCGCCGGCAACTCGCTCGGGGCTGAGCTGGCCGGGGCCGCTTGGCGGCCCTATCGCGACGCAAGGCCGTTCCCACAAAGTACGTCGTACGCCGATCCTCTGTGGGAGCGGCCTTGCGTCGCGATGGGCTGCAAAGCAGCCCCAGAATCCCAACCTCATTCCTCAAACCGGATCGGGCACAACTCCACCCCTTCCAGCTTCTGCAACTCCTCGATCACCTGCGGCCTGGCCCGGTGCAAGGTCAAACTCCCCCCCAATCGCCGCAACCGCCGCGCCTCGCGGTGCAACATGTCCACACCCGAGTAATCGATGAAATTCACCTGCCGGGCATCGATCACTACATGCGGCCCTTGGCAGCGCTGCAAGCGCACTTGTAGGTAATGCGCCGCACCAAAGAAAATCGACCCACCTACCCGCAATACATCCGCGTCCCCTTCACGGCTTTGTTGGATCCGTGGTCGTGAGGTGCGCTTCAAATAGAAGAACAGCGAAGCCAGCACGCCGGCATAGATGGCCGTCTGCAGCTCCAGCAGCAATGTCGCTGCAGCCGTCAGCGCCATCACCAGAAACTCCGAGCGGCTGACCCGGAACAATGCACGGATCCCTCGGTGGTCCACCAACCCCCAGCAGATCAGCAGAATGCTGCCGGCCATGGCCGGTATCGGCAAGTGCGCGATCAGGCCGGCGCCGGTCACGGCGAACAACGCCACCCACAGCGCTGAAAACACCCCGGCCATCGGTGAACGGGCGCCCGCCTCGTAGCTCAGGCCCGAGCGGGTGAAGGAACCGGCAGACAGGTAACCAGAGAAAAATGCACCGGCAATATTCGACAGGCCCTGTGCGCGTATTTCCTGGTCCGGGTCGATCAGTTGTTCTGAACGTGCCGATAGCGAGCGGGCAATCGACAGGCTGGTGACCAACCCCAGCATGCCTACCGCAACGGCGCTGGGCAGCAGACGCAACATGAGCTCCACGTCCAGCAAAGGCAGCGGGCTGAAAGGCGGGAGTTGCCCGGTGAACGCTGCCACCCGCGGTACATGGCCAAAGAAGCCCGGCAGCAGCCAGGCCAGCAAGCTGACCAGGATCAGGCTTATCAACAGGCTCGGCCAGCGTGGGCGCCAGAGTTTGAAGGCCACACCGATCACGACGGTGGCCAGGCCCAGCAGCAAGGAAGGTAGGTCGACCTCGCCTGCGTGGCTGGCCAGGTCCTGCACGGTCATCAGCGCGGTGGCCTGGCTGGGCAGGGCCATGCCCAGCAGGTTGGGTAGCTGGCCCAAGGCAATGACGATGGCGGCACCCAGCGTGAAGCCGAGCACCACGGAATGGGAGACGAAGTTGACCAGCGCGCCGAAGCGCAATAGCCCGAGCAGCAGCTGGAAAATGCCGCCGAGGAAGGTCAGCAGCAACACCAGCGTGATGTAGTCAGCGCTGCCGGCCACGGCCAGCGGGCTGATGCTGGCGTAGAGCACGATGGAAATGGCAGCGGTCGGGCCGCAGATCAGGTACCAGGAAGAACCCCACAGGCAGGCGATCAGTACCGGCACGATGGCGGCGTAAAGCCCGTATTCGGCGGGCAGGCCGGCGATCAGGGCGTAGGCGATGGATTGCGGCAGGGCGAGGATGGCGCCGCTCAGGCCTACCAGCAGGTCCTGGCGCAGGCTGCGGCCCGATTGGCGGGGAAGCCAGGTGAGGAAGGGCAGCAGTAAAGAGAGGCGATGCATGGGTTATCCACAATCCTTAAGGGGTCGCCAAGCCCTGTGGGAGCGGGCATGCCCGCGAAAAAGCCAACGCGTTGCTTGGCACCGGCTTTGCCGGTGTTCGCGGGCGCGCCCGCTCCCACAGGGTTGGTGTGTTGCTTTGTGAGATTACAGTTTGGCTTTGACGGCCTCCAGGGCATCCCCATCGGCCTTGGTGGTAACTCCGGCCAACCACCCATCCAACCGTTCAGGATGCGCTTTCACCCAGGCCTTGGCCGCTTCATCGAAGCTGATCTTCTTGTCTACCACCTCGGCCATGATGCTGTTTTCCATGTCCAGTGTGAACTTGAGGTTACCCAGCAGCTTCGCGGCATTCGGGCAGGCTTGTGGATAACCCTTGCGCGTCAGCGTGTATACCTCGCCCTTGCTGCCGAACCACTTTTCCCCGCCGGTCAGGTAATGCATTTTCAGCTTCACGTTCATCGGGTGCGGGGTCCAGCCAAGGAAGGTGATGAATTGCTGCTTCTTCACCGCCCGGTCGACCTGGGCCAGCATCGCCTGCTCGCTGGACTCCACCAGCTTCCACTGGCCGAGGTTGAATTCATTCTTGTCGATGATTGCCTTGAGCGACAGGTTAGCCGGGGCGCCGGAGCCGATTCCGTACAGTTTTTTGTCGAACTGCCCGGCGTGTTTTTGCAGGTCAGCGAAGTCCTTCACCCCGGCATTCCACACATAGTCGGGCACTGCGAGGGTGAACTCGGTTCCCTCCAGGTTGCGCGACAGCTGCTGCACATCGCCATTGGCGATGAACTTGTCATGGAAGCCTTGCTGCGCCGGCATCCAGTTTCCGAGGAAGGCGTCGACCTGGCCGTCCTTGAGGCCGCCGTAGATGATCGGTACGGCCAGGCTGTCGATCTTCACCTGGTAACCCAGGCTTTCCAGTAACAGGCGTGCCACGGCATTGGTCGAGGCAATATCACTCCAGCCGGGGTCGGCCATTTTCACGGTACTGCATTGCGCATCGCTGTCTGCGGCGTGGGCCGTGGTGGCACTCAGGGCCAGGGCGAACACGGCGGCGGAGAACTTGTGCATGGCGGCCTCTCTTCTCAATCCAGGGGGGCGGGCTGTGGATAACGTGCCTTGCGTTCGAGGTCATCGAGATCGATGTGGTTGCGCATGTACTGTTGGCTGGCGTCCACCAGTGGTTGGTGATCCCAGCTTTTCAGCTTGCCGATGGCCAGCGCTTCAGCCACCAGGCGGCGGCGGCGCTGGCTGGCCAGCACCTGCTGGCGCAGGCTGGGGATGTCCCAGCGCTGTTGCGCTTCATCGACAAATGCCTGCAGCAGCACCTGGTGGTCCGGGCTGCCGGTGAGGTTCTCCCGCTCGTGCGGGTCGCGGCTCAGGTCATAGAGTAGGCATGGGTCGTCTTCGCTGTACACGAACTTGTAGGGCCCGCGGCGGATCATCATCAGCGGGCCGACGGTGCCTTCGGCCATATACTCGCCGATCACCTCGTCGTGACCGCCCTGCCCTTGCAGATGGCCCAGAAGTGAGCGGCCGTCCAGCTGCAGGTCTTTATCCACAGCGCCGCCAGCCAGTTCGACCAAGGTTGGCAACAGGTCGCAGGTCGACACCGAGGCAGTGACCCGGCCCGCCGCGAAGCGCTTCGGCGCGTGGATCAGCAGCGGCACCCGCGCCGACATTTCGAACCAGTGCATTTTGTACCAGAGGCCACGCTCGCCAAGCATGTCGCCGTGGTCGCCGGAAAACACGATCAGTGTGTCATCGGCCAGGTTGCATTCCTCCAGGGTCTGCAGCAATTGGCCGATGTTGTCATCGATATAGCTGCACGCGCCGAAGTAGGCGCGGCGGGCATCGCGAACCTTGTCCACAGGCAGTGGCTTGTTCCAAAGGTCGTAGACCTTCAGCAGGCGCTGTGAATGCGGGTCGAGTTCTGCCTGGCTGAACTCGGCACGGGGCATGGGGATATCCACACCTTCGTAGCGGTCCCAGTAGCGTTTGGCAATGGTGTAGGGGTCATGCGGGTGGGTCATCGAAACGGTCAGGCAAAATGGCCGGCCATCGTTTTCGCGCACATGGTCGTACAGGTACTGGCGCGCCTTGAACACCACCTCCTCGTCGAAATCCAGCTGATTGGTGCGCACGCACGGACCGGCCTGCAGCACCGAGGACATGTTGTGGTACCAGCTTGGACGCACATCGGGTTCGTCCCAGTTCACCGCCCAACCGTAGTCGGCCGGGTAGATGTCGCTGGTCAGGCGTTCTTCATAGCCGTGCAACTGGTCCGGGCCGCAGAAGTGCATCTTGCCCGACAGCGCGGTGCGGTAGCCCAGGCGACGCAGGTAATGGGCGTAGGTCGGCACATCGGCAGGGAAGTCGGCCGCGTTGTCGTAGGCGCCAATGCGGCTGGGCAACTGACCGCTGACCAGGGTGAAGCGTGATGGCGCGCACAGTGGGCTGTTGCAGTAGGCCGAGTCGAACACCACGGCTTGCTCGGCCAGACGGCCGAGGTGCGGCATCTTGATGGGCGAAGGGCCGTAGATCGGCAGCAAGGGCGCGGCCATCTGGTCGGCCATGATGAACAGGATATTCGGACGCGTCATGGTGGCTTCCATCGTTGAGGGTTATGCGAACCGCTTGCCTACCAAGATGCGACTGTGGATAACATGGGTAAAGCCCATGGCGGGCAATGACTGGGATTAGCCAAGCTTATGTTTGAGCACCTTGCCGGGTTGTCGCTGGATACCTTGCGCGTATTCGAGGCTGCTGCGCGCCTGCGTGGCTTTACCGCTGCGGCGCTGGAGTTGGGTACCACGCAGCCGGCAGTGAGCCAGCAGGTGAAGCGCCTGGAGGCACAGTTGGGCACGCGCCTGTTTGACCGCATTTACCGGGGCATCGAGCTGACCGAGGCTGGCCAGTTGCTGTTCGAACAGGTGCATCAGGGGCTGCAGTCCATGGATGACGGTATTGCCCAGGCCGGCGGGCGCGGCCAGCGCGAAGTGCTGCAGGTCGCCACCGACTTTGCCTTTGCGGCGTTCTGGCTGATGCCAAGGCTGCAGCGCTTTCATGAGGCTTATCCACAGGTGGATGTGAGCCTGGTGACGGGTGAGCGCAGCCAGGGCATGTTGCGCCCGGACATTGATGTGGCGGTGCTGTTTGGCGATGGACGCTTTCACCAAGGAGAAAGCCGCTGGCTATTCGATGAGGAAGTGTTCCCGGTGTGCAGCCCCCATCTGATTCATGGCAAAGCCTTGTCAGCTGTGGCTTTGCAACGATTGCCGCTGCTGCATTTGAAGGGCGAGCAGGCCAGCCGCTGGTTTGACTGGGCGGGGGTATTTCGTGGGTTTGGTGTGGAAAGCTCACCGCCGGCGGGGCAGCTGCGGTTTGATAACTATACCTTGCTGATTCAGGCAGCGATTGCCGGGCAAGGGGTGGCGATTGGCTGGGCGCACCTGGTGGACGGGTTGGTGGAGCAAGGGTTGCTGTGCCGGCCGCTGGAGGGGAGTTTGCGCTCGGAACGCGGCTATTACGCAGTTTTGCCACCGCGCAAGCGGCGGGGAGCGTTGATCGAGCGGTTCGTGGATTGGTTGGAGCAGGAGCGCAGCCTTTGAGATTTTGGGGCCGCTTTGCGGCCCATCGCGACACAAGGCCGCTCCCACAGTGGCACTGCGCACGCCGGCCCATGGGGGAGCGGCCTTGCGTCGCGATGGGCTGCGCAGCAGCCCCCGGCAATCTAGACCACGAAGTTCAGGTGCTCGCCCCGGTGCAAGTCCAGCTCCAGCATGTCCACCATCCCCGCTGCGATCCTGGACAAGCGCCGCAACGGCTCAGCCAGCCCAGGCTCCAGCGTGCCTTCGGTACTGCGAAAATGCTCCATGCCTAACCCGGCCAGTTCCTGCGGTGCATTGATCAGCGTCCAGTGCAAGGCACTGCGCTGCAACCCATCAACCACCTGGGCCACGCATTCCCGCTCCACCTCGCTGTACTTGCCCGGTTCATCCAGCACATCGAAATCGCCCACAAGCAGCAGCCGGCGTATAGTCGTACGCGCAAGCCCCGCCACCAGCGCCTCGCTCAAGCGTGCCTGCCCCGGCAGGTCACCCGGCGCCAGCGATGGTAACAGGGCGATCACCGCCGAGCCGCCCGCTGCGCCCTGCTCCGCCTGGTGGGCATCACCCAGCCCCCCTATCTTGAAGTGCAGGCCCGGGCGCGGCGAATGGCGGTTGAGGTCGTCGACCACGGCGATGACTTCGTGCTGGCGCGACAGCAGCTCGACCATCAGGGCATTGCCCAGGCTGCTTTCAGGCCCGAACAGGACCAGTTTGAACACTGGGGTTTCGGCGTTTTTCACTGCATCACTCCCGTTGCAGGTGGTGATGGTTGGACCGCAATCAGGAGTTATCGTGCAGAGGATCAAGGGTTACCACGCCCACGTTTATTACGACGCAGCCACCATGGAGCAGGCCCGCGAACTGTGCGAGGAGGCGGCGCGGCTGTTCCCCGTGACCATGGGGCGCATGCACCAGAAACCGGTTGGGCCGCATCCAGACTGGAGTTGCCAGCTGGCGTTCGGGCCGGAAGTGGTGGGGGTGGTTTTGCCTTGGTTGGCGCTGTACCGCAAGGGCCTGGTGGTATTCATGCATCCGGAAACCGGGGATGAACTGGCGGATCACCGGGATCATGCGATCTGGATGGGGGCCGTGCGGCCATTGAATCTATCGGTTTTTGGGGGCTAGGCGGGGGTTGCCTGTGCTGGCCTCTTCGCGGGTGAACCCGCTCTCATCAAACAAAATGCAACCCATTGTTTTCTAAGCACTCAGGCGGCCACCAGCTGATACCCCAGTTTCCGGGCTTTGCGAAGCAAAGCCCGGACCTGCCGGTCTTGGCTTCTGGTTTCGAACTCCTCAAGACCTTGTTCAACATAAGCCTGCTTCTTGGTTAACAGGTTGTACACCAGACGTGCCAACTGATGCGCAGTGGCCTTGATGGCGCAGCTGGTATCCATTCGAGTCAGTCTGGCTCGGTGTGATGCACCAATGAAACCCTTGTCGTTACGGGCATTGGATGCAGCCTGCTTGAGTGCTTGAGCTGCTCGATTGACTATTTTGGGCCCACCACCTGCCAGTCGATGACCGCCGGAAATTCGGGTAGGGGGAGCCAGTCCCAACCAAGAGCAGAAGTGCTGTGAGGACGGGAAGCGTGATAGATCTGTACCGATCTCCCCTGCCAGCACTAATGCAGTGTCCACCCCAATGGTTGGAATTGCGGTTAGGTC